>NZ_SMOA01000526.1 GCF_004353985.1 Paracraurococcus ruber | reverse complement strand
GGCGGCGACCACCTCGGTCGCGGGCGCGCCCTCCGGCCCGGCGCAGACCAGCAGGTGGCGCGGCGGCGCCCCGGCTCCCGGGCCCCAGAGCGCGGCGAAGCTCGCCTCCGGCACCACCCGCGGCAGCGCCGCCAGGCCCAGCGCGCCGAGGTCGGACGCGACCGCGGCGGCGGCCTCGGGCTCCGTGGTCAGCAGCAGCGCATCCGGCAGGGTGCCGGCCGGCATCGGCGCCGCCTCTCCGCCCGCCTGTTCCGGCACCACCGGCAGCAGGACCTCGAAGCAGCTTCCCTCCCCCGGCCGGCTGCTCACCGAGATCTGCCCGCCCAGCAGCGATGCCAGGCCCTGGCAGAGTGCCAGGCCGAGCCCGGTGCCGCCGAAGCGGCCGGCGATGCTGTCGTCCGCCTGCGCGAAGCGCTCGAAGATCCGCGCCTGCGCCGCCGGCGCGATGCCGATGCCAGTGTCGCTGACCGCCAGGCGCAGCAGCGCGCTGCCATCGGCACGCGGCTCGGCATCCAGGGCGATGGTGACGCTGCCGGCCGCGGTGAACTTCACCGCATTGCCGCCGAGGTTGAGCAGGATGTCGCGCAGCGCCGCATTGTCGGACAGCACCCGCCGCGGCGTCCGCGGCGTGACATGCAGGCAGAGCGCCAGGCCCTTCTCCCGCGCCTGGGCCAGCAGCAGGGCGCGGATCTCAGCCAGCAGCGCCGGCAGGTCCACGCTGTCCCGCCGCAGCACGGTGGCGCCGGCCTCGATGCGGGCGATGTCGAGCAGGCTGTCGATCTGGCCGCGTAGCGCATGCGCCGCGGCGTCGATGGTCCGCGCCATCTCCTGCTGCGCCGGGTCTAGCGGCGAATCGCGCAGCAGCCCGCCCATGCCGATGATGGCGTTCAGCGGCGTGCGCAGTTCGTGGCTGACGCCGGCCAGGAAGCGGGTCTTGGCCTCGTTCGCCTGTTCCGCCGCCAGCCGGGCCTGCGACAGCTTGCGGATCAGCGTGCCGGCATAGGCGGCCAGCACCAGCGGCCCGACCAGCAGGCCGATCGCCAGATGCGGCAGCGCCTGCCAGTAGGGCGTGGTGAGCGCCACGGTGCCGAAGCCGAGGACGAAGGCGGCCATGCCGGCCAGCAGCCAGCGGGCGCCGAAGCGGAAGCCGTTGCCGAGGGCGATCCAGAGATAGATGGGGAAGCAGGGCGCCGCCCAGGCACCGCCGAGATGCAGGAACCAGGACAGGCACCCGGTATCGACCACCAGCGCGAAGGCACGGCGCGGCGTGCTGAGCCCCGGCCGCAGCCGGATATGCAGGAAGATGCCGATGGCCGCACCGCCCCAGACCGCCAGCATCACCAAGCCCTGGCCGAGGATGCTGGCGCCGAGGGTGGGCAGGTAGAGCGCGAAGAACAGCGCGAAGAGGAGCCGGTTGAAGCTCATCTCCTGCTCGGTGCCGACCTGTCCGCGCAGGCCGCCGAGCCCGGGGAGGCGCGGCGGCCCCGCGCCGGTCACCGTTCGCGCTCCGGCTCCGCGGGGGCGACGAGCGGGATGGAGGTGGTGATGACCGCCGTCACCTCGCCGCTCGAATCGCGCAGCGGCGCCTTGCTGGTCAGCAGCACGCCGCCGACGGCGTCCTCCCGGTAGGGCGGCAGCGGCGTGCCGCTGGCCAGCACGGCGAGGTCGGCCGCCCAACTGCGCTCGCCCCGCGCCTCGCCGAGGAGGTCGACCGGCCGCTCGCCGAGCAGCGCCTCCGGCCTGGCGCCGAGCGACACGGCGAAGGCGGCATTGGCATAGAGGCAGCGGCCGTCGCGGTCGGTGACGATCACCTGGGCGGCCAGGCTGTCGAGGATGCGGGCCATCCCCTCGGCGTCCGGCGCGGGCGGCGCGGCGGCGGGGCGCGGCGCCGCCGGTGCGGCCACCGGC
>NZ_SMOA01000525.1 GCF_004353985.1 Paracraurococcus ruber | reverse complement strand
GGCGGCTGCGGCGCCGCCGCCGGGGTGTTGGGCCGCGGCGGTGGCGCCGGCGTGCCCGGGCGTGCCGCGGCGGGCCGGCCCGGCTGCAGCGGGATGGCGATGGTCTGCTGGATCTGCGGGATCCGCTCGGTCTCCGGCACCATGCCGAGGATGGGGGCGACGCGGCCGATCACGCTGCCGGCGGCCGGCGCAGCCACCCAGCCGGCCGTGGCGTAGCCATGGCTGCGGGCATTCGGCTTCGGCTCGTCCACCATGACGTAGATGGCGTAGCGCGGCTGGTTCATCGGGAAGGCGCCGACGAAGGCGGCGATGCGCTTGTTCTCGAGGTAGCCGCCGCGCGGGCCGGTCTTCTCCGCCGTGCCGGTCTTGCCGCCGACGAAATACCCCGCGACATCGGCGCCCTTGCCGGACCCGTCGGTGACGACCAGCCGCATCAGCCGGCGCATGGTCTCCGAGGTCCGCTCGGAGATCACCCGCACCCCGTCCCGCGCCGCGCCGTCCGGCTGCGCCAGCAGGGTCGGCTGCCGCAGGATGCCGCCATTGGCCAGCGCCGAGATGCCGTTGACGACATGCAGCGGCGTCACCGAGATGCCATGGCCGAAGGCGACGGTCATGGTGTTGATGTCGCGCCAGTCCTTCGGCCCGGGGGCGAGGGGGCGGGCGGTCTCCGGCAGCTCCAGCTGCAGCCGCTGGGTCATGCCGAGGCGGACCATGAACTCGCGGTGCCGGGTCGGGCCGACGCCCATCGCCATGTGCGCGGCGCCGAGGTTGGAGGAATAGGCCATCACCTCGGGCAGCATCAGGACGCGGTTCTTGCCCTTGTAGTCGCTGATGGTGAAGCGGCCGTAGCGGATGGGGCGGGACGCGTCGAAGCTGCTCCAGATGTTCGCCGTGCCGTAGTCGAGCGCCATGGCGGCGGTCAGCAGCTTGAAGGTCGAGCCCGGCTCGTACAGGCCGACGGTGGCGCGGTTGAAGCGCGGGTCCTGGTCCTGCTTCGGCGCCGCGGCGGCGGCCGGGGCGCGGTTGGCCACCAGCCGGATCGGGCTCTCCGCCGCCTCGGCCCGCTTCTGCAGGCCGCCGGGGTCGGAGGCGTCGTAATCCGGCAGGCTGACCATCGCCAGCACCTCGGCCGTGTTGATGTCCATCAGCACGCCGGCGCCGCCGATGCCGTTGAAGTCGGCGATCGCCCGGTCCACCGCCTCGCGCAGCGCGACCTGCACGCGGATGTCGAGCGACAGGCGCAGCGGCGTGCGGTCGTTGCGCAGCCGCTCGTCGAAGCTCTTCTCCACGCCGGCGATGCCCTGGCCGTCCACGTCCACCTGGCCGAGCACATGCGCCGCCGACCGGCCCTGCGGGTAGAAGCGCCGCTCGGCGGGACGGAAGTGGAAGCCGGGGATGCCGAGGTCGTTCACCGCCTGCTGGATGCGCGGCGGCAGGTTGCGGGCGATGTAGGCGAACTGCACCGGCCGCTCGCTCTCGCCCACGGTGCGCGGGGTGATGCGGGCGATCAGCCGGTCCCGGTCGAGATGCGGCAGCACGCGCAGCAGGCGGTCGGCGGTGCCGACCGGGTCGTTGATCTCCTGCGGGTTGGCGTAGAGCTCCGTCACCTGCAGGGAGACCGCCAGCACTTCCCCGTTGCGGTCATGGATGGCGGCGCGGCCCACCGTCGGCTCCCCGGTCGGGACGCGCGGGGCGGCGCGCAGCTTCGGCTGCGTCGGATCGATGATGGTGGCGAGCGAGAGCTTGAGGCCGACCGCGCCGAACAGCACGGTGAAGCCGGCGGCGGCGATCAGCAGGCGGCCACGCGTCACCTCCAGCTGCGACCGGCGGGCGAGCTCCGGCGCGCTGACGCGGACCAGGGCGCGCGATTCCGCGGCGGCGCGGGCCGGCACGGCGCGGCCGGCCGGCGCGG
>NZ_SMOA01000524.1 GCF_004353985.1 Paracraurococcus ruber | reverse complement strand
CCGCGCGCCGCCGCCGCCGCGGTGGTGCCCAGCCCGGCGCCGTCGCGGCCGCTGCAGGCGCTGGGCGCGGTGGAGCTGACGCCGGAGCAGCAGGCCGAGCGCGCGGTGCTGGAAGGGCTGCGCGCCCGCCGCGCCGAGCTGGAGGCGCGGGAGCAGGCGATGGCGGCGCGCGAGATGGTGCTGGCCGCCGCCGAGCGCCGCCTGACCCAGCGGGTCGAGGAGCTGACGGCGCTGCAGCAGCGGCTGCAGTCCTTCGACCGCACCCTCAGCGAGCGCGAGGAGGCCGGATGGCGGCAAATGGTCAAGCTCTATGAGGGCATGAAGCCGCGCGATGCGGCCGCGATCTTCGACGACCTCGACCTGCCCGTGCTGGTCCAGATCCTGGACCGGATGGGCGAGCGCAAGGCGGCGCCGGTGCTCGGCGCCATGAAGCCCGAGCGCGCCCGCATCGTCACCGCGGAGCTGGCCCGCCAGCGGGCCCGCCCCGCCGACTGAGTCCCGTAACCCGAACCCCCAGCAAGGAAGCCCGAGGCGCCCGATGGACAAGAGCATGAACGTCCTGATCGTGGACGATTACAAGACGATGCTGCGGATCATCCGCAATCTGCTGAAGCAGCTCGACTTCAACAATGTCGAGGAAGCGACGGACGGGCAGGAGGCGCTGGCCAAGCTGCGGGCCGGCAATTTCGGCCTGGTCATCAGCGACTGGAACATGCAGCCCATGACCGGGCTCGACCTGCTGAAGGAGGTGCGGGCCGATGCGCGGCTGAAGGACCTGCCCTTCATCATGATCACCGCCGAGAGCAAGACGGAGAACGTGGTTGCCGCCAAGGCCGCGGGCGTTTCCAATTACATCGTGAAGCCGTTCAACGCGGAGACGCTCCGCGACAAGATCGAGAAGGTGATGGCCCATGCCTGACGGAGCGCCACCGGGCCAGGACCGGATCGAGGCGGCGGTGCGGGAGGTGCTCGGCAGCCTCTCCGGCGCCATGACCGTGACCGAGGCGGCGTTGCTGGCCGAGCTGGAGGCGCTGGGCCGCGAGGTCACCCGCGCGAAGAGCGAGATCGCAGCGCTGCGCGTCGACGACATCAATGCCAGCCACATCCCCGCCGCGACCGACGAGCTGGACGCGGTGGTGGAGCACACCGCCGAGGCGACCAACGAGATCCTCGACGCCTGCGAGAAGCTGGAGGGGCTGCAGCCCACTTTGTCGGGCGATGCGGCGGATGTCGTCGGCGCCGCGGTCACCCGCATCTACGAGGCCTGCAGCTTCCAGGACATCACCGGCCAGCGGATCGGCAAGGTGGTCTCAGCGCTGAAGGCGATCGAGAAGCGGGTGGCGGCGGTGGTCGCCGCCTTCGCCAAGCATGAGGGCGCGGCAGCCGCCGCGGCCGAGGCGGCGCCGGACGAGCCGCCGGATCCACGGACGGAGGGGCAGAAGCTGGCCAACGGCCCGCAGCTGCCGACCGCCGCCAGTTCCCAGGCCGATATCGACCGGTTGCTGGCGAGCTTCGACTGATGCGCCGGGCGGGGGGAGGGGTCCCGGGGCCCGCCGGGCATGCATCGCACCGCCGGCCGGCCGGGACTGGCCTGCCGGCGGCGGTGATCGGCTTCCTGCTGCTGGCCCTGCCGGCGGCGGCGGACCGCATCCCGGCCCGGGTCGGCGACCATGCCGACCATGGCCGGATCGTCTTCGACTGGCCGGCGCCGCCGGCCTACACCATGGACCAGCAGGGCGACCGCGTGCTGCTGCGCTTCCCGCCGGGCCAGGAATTCGTCCTGCCCCGGCGGCTGCCGCGGAACCTGCTGGCCGCGGAGGCCACGGCCGAGGGCGTGGTCCTAACGCTGCGGCCCGGTGCCAGGGCGCGGACCCTGCGGCTGGGCAACCGTGTCGTGGTGAATGTCTTCGACCCGCC
>NZ_SMOA01000523.1 GCF_004353985.1 Paracraurococcus ruber | reverse complement strand
CGGCGGCGCAGCTGGCGATGCTGCTGGAGGGGCTGGACTGGCGCACGCCGACGCCGAGCTGGAAGCCCGAGATCGCGGTGTAGGCCCTTGCGCCGACGCGGCGGCGTCTGGGACGATTCCGACGTGACGCCGCATCCCGACAGCGTGCTGCCCGAGGATCCCGCCGCCCTGGTGGCGATGGTCGCGGCGCTGCGCGGGGAACTGGCCGAGGAGCGTGCGGCACGTCGTGCCGCAGAGCTCGGCCTGCAGGCCAAGACGCTGGAGGCGGAGCGGCTGCAGGTGCAGATCGCGCGCCTCCGGCACGAGCGGTTCGGGCGTTCGTCGGAGCGCCTGGCGGGCGAGGTCGAGCAGCTGGAGCTGCGGCTCGACGAGGTGCTGGCCGACATCGCCGCCGCGGGTGGCACCGATGACGCCGAGAACGAGACGGCCAGCGCCGAGGTGCCGGAGAAGGTGCGGCGCCGTGGCCGCAAGCCGCTGCCGGAAACCTTGCCGCGACGGGATGTCGAGCACCTGCCCGCCGCGGGCTGCGCCTGCCAGTCCTGCGGCGGCGCGCTGCGCAAGGTCGGCGAGGACGTGACGGAAATCCTGGAGTATCGCCCCGGCCGGTTCGAGGTGGTGCGCCACATCCGGCCTGCATTCTCCTGCCGGACCTGCGAGGCGATGACGCAGGCGCCGATGCCCGCGCTGCCGATCGAGCGCGGCAGGCCGGGCCCCGGGCTGCTGGCCCATGTGCTGGTCTCGAAATACTGCGACCACCTCCCGCTCTACCGTCAGACGGAGATCTACGCCCGCGACGGGCTGGACCTGCCGCGCGGGCTGCTGGCGGGCTGGGTCGGCAGGTCGGCCGCGCTGGCCGAGCCGATGGCGGCGTTCATCGGCCGCCATGCCCTGGCCGGACCCCGGCTGCATGCCGACGACACGCCGATGCCGATGCTCTCGCCGGGCCGCGGCAGGACGCAGACAGCGAGGTTCTGGGCCTATCTGCGCGACGATCGGCCATTCGGTGGAACCGACCCGCCCGCGGTGTTCTACGAGTTCACGCCGGACCGGAAAGGCGAGCACCCGCAGCGGCGCCTGCGTGACTTCCGCGGCATCCTCCAGGCCGACGCCTATCCGGGGTTCAACGCCCTCTACGAAAGCGGCCGGGTGGTCGAAGCGGCGTGCTGGACGCATGCACGGCGCTACTTCCATGACGAGTTGCTGGCCAACGGCAGCCCGCTTGCGCGCGAGGCGATCGAGCGCATGCAGCCGCTGTTCGCCATCGAGGCGGAGATCCACGGCCAGCCGCCGGAGGCGCGCCTTGCCGCCCGCCAGGCGCGCGCGGCACCGCTGATGGCCGATCTGCACACCTGGCTGGAGGTGACGCTGCGCCGCATCTCTGGCAAGTCGGACCTGGCCAAGGCCATCCGCTACACGCTGGCGCAGTGGACCGCGCTGACAGCGGTGCTGCGCGACGGCCGTGCCTGCCTGCACAACAATGCCGCCGAGCGGCAGATGCGCCCGCTTGCCCTCGGCCGGAAGAACTACCTGTTCGCCGGGTCGCTCGAAGGCGGCAGGCGAGCAGCCATCATATACACCCTGATCGGCACCGCCGAGCTCAACGGCTGGGACCCGCAGGCCTATCTGCGCGTGCTCCTCAGCCGCATCGCCGACCACCCGATCAACCGCATCGGCGATCTCGCGCCCTGGAGCCTGCGGCCCGACACGATCTGAGCCGCGTCAAGCCGCCACAGCCGCAGCCGCAGCCGTCAGTAGACGCTTACGTCCGTCCTGCGGGCCTGGCGGCGCAAGCTACGGCCGTTAGAGTCCGTCCGGGATCATGTTCTGGTTTGGCAGAGCCTTCGCAGCATGAGGCGGACGGAGGCCCAGCGCAGGAAGCACAGGCCTGACCGGTTCAGGCACTCCCAGTCCTTGGCGAGC
>NZ_SMOA01000522.1 GCF_004353985.1 Paracraurococcus ruber | reverse complement strand
TCCTGACCCCATCCTGCGGCGGCCACGCGCCGACCGCGAAGAGAAGCGAGTGACCTACGGGAATGACTTGAGGCGAGAGGAACAGCTTGACCCCCTAACCCCAATCAGAGAGGACTCTCAGAGATTGTAGGCGACCTTAGTTTACTGAAGTGGATGGTCAGCGCCTCGCTTGCCGTCGCGGGCTTCGGCCTCGCGGCCGCCGGCACAACGCTGTAGTTCGTTGTGTGGTTTGTGACGAAGGTGGGGGCCTGACACGAGCAACGATTAGATCTCGCGCTGGGCGGCCGCGATGGAGGAGCGCCTGATTGCTGCTGTCAACGCCACCGAGGGACGGACAGATAACAGCCTCGCCCAGCTCCGCGCCGCCCTGCTGTGGTTCGGGTCGTCCTGGGCGGCCGAGAAGCAGATGGAGTTGATGGTCGTACCACGTCTCTCAATGACCTGCTCGGGTCCGAGCACCGCAACGGAGTTGCGGGTGGAGAAGTGCGCGCCCCTTTCCATAGGGCCTGTTGCGGGCGAAGGAATGTGGCTTGAGCAGGTTGTAGACGCCAAGTACATCGTCATGACCGCGCCCTGCCTGGGGACTGAGCATCCAGGCGGATCAGCCGCCAGGAATGCTTGCCCTCCTCCTGGTGAGGCACGGCGCATCGTCAAGACCGAAACAGCTTGAGTGCGCGACCGCTGTTGTATACATCAGCGTTGCTGGGAGACGGTTCGGACGTTAGGGCCTGGGGGGCGCATCGCGCAACATCGGGCCATCCCGGCACCACAGCATCTTCGTAGCGTAGCGATGGCGCTTCCTCGGCTGCTCTCTCGCGCGCTGACAGCGTTGCCGCGCTGGCGTAGCTTGGCGCGGCCCTGGCCCGAGCGCCGCAACGGGGTTCGAGCGAGGAGATGCGCGCCTCGCTCCCAGGGTTACCGCTGAAACAGCCGTATGCCGCAGCTCAGTACCAGCGGCTGCGGAGACGGGCGGAAGTACATCATCGGTGTCCATGTCGACAAAAGATATGGATACCACCTCCTCACGAGGCCACCCCTCTTCGCATGGCATCACCGACTGTGTCGGCAACTACCCAGTGGACACAACCATTGATCGTGGCATGGGGCTTATCGAAGCCGAAGCATTGGTGTTGATGCTGGGACAATCACTTGTTTGATCCGCCTGCCGTGACCAGGACCGGCAACACCATGCCCTCGCCATTGTCCTCGAAACCGATGCGCAGCGGCGCGCCAATCCACAACCTGTCCGCTTGCGCATCGCGCAGTTGCGCCACAATCCGTACGCCTTCCGGCAAGTCGGCAGTCACGACAGTGTAGGGCAGCTCCCCGCGGAAGGCTGGGTGGTAGGGGTGATGTGCCACCGTCCAGCTATGTACCGAGGCCCTGCCGCTGGCCTCGATCCAATCCGCTGCGAAAGAATGGCACGCATCGCATAGCGGGCGAGGGTAGTGCCGCATCCGGCCGCATTCGGCACAGCGCTGCAAAAGGAGCGTCCCACGAGCAAGACCTTCCCAATAGGGACGGCTATCGGTCGTTGGCTCAGGCGCAGGCTTTGCGGGGATGGCAGTCTGCATCGTCCTCATCCCCTCGCCATGATTGCGATGGTGCCATCGCCCAGATCGCCATAGCCCGTCACCAGCCCCACCTCCGCATCCGGCACCTGGGCTCGCCCGGCTTGGCCGCGAAGCTGCCGCACCAGCTCGACCACGTGGTTCATGCCTGCCATGTGGGACTGCGACAGCAGCCCGCCATGGGTGTTCACCGGCAGCCTGCCCTGTAGCCCAAGCGCGCCTCCCTCGACGAAAGCGCCGCCTTCCCCTTTGCCGCAGAAGCCGATGTACCGCACCCGGCTCCTTGGACAACTGGTTGGGCTACGCGGCGCGCCTGAAGGTCTCCTCCTGCCAGGCGGCGCGCCTGTCGGCGGGGCTGCGATGGCC
>NZ_SMOA01000521.1 GCF_004353985.1 Paracraurococcus ruber | reverse complement strand
GGCGGCGAGGGCGCTGGCGTCCGGCGCATCGGCCGCCAGCCGGTCGAGCAGCGAGGGCAGGTCGCCGGGAGCCGGCGGCGCCACGACGCGGCGCACCCAGCCATCCGCCGCCACCAGCACATCCCCGGGTAGGGCCGGGTCGGCCAGCAGGTGCAGGCGCGCCCCGCCCGCGGCGGCGGCGCAGCGTTGCACCCCGGCTTCCGCAACCAGCCAGACCGGGCCGCGCGGCGCCGGCCCCTCGGCCGCCAGCAGGCAGAGCCCGCCCGGCCCGGCGGCGACCGCGGCGGCGGTGGGCGCCATGGCGGCTTCCTCCGCCGCCAGGGCCTGCAGCCAGGCGGGCATGCCGGGCTGGTCCAGCAGCGGGAACAGCCCGGTCCCGGCTTCCAGCAGCAGCCGCAGGAGCCGCGCCCGCGCCTCCGCCGGCAGGGAGGGCAGCAGCGCGTCCGGATCGGGCGCGAGGTCGCCGAGGCGGAGCGTCGGCGCCCCCTCCACCCCGGCGGCGATGCCGAGCCAGGCCTCCGGGTCCGCCTCGGCCGGCAGCCGCGCCAGGCCGGCGCGCAGCCGGTCCGGCAGCAGCACCGCGCCCAGCAGCGGCGGCCGCAGCGGCGCATCGTCCAGGGCTGGGCGGAAGCGGCCGGGCCAGAGCCCGTCGTGCCAGACCAGCAGAACGATATCGTGCGCCAGGCGGACGCCGGACAGGACCAGATGCGCCCGGTCCGGGCTCTGCATCAACATGGCGGCAGGCGGCATGGCGGGATGCGCATGGCGGGACCTCCTCGGCGGCCGGGGCGTCGGGCGATCAGACGATCACGATGTAGCCGGAGGGATTGGCCTTCACGTCCTCCGCCTTGATGCCGACCAGCGTGACGGTGTCGCCATTGCCGAGGTCGATCACCGCGTTGCCGCCCTGCGAGGAGACGCGGTTCGCCAGGTCGGCCGCGGAGGAGACGTTGAGGTTGTTGATGTTCTTCTGGATCTGCAGGATGTCGCCGTTCGAGAAGTCCATCACCACGTCCTTGCCGCCGCCGGAGGTGAAGAGGAAGGCATCGTTGCCGGCGCCGCCCAGCAGCGTGTCCTGCCCGGCGCCGCCCGCCAGCGTGTCGTCGCCGGCGCCGCCGATGAGCAGGTCGTTGCCGGCGTCGCCGCCCATGCGGTCGTTGCCGGCATCGCCGACGAGGATGTCGCTGCCGGACCCGCCGGACATCAGGTCGTCGCCGCTGCCGCCCACCAGCGCGTCATTGCCCAGCTCGCCGGCCAGGGTATCGTTGCCGCCGCCGCCCGAGATCGTGTCGTTGCCGAGGCCGCCGGCGGCGTAGTCGTCGCCTTCCCCACCGAACAGCAGGTCCTGGCCGCGGCCGCCGAACAGCACGTCGTCGCCGGTGCCGCCATCCGCCACGTCGTCGCCGTCGCCGTCGCCGCCATCGAGGTAGTCGTCGCCCTCCTCGCCGAACAGGCGGTCATGCCCGGCATCGCCGAAGGCGACATCGTCGCCGGCGCCGCCCCGGACGGTGTCAGCTTCCTTCCCCCCCAGGAGAAGATCGTCGAACATGCTTCCGGCGATCGTCGCCATCCCTCGGCTCCCTTGCTGCGCCGCCGCGGCCCTGCCCTGCTGCCCGCTGGCGGCATGGCAGGGTTGTTCCCGGCAAGGGGAAGGTGCTGCCGGCTTCGTTAAGCCAGCGTGAAGGCCGATCTCATTTCACGAGATTGCGATAACCTTCCATGCACGGTCGCCGGCGGCTGCGACGCCCTGGCCGGGGCGGGCCGGCGGTGGCCGGGACCGCGCCGGCCGCGTAAGGTCCCGGCCGCTGACGGCGCGGGTGCGGCGCCGGGCGCCGGGACCACGGGGGAGGAACAGGCATGCAGGGCTGGGGACGGCGGGCGCTGCTGGGCGCCGGCCTGGCGGCGGGGCTGGGCGCGGCGGCGGGGGGCGCCCCGGGGCGGGCCC
>NZ_SMOA01000520.1 GCF_004353985.1 Paracraurococcus ruber | reverse complement strand
CGGCGCCCCCATCCGCCGCCGTCCGGGCGGCGCATGGGCGGGCGCCGGGCGACGCCTTGCCCGGCCACGCCCCTCGCTGCCCGGCGCGCTCGCAACGGCCGCCCCGGCGCTCCGATGCGCCCGAGGCCGTGGCAAGCGGCGCCCGGGCCCCGGCAGGCATCGCGTCGAAGCGGTCAGGCGCGGCGGCATCGGCAACTATTCTCCAGGCACAATGGGAGTCGAAACGTAGCCGTCCTGCGGTCCACCGGTCCTGGCCTGCGGAACGCAGCCGTTCCGGACTGGCGCCTGCAACAAGTCCTGCCCTGACGCCAGATCTTCGACCCTGCAAGATTGTCGCAATATTTAGGATTCTGCCGGATATGTGCATCGGCCTGGACCGTCGAATCTTGCACTAATGCAAGGGGATGGCGCCTTCGCCCGCGCCGGTCCGATACGCGGGAGCGAAGCAGCCGATGACCACCGACGTGAACGTCCTTGTTCGCGGCCAGAGCAACGCGGAAGCCTTCATCTGGCGCGGCGGCGCGGCGCGGCTGGAAGCCGATCTCGAGGCCGCCAATCCCGGCATCGATGTCCATATCGTCGCCAACTACCAGAATGTCGCCTTCGGTTTCGACTATCCCGGCACGATCTATTCCGGCACCGGGTTCCTCAACTGGGACACGGATGGCGAGCAGCGCAACATGCTCACCTACCTCGTCTCGCTGCCGGCCGAGCTCCGCGACAACCCCACGGTCACGCTGTGGATGCACAACGAGTTCGACGGCAACACGGCCGGCGTGACGACCGCGCAATGGGTCGGCGAGGTGCGGACGGATGCGGCGCTGGTGCGCGGGGTGCTGGGCCAGGATGCCGCCACCACGCCCTACCTCTTCACCTACGTGCCCTATCCCTACACCCAGCCCGGCAGCCCGGAGGCGATCCGCGCCGGCATGGACCTGCTGGTGGCCGATCCCGCCTTCCAGGCCGGCATCGCCCCGGCGGCGATGACCGGCCTGGCGATGGATGGCGACGGCGCACCCGGCGGCCAGCACATGGGCCAGGCCGATGTCATGCTGGTCGCCGACCGCCTGGCGGCGGTGCTGGGGCCGGGCGTGGCGGCGCTCAGCCACCTCGGCGGCACTGGCAGCCAGACCATCGGCGCCGGCGCCGCGAGCCTGGTGTTGAAGATCAGCCAGGATGCCTGGCTCGGCAGCGCGCAGTACACCGTGGTGGTCGACGGCGTGCAGGTCGGCGGCACGCTGACCGCCGCGGCGTCACATGCCGCCGGCCAGTCCGACACGGTCGCCGTGCTCGGCCCCTGGGGCCCCGGCCTGCATGTGGTGACGGTCACCTTCGTGAATGATGCCTGGGACGGCACGCCCCAGGGCGACCGGAACCTCCATGTCGATGGCATCTCGCTGAGCGGCGGCACGGTGCCGGTCGGCACGGCCAGCCTGCTCTCGGCCGGGCCGGTGAGCTTCGCGGTCATCGGGGCGGCCGCCGCGCCGGTCAACCAGGTGATCGGCGCGGGCAGCAGCAGTCTCGTGCTGAAGATCAGCCAGGACGCCTGGATCGGCAGCGCGCAATACATGCTCGCGGTGGACGGCGTGCCGGTCGGCGGCACGCTGACGGCCAGCGCGCTGCATGGCAGCGGCCAGGACGACACCATCACGCTGAAGGGCGACTGGGCCGCCGGGCCGCACCGGCTGACCGTCACCTTCCTCAATGACGCCTGGGACGGCACGCCGCAGGGCGACCGCAACCTGCATGTGGATGGCATCGCGCATGATGGCGTGGCGGTGGCGGGCGGCACGGCCAGCCTGCTCTCGGCCGGGCCGGCGGATTTCCTGTTCGTTTAGTCCCGGGGCGCGGGCACCCGCGCGGCGACCGCGCGCGGGTCCGGGGTGGCGGCCCGGCGCGAGGTGCCCTGGCTGCACCGGCCGGCCTGAAGGCCGGCCCCGCCATGCGCGCGGCGGCC
>NZ_SMOA01000051.1 GCF_004353985.1 Paracraurococcus ruber | reverse complement strand
GCCGCCGGCAAGGGCCGCGCCCGGCACTCGTCCCGGCCCGAGCCCGAGCCGCAGCCGGTGCCGGCACCCGCCCCGGGCGGGAATGCCCGGCGCCGATGCGCCGCCCCGTCGGCCGGGAGGCGCGCGGGCGAAGCCTTGCCGCGCGAGCCCTCAGGCGGTGATCCCGCCATCCACATGCAGCACCTGGCCGGTGACATAGCCGGCGGCTGGCGAGGCGAGGAATAGGATCGCCGCCGCCACCTCCTCCGTCTCGCCCAGCCGCCGCATGGGAATGCGGCTGACGCGGTCCTGGAAGGCCTTGGGGTCCATGGCCGCATGCGCCCCCGGGTCCTTGCGGGTGAAGCCCGGCGCGACGGCATTCACCGTGATCTCCGGCGCCCATTCGATGGCCAGCGCCTTCACCAGCGCCTCCAGCCCCGCCTTCGCCGCGGCCGAGGCAGGGAAGAGCGGCTGCTCCAGCCGGAAGACATGCGCGACGAAGGAGGAGACGGCGACGAGGCGCGGCTGCTCGCCCTTCGCCAGATGCGGCTTCGCCGCCCGGGCCAGGCGCAGCAGGGCGAAGGCGATGGAGGCGTGGCTGTAGGCGAAGGCCTCGTCGGTCAGCTGGCTGAGCGGCGTGCGGTCGGCGAAGCCGGCGTTGGCGATGACGACGTCGAGGCCGCCGAGCGCCGCCGCGGCCTCCTCCACCGCCCGCTCGGGCTCCCCGGCCTGGGCGAGGTCGCCGAGCAATACGGTCGCCGTCCCGCCATGCTCCCGCAGATGGGCGGCCACGCGGTCCGCGCCGTCGCGGTTCTTGCGGGTGTGCAGGGCCAGGGCATTCCCCGGGCCGGCCAGCAGCCGCGCGCAGGCGGCGCCGATGCCGCTCGCCGCGCCGGTGACCAGGATTCGCCGTGCCGCCATGCCGTCCTCCGCCCGTCATCCATCGTCCCGCACCGGTCGGCATCCGTGCCAGCATGGCGGCCGCCGGTGCCCCGGCCCCGCCCCGCGCCGCCCGCAGCGGCCGCGGGTGCGGCAAGGGAACCCGCGCACAGAAGACCATCGGAGGAACGCCATGACCATCCTTTCGCGCCGCGCTGCGCTCGCGGCCGCTGCCGGGCTGGCCGCCGCCCTGCCCACCCAGGGGTCGGGCCAGGGGTCGGCCCAAGGCACGCCCCAGGCGCCGCAGGCCTGGAGCCCGCCGGACCCGGCGCAGCGCTGCCCCGGCCCCTGGGGCGCGGCCGACCGGCGCGGCGCCATGAACCGCCAGACGCCCGAGACGGTGAAGCGCGCCGCCGGGCTGATCCGCACCGGCGAGATCGTCGAGCTGGGCCGGGTGCTGGAACAGGGCATGCCGCTGCAGGCGACCCGGCAATTCCACATCCACACCAAGCCGCTCTTCATGAACCCGCAGCCGAACCGGCGCGGATCGAACGAGGAGATGGTGATCGGCGAGATGGGCCAGGTTGGCACGCAGTTCGACATGTTCCCGCACCAGACGATCGGCAACCACACCTACAACTGCGTCGAGATCGACCGCATCGCCACGCGCAACGGCTTCGCCGAGATGGGCGTGGAGACGGTGGGCAACATCTTCACCCGCGGCGTGCTGCTGGACATCGCGGCGCTGAAGGGCGTGCCGATGCTGGAGGCGGGCTACGAGATCACGCCGGACGACGTCGACCAGGCGCTGCGCCGGCAATCCGTGCAGCTGGCCGAGGCGGATGCGGTGCTGTTCCACACCGGCTGGGGCACGCTGTGGGGCCGCGACAATGCCCGCTACATGGCCAGCAACCCGGGCATCGGCGTCGCCGCGGCGGAACAGGTGATCCGGCGCGGGCCGATCCTGATGGGCGCGGATGTCGGAACGGTGGAGGTCTCGCCGTCCAGGACCCTGCCTTCGGCCAGCCTGCCGATCCACCAGATCGCGCTGGTGGTGAACGGCGTCCACCTGCTGGAAAACCTGAAGCTGGACGAGCTGGCTGGGAAGGGACGGGCGGAGTTCGTGCTGAACCTGCAGCCGCTGAAGCTGAAGGGCGGCACCGGCAGCACGGTGGCGCCGACGGCGATCCTGTAGGCCGCGCGGATTGCACCCCTGGCGGGGCGGCGGCATGGTGCGCGCCGCCCAACCGAGGGGATGCTGGCGTGACACTGACCGTGCTCGAGCCCGAGGGGCTCTATTCCGATACCAGGCTCGAGCAGGAGATCCTCGGCCCCGGCGTCCGCCTGCTGCAGGGCCATGCGAAGGCCAGCCTGGCGGAGCTGCCGGACAGCCTGCTGGCGGAGGTGGACGGGCTGATGACCCTGCGCATGGCCGTGCCGGCCGAGCAGATCGCCCGCTTCCCGAAGCTGAAGGTCGTGGTCCGCATGGGCGTGGGCTACGACCGGGTGGACCGCGCCGCCTGCGCCGCGCGCGGCATCCTCGTCGCCAACGTGCCGGACTACGGCACGATGGAAGTCGCGGAATTCGCCGTGCTGCTGGCGCTCTCGCTCCGCCGCGGCCTGATCCTGTACCACGAGACCCAGCGCGGGCCGGATCCGGCGCCCTGGGCGGTGATGCAATCCCCGCTGCACCGGCGGCAGGAGGTGCAGCGCTTCGGCATCCTCGGCCTCGGCCGCATCGGCAGCGCCGCGGCGCTGCGCGCCAGGGCCTTCGGCTACGACGTGGTGTTCTTCGACCCGCAGCAGCCGAATGGCTGGGACCGCGCGCTCGGCATCCGCCGCGCCCGCAGCCTCGACGAGCTGCTGGCGCAGTCCGACGTGCTGTCCATCCACTGCCCGCTGACGCGCAACACGCGCGGGATGATCGGGGAGCGGGAGCTGCGCCTGCTGCCGCGGAACGCCGTGGTGGTGAACACCGCGCGCGGGCCGATCATGGACCTCGATGCGCTGGAGCGCTGCCTGCGGGATGGCCACATCGCCGGCGCCGGCCTGGACGTGATCCCGGAGGAGCCGCCGCGCGACCCCATCCCGTCCCTGCTGCGCGCCTACCGCGACCGCGAGCCCTGGCTGACGGGCCGCCTGGTGGTCACGCCGCACATCGCCTTCCACACGCCCGAGGCCTGGGACGACATCCGCCGCAAGGGCGTGGAAACGATGCGCGACGTGCTGGTGGAGGGCCGCCGCACCAACGTCATCCCGCCCGAGAGCGACTGAGCGCATGGCCGGGGCCGGCATCCGTCCGGCCGTCCCGGCCGATCCCGGCGCGGTGCTGGCGCCCTGCCGCCAGCGCAATCCGGCCGACCTGGCGCCCGATCCCGGCCGCGCCGCGGTGGACTGGTCGCAGCCCCTCGGCTCGGCCATGACGACCGTGCCGGTGGCGCCGGCGGATGGCCGCCCGGTTGCCACCTGTGTGCTCGTCGTCGTGCCGAACCTGACGCGCGGCGCCCGGCCCTGTGCGATCATCGAGAATGTGGTGACGGACGCCGCGCATCGCCGGCAGGGCCATGCGGGCCGCCTGCTGCAGGCGGCGCTGGACCGGGCATGGCAGGCCGGGTGCTACAAGGTGATGCTGGCCACCGGCTCGCGCAGCGAGGCGACGCTGCGTTTCTACGAGTCGGCGGGCTTCGAGCGGGGCGGCAGGACCTTCTTGCAGGCGCGCCGCCCGTGACGCCTGTCGCTCATGCCGGTCAGCATCCCTGCTGACCGGCATGATCATTGGGTCTGGCGCGCAGCCGGCACGCCAAACCCTGCGCGCGATGCCGGTGCGCGGACGTCAGGATGTCCGCTCACCGGGATCAGTCCGTGCAGACCGGGATGCGGTTGCGGCCCTGATGCACGCAATTGACCCCGACCGGGCTTGGCCGGGCGTACTGGCAGGCGCCCAGCAGCAGCAGGAGCAGCAGGATCGGCAGGCGCATCGGCGGTGTCCTCGGGCGGCGCCGCCTCATGCGCGCGCCGGCAGGGCGCGGTCCAGTGAAGCCCCGGACATCCGGCGCCAGCGCCGCAGCATGAGCACGGCGACGGCGCCGAGCCCGGCGGCCAGCCCCAGCCAGATCCCCTGCGGCCCGAAGCCCGCCGGCCAGGCCAGCAGCAGCCCGACCGGCATGCCGAGGCCCCAGTAGCCGAAGCCGGCCAGCAGCATCGGCACCCGCGTGTCCTTCAGCCCGCGCAGCGCGCCCGCCGCCACCGCCTGCACGCCATCGGCCAGCTGGAACAGGCCCGCGATGGTCAGCAGCAGCGCGCCGAGCGCCGCCGCCTCCCGCGCCGTCGCCTCCGCCGCGCCGACGAAGCCGCGGGCGATCGGGCCGGCGCCGGCCAGCAGCAGCAGCGCCATCAGCCCCATGAAGCCGGCGCCGAGGCCGATGGCGACCCAGCCGGCCCGCGCCGCCTCGCGCGGCCGCGCCTCCCCCACGAACAGCCCGACCCGTGCCGTCGCCGCCTGGCCGATCCCGAGCGGGACCATGAAGGTCATGCCCGCCACCTGCAGCGCCACCGCATGCGCCGCGACGGCGACCGCCCCGAACCAGCCCATGACGATGGCGGCGGCGCTGAACACGCCGATCTCGAGCAGCATGCTGCCGGCGACCGGCAGGCCGATCCGCACCACCTCCCGCAGCCGGGCCGGATCGGGTCGCCAGAAGCGGCCGAGCAGCCGGAACCGGCCCAGCACCCGGTCGCGCGCGACCAGGCCGAGCAGGCCCAGCAGCATCAGCGAATCGACCAGCGTGCTGGCCAGGCCGGCGCCGGTGACGCCGAACCCGGCCCAGCCGCCCCAGCCGAAGACCAGCAGCGGGCAGAGCAGCGCGTTCAGCCCGATGCCCGCCACGGCGATCCACAGCGCCGGGCCGGGCCGTTCCATGGCGGCGAGGAAGCCGCGCAGCACGACGAAGCCGCAGAAGGGGATCAGGCCCCACATCATGGCGCGCAGGTACTCGCCGGCCAGCGCCGCCAGCCCGGGCGCCTGGCCCAGCGCCAGCAGCACCGGCTCGGCGAACCACAGCAGCAGCAGGGACGGCAGCAGCACCGCGAGCGTCGCCCAGAGCCCGCTGCGGGCGGACCGCCGCATCTCCCGCACCCAGCCGCGGCCGGCGCCGCCCGCCAGCCTGCCCTGGCCGCGCGCCTGGGCCAGCATGGGCGCGGCGGCGAAGGCGGTGCCGAGCGGCGCCGCCATCACCGCGTAGTAGAGGTTGGCGCCGAGCGTCGCCGCCGCCAGCGCCTCGGTCGAATGCCAGCCGAGGATGACGGCATTGGTCAGCGCCAGCGCATGCTGGCTGAGATTGGTGAGCGCGAGCGGCCAGGCGAGGGCGAGCGTCGCCATCGCCTCACTTCGCCAGGGGCGGGGCGCAGGCGCATGTGGGGTGGCGTCCATGCCGCACCCTTTAGGGCGGATCGCGGCAGGCCGGGAACGCCGCGCCGCGCGGATCCGCCCTGCAGGCGAAGGGCGTCGGCGGTGCAGGCTTCGGTCCTGCACGCCGGCCGTTGCGGCGCAAGGGGGGCAGGCCGATCCCCGTGGCCGCCACGCCAGCGAAGGGCGGCGGCCGGCCGCGTTCGGCGTGTCCTGCAAGCCGCCACGGCGTGACTGGCGCAGCGGCGGCGCGGGCCGAGGCGGGAACCCCGCCCGGTGGGGACGCGCCGGCGCCGCGGCCCGCATCCCTGGTCCCTGTCCGCCATCGCCCAAGGGCGCGGGGCATGGCGGGCCCGGCCGCCGGCCCCCCGGTTCCCGCCTCCGGCCGTTCTGGATTAGGCTTGGACGCAACGACGATCCGGAGTGACGCCATGCACCGCCGCGCGATGCTCGCCGCCCCCGCCCTGGCCGGCCCGCTGCTGGCACCCTTGCCGGTCCAGGCCCAGGGCGCGGGCGGGCAGCTGGTGACCGAGGAGTTCATGGTCCCGGCGAAGGATGCCGGGATCGAGCTGTTCCTGCGCAACAAGCGGCCGGAGGCGATGACGGGCTTCTCCCCCGCCCGCACCCTGCTGATGGTGCATGGCGCGACCTACCCGGCGCATACCGCCTTCGACCTGCCGCTCGGCGGCCTGTCCTGGATGGACTACATCGCCGGCCGCGGCTTCGATGTCTGGTGCCTGGACATCCGCGGCTATGGCCGCAGCACCCGCCCGCCCGAGATGGCGCAGCCGGCCAATGCCAACCCGCCGATCGTGCGCGGCGACACGGCGGTGGCCGACATCGCCAGCGCCGCGGCCTTCATCCGCCAGCGCCGCAACCTGCCGCGCCTCACCCAGCTCGGCTATTCCTGGGGCACGGCGCTGATGGGCCGCTTCGCCGCCGACAACCCGTCCCTGGTGGAGCGGCTGGTGCTGTATGCCCCGGTCTGGCTCCGCACGACGCCGAGCCTGGCCGATCCCGGCGGCGAGCTGGGGGCCTATCGCAGCGTGACGGTGGAGGCGGCGCGGCGCCGCCGCGGCACCGGCGTGCCGGCCGACAAGGCGGCGGCGCTGATCCCGCCCGGCTGGTTCGAGCACTGGGCGGGCGTCACCTGGGCGACCGACCCGGAGGGGTCGCGGCAGAACCCGCCGGTGATCCGCGCGCCCAATGGCTCGACCGCCGACGGGCGGGAATTCTGGTCGGCCGGCAAGCCCTTCTACGATCCCGCGAAGATCACCGCGCCGACCCTGCTGGTGCTTGGCGAATGGGACCAGGACACGCCGCCCTACATGGCGCAGGCCCTGTTCCCGCTGCTGACCGCCAGCCCCGGCAAGCGCCTGGTGCTGCTGGGGGAGGGAACGCATGGCATGTGGATGGAGCGCAACCGCGGCGCGCTCTTCCAGGCGGTGCAGGTCTTCCTGGAGGAAGCGACCGCCTGACGCCAGGGGCCACCGAGCCTGACCCTGGGTGTTGCCCGGGTGCGCCTGGGAGCCGGGCAGGGCCCCTGCGGCGGCGGGGCTCGCCGCCGCGGCGCAGGGCGCCGTCCGGCGCCTCGGCCGGCCGCACCGGCCGCAGCCTGATCGCCGCGGCCTGCGATATGGCATCCGGCTGCGGACCTCCTCCCGTCCGCATGCGGGCCTCGCGCGCCGGTCGGCGCGATGCGCCGAGGCTGTCGCGGCTGCGCGCCGAGCACATCGACCGCAGCGGCCGACGGTCCCGCTGGCCGGCCGGAGGCCGGGCCCGCCGGCGGTCCCGGCCTCCGCCCGGAAGGCCGGGATGGCCCGATGCCGGAAGGACAGGTCACCGGCGTCCTGCACGGCAATGAGGCACAAAGCTCAACCCTGGGTTAGGCTTTTGTGACACAAATGGCCCCGACCGGCGGCTCATCCGGGGCCGCGCAGCGTAGGGACCCGCTTGCATGCTTGCTTTCCGCCGCTTTGGCCCCCTGGCCGCCGCGCTGTTCCTGGCCACCGCTGGCTGCGCCGGCGCGCAGACGAACGACCCGTCCTTCCGGCTGACCAACAACAGCGCGTCCACGATCAACGAGATCTATGTTTCGTCCGCCAACACCAACAGCTGGGGGCCGGACCGGCTGGGCGACCGCACGCTGGCCTCGGGCGGCAGCTATGTGGTGCGCCTGCCGGCCGGGCAATGCGTGAACGACATCCGCGTGGTCTATGCCAATGGCTCGGCCAATGAGCGGCGGCGGGTGAACACCTGCAACCTGACCGACATCGTCTTCCCGTGATCGGCGGCGGGGCGCGGGTGGGCCGGGTCCGGCTGCCCGCGGCGCGAGGCGCGAGGCGCGGCCCGAGCGGTTGCCGTTCGCCATGACGCACGGCAACCGCTCTGGTCGTTTGACTCCGCGAGCATCGTCACCCGCGCAGGCGAGTCCACCCGATCGGGATCTGCCCTAGCGCCACAGCCCCCGCGCCGCGAGCCAGTCATGCACCACCTGCGCCACCGCCTGGTTGTTGCGATCCATCATCATCATGTGGCTGTTGCCGGCGATGCCGCGCTCGGGCAGCGAGACCACATCCACCTGCCCGCCCGCCGCCCGCAGCGCGGCGTAGAAATCGAGCCCGCGCTGGCGGATCGCCGGCCAGCGCTGATCCTGGTCGATGAAGTCGCCATAGAGCGCGAGGACGGGAATGTCCTTCAGCGCCGCCAGCGCCTCGGGCGTCGTCTCCCCGAACCCGGCCGGCTCCACCAGCACCAGGGCGCGCACCTGCCCCGGCTCCGCCTGTGCGGCACGCCCGGCGAACAGGCCGCCCTGGCTGTGCGCCAGCACCACCGCCGGCCCGACCCGCCGCAGCAGGGCGCGATAGGCGGCCAGCTGCGCCGCATCCGTCGTGGTCCAACGCGGGACCACCTGGCGCATGAAGGCATCATAGGCCTCCACCGGGAATTGCGTGCCGGGCAGCGCGGTGCGGGTGCGCCAGCTGCCCGGGCCGGCGCCGATGCGGAAGCGTTCCCAGGGATCCTGCTTGGTCAGGAACACCGGGTCGCCCTGGAAGATCTCCGGCGACATCGCCCAGCCGGCGCGGCCGCGCTCCACCGCGTCGCTCACATAGGTGGCCCAGCCGCGGCGGAGGAAATACTGCTGCCAGCCCTCCCGCCCGTCCGGCGTGCTCTCCCAGGTCACGCCGGTCAGGCCGCCGCCATGCCACAGCAGGAGCGGCACCGCCCCGCGCGGCGTGGCCGGGAGATGGTACTGCACATACATCGCCTCGACCTGGTAGGTCCCGTTCGGGTCGATGCGGGCCGGGACGCCGCCGGGGACCAGCAGCACCTCCTTGACCGGCTTGCCGGCCACCACCGCCTCCCGGCCGCCGACATGGAAGCTGCCCATGCCGCGCAGCGCGAGCGGCGGCTCCTCCGCCAGGGCCGGGGCGCTCATCGCCGCCGCCAGGGCCAGGGCGAGGCGCAGTCGGCGGCCATGCTCAGCGCGCCGTGTAGCCGCCATCGACGCACCAGCATTGCCCGGTGACGAAGCTCGCCCGCGCCGAGGCGAGGAAGAGGATGACCTCGGCGATCTCCGGCGGCTGGCCGTAGCGGCCCATCGGGATGGCCGCCGTCATCTCCGCCCGCACCACGGGGTTCGACAGGCTGGGCGCGGTCAGCGGCGTGTCGGTCGGGCCCGGCCCCACCGCATTCACCCGCACGCCGAGCGGGGCGTATTCCAGCGCCACCGAGGCGACCAGCCCGTTCAGCGCCCATTTGCTGGCGGCATAGGCGGCGCCGGCCCGGAAGCCCACCGTGCCCAACTGGCTGGAGATGACGACGAAGCCGGGCGTGTCCCTGGACTGCTGCAGCACGGGCAGCACCGCGCGCAGGACGCGGGCGCCGCCGGTGAGGTTGATCTCCATCAGCCGGTCCCATTGCGCGTCGGTCATCGCGCCGTAGTCGGTGCGCAGCGCGATGCCGGCGCAATAGACCACCGCATCGAACCCGCCGAGGCGCGCCGCGAGCCCGTCCAGCACCGGCTGGAGGCGGTCGCGATCCGTGACGTCATAGGGCTCGCAGGCGATGCCGGGGATCTCGGCCGACAGCGCCGCGCGCTCCGCCGCCGTCAGCACCGTCGCCGCCAGCCGCGCCCCGCGGGCGGCGGCCAGCCGCGCCGTCGCCAGGCCGATGCCGGAGCCGGCCCCCACCACCAGGATGCGTCGCCCGGCCAGTTCCTCCGTCATCCTGCGTCCCCCGTTCGTCCCGGGGGGATGATGCGACGGCCCGGCGCCGGGCGCTACTCCGCCGGGGCGGCCGCCGGCACCCGGGCGCGGGTGGCGCGGCCGCGGGCGAATTGCCGGTCCGCGAGCACGCCGAGCAGGATGACGCCGCCCATCACCGCGAAGTTCAGCGAGGAGGGGATGCCGAGGATGTTCACCAGGTTCTGCAGCACCTGCAGCAGCACGGTGCCGAGCAGGATGCCGGGCACCGTGCCCTCCCCGCCGCGCAGGGAGCAGCCGCCCAGCACCGCCGCGGCGATGGCGTAGAGCTCGTAGAAATTCCCGAAGGAGGAGGGCGAGACCGAACTCGTGTAGAAGACCAGCAGGATGGTGGAGAGGCCCGCCAGCAGCCCGGCCAGCACATAGGCGCCGGCCACCACCGCGCCCGTGTTGATCCCGGCATAGCGCGTCGCTTCCTCGTTCCGCCCCACCGCGTAGAGGTAGCGGCCGAAGACCGAGCGGTGCAGCACCACCCACATCACGGCGGCCACCAGCAGCAGCGCGATGAAGCTGTGCGGGATGCCGAGGGTGCGGCCGGCGGCCAGCCAGGTGATGGTGTCCACGCCCTCGGCGAAGCCGAGGCTGATGGTGGAATCCCCGGTGTAGTAGCGCGCCGCGCCGCGATAGATCAGCAGCCCGCAGAGCGTGACGACGAAGGGCTGCAGGCCGAGCCGCGCCACCAGCAGCCCATGCGCGAGGCCCATGGCCAGCCCGCCCGCCAACACCACCAGCAGGGCGAGGTACCAGGCGACCTCCCGGTTCGCCACCAGGTCGAGGAACACCACGCCGAGCAGCGCCAGCATGGACCCGACGGCGAGGTCGATGCCGCCGGTGATGATGACCAGCCCCTGGCCGATGGAGAAGATGCCGAACAGGCCGATCAGGTTGGCCATGTTCATCAGGTTCACGGCCGAGAGGAATTGCGGGTTCAGCGCCGAGGTGACGGCGGCGATCAGCACGATCAGCCCGAGCAGGCCGAGTTCCTTCCGCCCCGTCATGCCGCCTCCGCTTGCCCCGCGACGCTGTCCTCCGGCCGCTGGCCGGTGGCGAGGCGGAGGATGTTCGGCTCACTCACCTGGGCGCGGTCCAGGATTCCCGCGATCCGGCCTTCATGCATGACGGCGACGCGGTCGCTGACGCCGATCACCTCCTCCATGTCGGAGGAGATCATCAGCACGGCGACGCCGCGGTCGGCGAGGCCGCGCATCAGCGCGTAGATCTCCCCCTTGGCGCCGACATCCACGCCGCGGGTCGGCTCGTCCAGCAGGATGGCGCGGGGCTGCATCGCCAGCCAGCGCGCCAGCGCCACCTTCTGCTGATTGCCGCCGGAGAGCGTGCCGGCGCCGGTGGCGACCGAGGGGGCGCGGATGCCGAGGGCGCGGCGCTGCGCCTCGGCCGTCCGCGCCTCCGCCCCGCCATCCAGCAGCCAGGCGCTGGCATGGCGCGGCAGGTCCGGCAGGGTGACGTTCTCGGCGATGCTCATGTCGAGCAGGAGGCCGGAGCGCTTGCGGTCCTCCGGCACCAGGTAGATCCCGCGGGCGATGGCGTCGCGCGGTCCGCGCAGCGGGATGGCCTCGCCGTCCAGCGCGACCCGGCCGGCCAGCGCCGGCTCGATCCCGAACAGCGCGCGGGCGAGGGAGGTGCGGCCGGCGCCGACCAGGCCGGCCAGGCCGAGGATCTCGCCCGGCCGGACCGCGAGGTCCACCGCGCGGTCCGGGAAGGCCCGGGTGACGAGCGCCCGGGCTTCCAGCCCGCCCGCGCGTGGCGGCGCGGCGGGCGGCGTGTAGAGCGACTTCAGGTCGCGGCCGATCATCAGCCGCGTCATCGCGGCATGGCTGATCTCCTCCCGCGCCAGGTGGCCGACGACGCGGCCGTCGCGCAGGCAGGTGACGCGGTCGGCGCAGGCGGTGACCTCGCCCAGGCGGTGGGTGATGTAGATCAGGCCGGTGCCCGCCGCCCGCAGCGACGCGACGGCGGCCAGCAGCCGGTCGGTCTCCGACAGGGTCAGGCTGCTGGTCGGCTCGTCCAGGATGATGATGCGGGCCTGCATCGACAGCGCCCGGGCGATCTCCACCAATTGCCGCTGGGCGATGGACAGCGCCGCCACCGGCGCCTCCGGCCCGAAATCCGCGCCCAGGCGGGCCAGCAGCGGCGCGACCCGGGCGCGGCAGGCGGCGCGGTCCACCAGCCGCAGGGGACGCAGGATCGGGCCGCCAAGCACCGGCTCCCGCCCCATCAGCACATTGGCCGCGACGTCCAGGTTGTCGAAGACCGACAGCTCCTGGTGGACGAAGGCGATGCCCTGCGCCTGGGCATCCGCCACCGTCAGATGCGGGTGGTCGCGCCCATGCAGGCGGATGCTGCCGACGTCCGGCCGGACCACGCCGCCCAGGACCTTCATGAGCGTGCTCTTGCCCGCGCCATTCTCGCCGACCAGGCCGAGCACCTCGCCCGCCGCGAGATGCAGCGAGACGCCGTCCAGCGCGACCACGCCGGGATAGGTCTTGCGGATGCCCTCGAGCGCGAGCAGCAAGGGCGGCGCCTCAGCCGCTGCGCAGCACCTGGCGCATGTAGGACTGGAACTCCCCCACATTGGTCCGGTCGATGACCTTGGTGTCGACGATCACCTGCTTGCTGCCGGGGATCCAGCCGCGGTCGCCGCCCAGCACCCGCACCAGCCCCTTCATGGACTGGTAGCCGAACTCGTAGGGCTGCTGCACGACGGTGGAATGGATGGTGCCGTCGGCGACGCCGCGCAGCGTCAGCGCATCCTCGTCGAAGCCCACCACCTTCACTTGGCCCTGCCGCCCGGCCTCCCGCACCGCCTGGTAGATCTGCGGGGTGTTGTAGGCCCAGAGGCCGACCATCATGCCGAGGTTGCGCTCGCGCGCCAGCGCATCCTCGGCATTGCGGCGGGCGCGGGCGAAGTCGCTCTCATCCGTGCGGATGTCGACGATCTCGATGTTGCCGCCCTGCAGCGCTTCCCGGATGCCCTGGACGCGTTCGCGGGCATTGTCGGCATCCATGGTGCCGACGAAGAGCATGGCCCGGCCGCCGCCTGGCATGGCCTGCTTCATCTGCGCGCCCGCGCGGCGGCCGGCGGCCACGTTGTCCGTGCCGATATAGACCATCCGGTTGCTGGCCGGCGCGTCGCTGTCGGTCGTGAACAGCACGGATTGCGCGGCGACGCGGTTCAGCGCCTCGGTCTGGCTGGCCGGGTTGATGGCGGAGATGGCGACGCCCGCCACCTTGCGGGCCAGCAGCTCGTCCAGGATGCGGCGCTGCTCGGCGGCGCTGGCCTGGGCGGGGATGATCATCTCCATCTCGAAATCGGGATGCTCGCGATTCGCCTTCTCGATCCCGCGCCGGGCGATGGTCCAGAAATCCGCGGAGACGTTCACCACGAAGGCCAGGCTGCGCTTGCCCTGCGCCCGCGGCAGGGCGGGGGCGGCGAGGCCGGCCAGGGCGCCGAGTCCCGCCAGCCGGTGGATGTCGCGACGCTGCATGCCGGTTCCTCTCCCCCCTGCGCCGGCGGGCTGCGTGGCCCGGCCGGTCGCGGCTGACGCGTGGAGGCTACCGGTTCCGCACGCGGCACGGGAAGCGCCGGCCCCGCCGGCGGCGAACACAAGGAAGTGGCCTGGGTATGTACCATTGATTGACAAGCGCCCCGGCCGGGACACAGCTACCGCCCAGCGAAGGGAGCGCCCCCATGGCCGGTTCCGACCAGACCAAGAAGCATTTCAAGCTGCGCAGCCAGCGCTGGTTCGACGACCCGGAGGACCCGGGCATGACGGCGCTCTACACCGAGCGCTACCTGAATTTCGGCATGACGCGGGGGGAGCTGCAGTCGGGCAAGCCGATCATCGGCATCGCCCAGACCGGCAGCGACCTGGCACCCTGCAACCGGCACCACATCGACCTGGCGAAGCGGGTGCGGGACGGCATCATCGCCGCCGGCGGCATCCCGCTGGAATTTCCCATCCACCCGATCCAGGAAACGGGCAAGCGCCCGACCGCGGCGCTGGACCGCAACCTGGCCTATCTGAGCCTGGTGGAGGTGCTGCACGGCTACCCGCTGGACGGCGTGGTGCTGACCGCGGGCTGCGACAAGACCACGCCGGCGGTGCTGATGGGCGCCGCCACGGTCAACATCCCGGCCATCGTGCTGTCCGGCGGGCCGATGCTGGACGGGCATTTCCGTGGCCAGCTCACCGGCAGCGGCACCATCGTCTGGGCGGCCCGGAAGCAGCTCGCGGCCGGCGAGATCAACTACGAGCGCTTCATGGAGCTGGTGGCGTCCAGCGCGACCAGCGTCGGCCACTGCAACACCATGGGCACGGCGCTGTCCATGAACAGCTTGGCGGAGGCGCTGGGCATGTCGCTGCCCGGCTGCGCCGCCATCCCCGGCCCCTACCGGGAACGCGGGCAGATGGCCTATGCCACCGGCAAGCGCATCGTCGAGATGGTGCACGAGAACCTGCGCCCCTCCGACATCCTGACGCGGCAGGCCTTCGAGAATGCGATCGTCGCCGCCAGCGCCATCGGCGCCTCCACCAACTGCCCGCCGCACATCATCGCCATCGCCCGCCACATGGGCGTGGAACTGGCGATCGAGGATTGGGACCGCCTGGGCCACGACATCCCGCTGCTGGTGGATTGCCAGCCCGCCGGCCGCTTCCTGGGCGAGGCGTTCCACAGGGCCGGCGGCGTGCCGGCGGTGATGAAGGAGCTGCTGCAGGCCGGGAAGATCCATGGCGACGCCATGACGGTGACCGGCCGCAGCTACGCGTCCAACCTGGAGGGGCTGGAGGAGCCGGACCGCGAGGTGATCCGCGCCTATGCCGCGCCGATGAAGCCGCGCGCCGGCTTCGCCATCCTGTCGGGCAACATCTTCGACAATGCGGTGATGAAGATCAGCGTCATCGATGCCGAATTCCAGCGCCGCTTCCTGAGCGAGCCGCCGGGCGTGTTCGAGGGGAAAGTGGTCGTCTTCGAGGGGCCTGAGGACTACCACGACCGGCTGGACGATCCCTCGCTGGAGATCGATGAGCGCACCGTGCTGGTGATCCGCAATTGCGGCCCGGTCGGCTATCCCGGCAGCGCCGAGGTGGTGAACATGCAGCCCCCCGCCGCGCTGATCAAGGCGGGCGTGGACACGCTGCCCACCATGGGCGACGGGCGGCAGAGCGGCACCTCCGGCAGCCCCTCCATCCTCAACGTCTCGCCGGAAGCCGCGGTGGGCGGCGGCCTCGCCCTGCTGCGCTCGGGCGACCCGATCCGCATCGACCTGAACACGCGCAAGGTGGATGTGCTGATCCCGGAAGCGGAACTCGCCGCCCGCCGCGCCGCCTGGCAGCCGCCCAGGCTGGTCCACAAGACGCCCTGGGAGGAGATCCAGCGCAGCATGGTCGGGCAGCTGGGCACCGGCGGCTGCCTGGAACCGGCGACCGCCTATCTCAACATCCTCGAGACGCGCGGGGAGAGCCGGCACAACCACTGACCGGGGCAGGCCCTGACCGGGGCAGGCCTTGACCGGGGCATGGCGCGCCGGGCCATCAACGGCCCGGCGCGCGGGCCGCCGCTGCCATCGCCCCGGGGTTGGGGCTCCATCAGCCGGATGAATGCCGGTCCTCCGCCTGGCGGATTGGCATCGCGGACGCGCATCCCCAAATGGAGCCTCAAGCAAGGTGGCTATTCGGCCGCCCTTTCCCTTGAGGTTGATGTCCATGTCGCGCATCTCGCTTGCCGCAGCCTTGCTGCTCGGCCTCGCCGCGGCCCCGATCCCCGCCTCCGCCTGGGCGCAATCCGCGACGGAGGATCTTGCGGCCCGCACCATGCAGCAGAACCAGCGGGCCTTCATGCCGGCGCCGCCCCGCCCGCAGGCGGCGCAGGATCAGGCGAAGCCCGCCCCGGTGGCGGCCGCCCAGCCGGTGCCGGTGGCCCGCCGTTTCGCCCAGGCGGAGCTCGGCCGCCGCTGACCCGGGACTGACGCCCCGGGCCTTCGGCGCGCCGCGCCCTGCCCGGGGCGCCGCGATGTCGTCGCCGTTCCCCGCGGGCCCGTGGGACGATAGGCTGCCCCCGTGACCATCGGAGGGAGCGGCATGCGGGGAACCCCATCGCGGCGGCGGGTGCTGGCCGGCGCGGCCGCCGGCGGCACCCTGGCCGCCACGGGCGCCGCGGCCGAGGATCCGGTCTGGAGCGCGGAATACTGGGCGGAGAAGGGGCCCGTCCGCCTCTCCCTCTACCGCAAGCGGCTTGGCGCCCCCCGCGCCGGGGAGACGACGCGGCCCGTGCTCTTCCTCGTCCATGGCTCCTCCAACTCCGCGCGGTCCAGCTTCGACCTGACGGTGCCGGGCAAGGGCGAATACTCGCTCATGAACGTCTTCGCCCGGCTGGGCTACGACGTCTGGACCATGGACCACGAGAATTACGGCCGTTCCTCCCGCACCGGGTCGAATTCCGCCATCGCCAGCGGCGCCGCCGACCTGGCCGCCGCCGCGCCCGTGGTGGCGCGGGAGACGGGGGCGGCGCGCTTCCACTTCGCCGGCGAAAGCTCCGGCGCGCTGCGGGCCGCGGTCTTCGCAGCGCGGGAACCGGCACGGGTGGATAGGCTGGTGCTCTCGGCCTTCACCTATACGGGCAAGGATTCGCCGACCCTGGCGGAGCGGGCGAAGCGCCTGCCGGAATGGCGCGCCCAGGCCACGCGCCTGCGCGACCGCGCCATGATCCGCAGCATCTTCACCCGCGACGCGCCCGGCACCTCTGACATGGCGGTGGCCGAGGCGCTGGCCGATGCCGAACTGGTCTTCGGCGACCGCATCCCCACCGGGACCTACCTGGACATGACCGCCAACCTGCCGGTGGTGCGGCCCGAGGATGTGACATCCCCCGTGCTGCTGATCCGCGGCGAGCATGACGGCATCGCCAGCCTGGCCGACCTGCAGGATTTCTTCGGCCGGCTACCGAACGGGGACCGGCAATTCGTCACGCTCTCGCATGCCGCGCATGCGCTGCAATACGGGATGAACCGGCATCAGTACTGGCACGCGGTGCATGCCTTCCTGTCCCTGCCGCCGGCGGTCGCGGCCTGACCCCCGGTTGACGCGGCGGGCGCCGCCGTGATCATGGCGCCCGGAGGCGAGCCGATCGTCGCGCGGCGGCAACGCCCACGGCCAGGCATCGGCTCGCCAGGCGCAGCAAGGCGGCGCTGCCCCGCCGGTTGGCCGGCGGGGCGGGCCCAACGGGGTAGGGACGGGTCATGGCCGGCAGGCTGCAGGGCAAGCGGTGCTTCGTGACGGCGGCGGGCCAGGGCATCGGCCGTGCCGCGGCCCTGGCCTTCGCCGCGGAAGGCGGAAGCGTCGTCGCCACCGACCGCGATGCGGACAAGCTGCAGGGGCTGGCGGCGCAGGGCATCGAGACCCGGGCGCTGGACGCGCTGGACGATGCCGCGGTCGCCGCCGCCATCGCCGCGGCCGGGCCGCTGGACGTGCTGTTCAACTGCGCCGGCTTCGTCCACCAGAACACCATCGAGACCTGCACCCAGCAGGACTGGGACTTCGCCTTCGGCCTGAATGTGCGGGCGATGTGGCAGACCATCCGCGCCGCCATCCCCGGCATGCTGGGCCAGGGCGGCGGGTCCATCGTGAACATGGCCAGCGCCTGTTCCAGCGTGAAGGGCGCGCCCAACCGCTTCCTCTACGGCACGACCAAGGCGGCGGTGATCGGCCTGACCAAGTCGGTGGCGACCGACTACGTGACGAAGGGCATCCGCTGCAACGCCGTCTGCCCCGGCACGGTGGATACGCCGAGCCTCGGCGACCGCATCGCCGCCAATGCCGCGCAGGCCGGCGGGCTGGACGCCGCGCGGCAGGCCTTCGTCGCGCGCCAGGCGATGGGCCGCCTGGCGACGGCCGAGGAGATCGCGGCGCTGGTCGTCTATCTCGCGGCGCCGGAGAGCCAGTTCGTCACCGGCCAGGCCATCGTCATCGATGGCGGCTGGACGCTTTAGTTTGCGCGCCGGCAAGAAGCCGCCACACCGACCCTTCGCGCCGGCGCGAGACTACCGTTCCCTATCGCCACGACCATTGGCTGCGCCGACGTGGCCAGCCGCCACACCAACCCCGGCCGCGTCGGCGATGTTTCCTTTCCTGGAGGACCCCACATGAAGCTGCTGCGCTATGGCCCGCCGGGCCAGGAGAAACCGGGGCTGCTCGACGCCCAGGGCACCATCCGCGACCTTTCGGGCGTGGTGCCGGACATCGCGGGCGACGTCCTCTCGCCCGCCGGCCTGCAGAAGCTGGCCGCGCTCGATCCCGGCTCGCTGCCCGCGGTGCCGGCCGGCACCCGCATCGGCCCGCCGACCAGCGGCATGAAGAACCTGGTCTGCATCGGCCTGAACTATGCCGACCACGCGGCGGAGACCGGGGCGCCGGTGCCGAAGGAGCCGATCGTCTTCCTGAAGTCGCTCGGCGCGCTCTGCGGCCCGGATGACGACGTCATCATCCCGAAGAACAGCGTGAAGACCGACTGGGAGGTCGAGCTCTGCATCGTCATCGGCATGCGCGCCAAATGCGTGTCCGAGGACCAGGCGCTGGACCATGTGGCAGGCTATGCCACCGGCAACGACGTCTCCGAGCGCGAATGGCAGATCGAGCGCGGCGGGTCCTGGGACAAGGGCAAGGGCTGCGACACCTTCGGCCCGGTCGGCCCCTGGCTGGTGACGAAGGACGAGGTCCCCGATCCGCAGAACCTGTCCATGTTCCTGGAGGTCGACGGGAAGCGGATGCAGAACGGCTCCACCCGCACCATGATCTTCGGGGTGAAGACGATCGTGTCCTATGTCTCGCACATGATCACCCTGCATCCGGGCGACGTCATCTTCACCGGCACGCCGCCCGGCGTGGGCCTCGGCATGAAGCCGCCGGTCTTCCTCAAGGCGGGGCAGACCATGCGCCTCGGCATCGAGGGGCTGGGCGAGCAGACCCAGCGCCTCGTCGCCTATGAAGGCTGACGGCGTCACCCTCCTGATCCTCGACTTTCCGGCCCGCCCACCCGGCGGGCCGGAACAGGCCGCGGCCCTGCGCGCGCTGGCGGACAGCATCGCGCAGGAACCGGGCCTGCTGTGGAAGATCTGGACCGGGAGCACGGCCGAAGGCCGCGCCGGCGGCGCCTACCTGTTCGAAAGCCGGGCCGCGGCCGAAGCCTATCACCGCATGCATGCGGACCGCCTCGGCCGCGCCGGCGTCACGGGGATCGAGGCGACCTATCGCGAGATCAACGAACCGCTGTCCCGCATCACCCGCGCCCCGATCCCCTGAACCCGACTACATCGTCGCGCCGAGCACCCAGGGGGCGAATTCCGCCGCGCCGAAGTCGAAGGCCTCGCTCTTCGTCCGCTCGCCGCTCGCGGTGCGCAGCATCAGGTCGAAGATCCGCGCGCCCACCTGCTGCACGCTCTCCTCGCCGGTCAGGATGGTGCCGCAGTTGATGTCCATGTCGTCCTCCATCCGCTGGTACATCGGCGTATTGGTCGCCAGCTTGATGGAGGGCGTGGGCTTGCAGCCGAAGACGCTGCCGCGGCCGGTGGTGAAGCAGAGCAGGTTGGCGCCGCCCGCGACTTGGCCGGTGGCGCCCACCGGGTCGTAGCCCGGTGTGTCCATGAAGACGAAGCCCTTGGCCGTCACGGGCTCGGCGTAGCGCACCACCTCCACCAGGTTGGTGCTGCCGGCCTTGGCCATGGCGCCCAGCGACTTCTCGAGGATCGTGGTCAGCCCGCCGAGCTTGTTGCCGGGGGAGGGGTTGGCGTCCATCTCGGCGCCCTCGCGCCGCGTGTACTCCTCCCACCAATGCATCACGTCCACCAGCTTCTGCCCGACCTCCCGGCTGACGGCGCGGCGGGTCAGCAGGTGCTCGGCGCCATAGGTCTCCGGGCTCTCGCTCAGGATCACCGTGCCGCCATGGCGCACCACCAGGTCGCTGGCGGCGCCGAGCGCCGGGTTGGCGGTGATGCCGGAATACCCGTCCGAGCCGCCGCATTGCAGCGCGACGCAGAGGTCGCTGGCCGGCACCGCGACGCGGGACACCCTGTTGGCCTCGTCCAGGACCTCCTTCACGAAGGCGATGCCGGCGGCGACGGTCTTGCGGGTGCCGCCCATCTCCTGGATGTCCATGTTCCGCAGCCGGCCGGAGAGCCGCTGCTCGTCCAGCAGGCCGCCGATCTGGTTCACCTCGCAGCCGAGCCCGATGGCGATGACATGGCTGAAATTCGCATGCCGCGCGAAGCCGCCGAGCGTCCGGCGCAGCAGGGTCAGCGGCTCCCCCTGGGTCATGCCGCAGCCGGTCTTGTGGGTCAGCGCCACCACGCCGTCCACATTCGGCCAGGGCGCCAGCGGGTCCTCGCCGGTGATGGGGTTGCGGCGGAAGGCCAGCGCGATCAGCTCCGCCACATGCGCCGAGCAATTCACGCTGGTGATGATGCCGATGTAGTTGCGGGTCGCCACGCGGCCATCCGCACGACGGATCCCCTGGAAGGTCGCGGGCACCGGCACCTTCTCGGTCGGGCGGGCATCCTGGCCGAAGGCATAGTCGCGGGAAAAGTCGCCCATGCCCAGGTTGTGGGTGTGCACCCAGGCGCCGGGCGCGATGGCATCGGTGGCGAAGCCGATGATCTGGCCGTAGCGCCGCACCGGCTCGCCCTTCGCATGCGCCCGCACCGCGATCTTGTGGCCCGCCGGGATGCGGGCGGCGGTGGATACGCCGGCACCCACCGGTGTCCTCGGCGGCAGCACCCGCCGGGCGATGACCACGCCGTCCTCGGGGTTCAGGCGGATGGTCGCTGGGTCCGGGCGCGTTGCTGCGGGCGGCTGGGTGACGGCGTCCATGGAGGTGGCTCCCTGTTCGGCGGCATCCTAGGGCCATTGCGGCCAGCCGCGAACGGCCCGCGGCAGGCCGCCGCCTGCCGGGGAAGGGCCGGGGCGGCGCGCGCCCGCCCGCGGCCGATGCGCCCCGGCCGTCAGGGACCCAGCGCCGCCTCGCGTGGGCCACGCCGCGACGCACCGGGGGCGACCTCCGCCAGGCGGCTGGGCAGCAGCTCGCCGCGCCTCTCCAGCAGCGGATGCGCCACCGCCGCCAGATGGCCGCCGACCCGGCGCAGGTCGCGCACCGCGTCCAGCAGCAGCCCGGCCGCGCCGCCTTCGCCGAGCCGCCGCATCGCCGCCCGTTCGGCCCCGCGCAGCCCTTCCTTGCCGCGCACCAGGGCGCGCGCCGCCTCCACATCCTCCAGCATGAAGACGGCGATCGCCAGGCGAAGCTGCTCCCGCAGGGTGGCGTGCAGGGCCAGCATCTCCGCCAGCGCCGGGCCTTCCAGCGCCAGGCCGCGGCGCTGCCGCTTCACCGCATGCTTCAGCAGGTCGCGGCCGATGACATCCGCCGCATGCTCCAGCGCGACGGCGAAGGCCTGCACCTCCCGCAGGCGGCGGCTGTCCTCCTCGCCCAGCGACTCCCGCGGGATGGCGGCGAGGTAGGCATGCACGGCGCGGTGCAACCGGTCCACCGCATCGTCCTGCCGCGCGGCGGCGCGGGCGGCGTCGCGGTCCGGCGCGCGGAAGGCCTCGGCCGAGGCCTGCAGCATCGCCTCGACCCGGTCGGCCATCCGCAGCACCTCCCGCGCCGCATTGGCCAGCGCGACGGAGGGCGTGCCGAGCGCCGCCTCGTCCAGGTAGCGCGGCGCCGCGGGGTCGGCGCCGGTGCGGTCGGGCAGCAGGCGGCGCAGCAGCCTGGCCTGCGGCGGCACCAGCGGCAGCGCCAGCAGGGCCATCGCCAGGTTGAAGCCCAGATGCGCATTCGCCACCAGCCGGGCCGGCACCGGGTCCAGCGCCTGCAGCAGCGCCACCGCCTGCGGCAGCAGGGCCAGGCCGAGCGCGGTGCCGACCGCCCGGTTCAGCAGGTTGCCGGCCGGCACGCGCAGCCGGGCCGGGTCTTCCCGGTCGCCGCCCGCTTCCAGCAGCGGGTTCAGCGCGCTGCCCAGGTTGGCGCCCAGCACCATGGCGAAGGCGGCGGCCGGCGCCACGACGCCGCTGCCGGCGAGCGAGGCGACGAAGAGCACGCCGGCGACGCTGGAATGCGCCGCCCAGGCCACCATCGTGGCCAGCAGCAGGTTGGGCAGCGGCTGGTCGGCCAGCGCCGCCAGCAGCAGGCGGAGCGTGGGGGAGGACTCGACCGGCGCCATGCTCTCCACCATCAGGTGCAGGGCGAGCAGCATGAGGCCGAGGCCGATCGCCACGCGGCCGAGGTCCCGCACCATGGCGCGCCTGCCGCGGCGGAAGGCCAGCACGCCGGCCAGCACCAGCGCCGGGACGACCGCTGCGGCGTCGAAGGAGAGAAGCTGCACGATCAGCGCCGTGCCCAGGTTGGCGCCCAGCATCGCCGCCAGCGCTGGCGCCAGCGCCACCGCCCCGCCGGCGGCGAAGGACCCGACCATCAGCGCGGTCGCCGTGCTGCTCTGCAGCAGCGCCGTGACGCCGAGGCCTGCCAGGAAGGCGCGTCCGGTGCCGCCGAGGGCGATGCCGAGCGCCTGCCGCAGGCGGCTGCCGAAGGCGCGCTGCACGCCGCTCTGCACCATGTGCAGGCCGCAGAGCAGCAGGGCGGCCTCCCCGGCCAGGTCCAGCAGCAGCCTCGCCTCATGCATTCCGATCGGATCCCTTCCGCGCGCGCGATCGGGCAGCATAGGCCGGCGATGCCGGGGCGGAGGACACGGAACGCGGCGCGGGGCCGGAGGCGGGGCCGATGGCGGTTGCTCGGGCCCGATCCACGGCGCCTCGATCGCCGGGCGGCCTGCGTCGCAGACCCCGGCGAGGCGGCATGGGACGCGGCGCCCCGTCGCATGCCCGATCCGCTGGGAGGAGGCGTGCGGTTGCCATCAGTCGGGGCGGATCCCGCCCTCCCGCACCACCTTCGCCCATTTCGCCGCTTCTTGGGCGATCTGCGCCTGGAACTCCTCCGGCCCGGTCTCCAGCGGGTCGAGGCCCGCGGCCAGGATGCGCGCCTGCACCTCCGGTCGCCGCAGGGCCGCCAGCAGGTCGGCATGCAGGCGCGCCGCCAGCGCCGGCGCCAGGCCGGCCGGCGCCAGCAGCCCGTACCAGGACCCGGCCTCGGCGCCCGCATACCCCGCCTCGGCCAGGGTCGGCAGGTCCGGCAATTCGCGCCAGCGCCGCGCATCCGCCACCGCCAGGCCGCGCAGCGCGCCGGCGCGAAGCTGGGGCACCGCCACGGTGGAGTTCAGGAAGCCGCCCTGCACCTGGCCGCCGAGCAGCGCCGCCTGCGCCGGCGCCGCGCCGCTGAAGGGCACATGCGTCAGCGCGATGCCGGCCACCTGGGCGAAGAGCGCCATCGCCAGGTGGCTGGCATTGCCGATGCCGGCCGAGCCCATGGTCAGCCCGCCCGGCCGCGCCCGCGCCGCGGCGACGAAGCCCGCCATGTCCGTGATGCCGGTCGCCGGATGCACCACCAGCACCATCGGGTGGAAGGCGCAGTTCAGCAGCGGCGTGAAGTCGCGCACGGGGTCGAAGGGCAGGCGCGGCATCAGCGGCGGGTTCATCACATGCGCCGTCGCCGCCAGCAGCAGCGTCGTGCCATCCGGCGCGGCGCGCGCCACGACCTCGGTGCCGATGCTGCTGCCGGCGCCAGGCCGGTTCTCCACCACCACCGGCTGGCGCCAGGCCTCCGGCAGCGCGGCGGCCAGGGCGCGCGCCAGGATGTCGGTCGGACCGCCCGGCGGATAGGGGACGACGATCCGCACCGGGCGATCGGGCGACCAGGACGCCGCCCGCGCGGCGGATGGCAGGACCAGCAGCGCGGCCAGCGCCGCGCGTCGCGTCGGGGTCATGCGGCAGGCTCCCTCGGGAAGGCATCATGCGCCATGGCGCAGACTGTGTCCCCGGCGCGGCCGCAGCCTCGGCCATTCCGCCGCGGGGACGGCGCCCGGCATTTGCGGCCACCGATGGACATGACCGGGAGGCTCGTCCCGCCGGACGAGGCCGAACCCGACCAGGTCGGCGGCGGCGCCAGCCTGGCCGTCGCCACCGCGCTGGTCACCGCGGCGCATGACGGCCCGCCCTGCGGCACGCGGTTCCCCGGCTGGATCCCGATCCCCGGACCGGGTCCCGGACCGGCGCTGGCGCCGGGCATGGCGTGGTAGCGCAGGGCGGCCGGCCGGACGGGCCCCGAAGCCCGCTTGGCGGCAAGGCCGGCGCCCTTCAGCCATGCAGCCGCGGCGCGCCGCGGCGACGCCAGGCGCTCATCTGCTCGGCGCTGGTATGGACATGCACCACCACCGGCCGGTCTTTCACCGCGAAGGCGCGGGCGATTGCGCCCTCCACCTCCGCCTCGGTCGAGATGGTGATCCCCTCCGCCCCGAAGACGCGCGCCCAGGCGGCGAAATCGGGGTTGGTCAGGCGCACCGCATTCTCGTAGGGGCGGTTGGGGTAGCGCACCTCATGGTGCATGCCGATGGTGCCGTAGCGCTTGTTGTCGGACAGGATGATGACCGGCGCGGCGCCGTACTGCATGGCGGTGGCGATCTCGTTGCCCGTCATCAGCGCGCCGCCATCGCCGACGAAGGCGACGGCCTGCTTCCCCGGCCGGCGGATGGCGGCGGCGACCGCCATCGGCACGCCCGCCCCCATGGCGCCGACCACCGAGGAGAGGAAATTCTGCCCGGGCCGGAAGCCGATATAGCGGTGGATGAACGAGGAGAAGTTGCCGGCATCCGAGGTGACGACTGCATCCGCCGCGAGATGCTTGCCCACCTCGACGCAGATGGCGGCGAAATTCACGCCATCCGGCATGCTGTCCCAGGTCGGTTCCATCAGCCCGCGATGGATGCGGTGCAACCCGGCGACCCAGCCGGCGCGCTTCTGCGCATCGGGCGGCGCGCCGCGGCGCAGCAGGGCGCGGATGACGGCGGCCGGTTCGGCCGCCATGCCGAGATCGGGGCGGAAGACGCGGCCGATCTCGTTCGCATCCGGCCAGACCTGCACCAGCGGCAGCTGCGGATCGGGGGCGGTGGGGAAGCTGTAGGACTGGCTGACGGAATCGGTGATGCGCTCGCCCAGCGCCAGCAGCAGGTCGGCGCGCTTCATCTCCTCGACCAGCTGCTTCGGCACGCGGATGCCCATGTAGCCGCCGTAATTGGGATGGTCGCTGTCGAAGAGCTGCGGCCGCCGATGCGTCGGCGACACCGGCAGGACCCATTGCTCGGCCAGCTGCCGCAGCTCGTCCAGCGTCTCCGCACCGGCATTGGCCAGCGCGCCGCCGACCCAGACCAGCGGGCGCTCCGCCTTCGCCAGCATGTCGGCCAGCTGGTCCAGGTCCTCGGCCCGCGCGCCGCCGAAGACGCGCGGCCGCGGCTTCGCCACGGGCCCCTCCGCGAGTTCGTCGAAGATGTCCTCCGGCAGGATGACGGCGACGGGGCCGGGCGTGCCGCTCTCGGCCAGGTGGAAGGCGCGGGCGATGCTCTCGCTGGCCTGCACCACCTCGTTCACCTCGATGACGTCCTTCGCCACGTCGGCGAGGAGCTTGGAGTAATTCTGTTCCTGGAGCGCCAGGCGGCCGAAATCCTTGCGCTCCACCTGGCCGCAGAGGACGACCAGCGGGGTCGCATCGTGATGCGCGGTGTGCAGCGCGACCATGGCGTTGGACAGGCCCGGCCCGCGCGAGACCAGCAGCACGCCGGCGCGGCCGCCCTGCATGCGGCCATCCGCCACCGCCATGAAGCCGGCGCCGCCTTCGTGCCGGCAGACGATCAGGCGCACCTGCGGGGTTTCGGTCAGCGCATCGGTCAGGCCGAGGAAGCTTTCCCCCGGCACCATCCAGATGGTGTCGACGCCATGCGCGATGAGGCTTTCGGCCAGCACGCGGCCCACGGTCTTGCTCATTGATCCGTTCCCTCCCAAATCCTGCGCCCGCGCTCCAGGCCCGCGCGCCCTGCGGCGCACCGGTCGTCGCAAGGCATCGCGCCTCGCGCCGGCGATCCGAACCTCCGCGCCCGGCGCCGCTGCAGTGATGCTGCGGCCAGCGCGGGCGTCATTCCCCGCGGATGCCGGCCTCCGCCACCACCCGCTGCCATTGCGGCACCTCGGTCTCCAGCCGTGCCGCCAGCGCCTCCGGCCCGGTCAGCAGCGGCGCGGTGCCGGCGGCGGCGAAGCGCGCCTTCACCTCCGGCAGGTCGCGCAGCGCCGCGAGGGCCTGCGACAGCCGCGCGATGATCGCCGGCGGCGTCGCGCGCGGCGCGGCGATGGCATACCAGTTCAGCGCCACATAGCCCGGCACGACCTCGCCGATCGCCGGGGTCTCCGGCAGGCTCGGCACCCGGCGTTCCGTCGCCACGCCCAGCAGCCGGGCGCGGCCGGCCTGCACATGCGGCAGCGTCTCCACCGTCGAGGCGAAGACCATGTCGATCTCGCCGGCCAGCAGCGCGATCATCGCCGGCGCGGCGCCGCGATAGGAGATGTGCTCCAGCGTGATCCCGGCGGCCGAGGCGAAGAGCGCGCCCGCGAGATGGTTGGAGGAGCCGGCGCCGCCGCTGCCGTAGGTGAGCTCGCCGGGCCAGTCCCGGGCGGCCGCCGCCACCGCCCGCACGCTGCGCCAGGGGCCGTCGGCGCGCACCACCATGGCGGTCGGCACGTCCGCCACCAGGCTGACCGGCGCCAGCAGGCGGCGCGGATCCAGCTCCTGCGCCGGATAGAGCGCGGGGACGGACGCCAGCGAGGCGCTGGTCAGCAGGAAGACCGTGCCATCCGGCAAGGCCTGGATGACGGCGCGGATGCCGATGCTGCCGCCGGCGCCCGGGCGGTTGTCGATCAGGAAGGGCTGGCCCAGGCGGTCGCGCAGCTGCTCCGCCAGCAACCGCCCGACATTGTCGATCGGACCGCCGGCGCCGAAGGGGATGACGATGCGGACGGGACGGCCTGGCCAGGCGTCCTCCGCCCATGCGCGCGCCGGCAGCAGCAGCGCGGGGGTGGCGAGCAGCCTGCGGCGCCGCACCGCCTCACTCCCGCCAGGATGGGTCCGCGGCATCCAGCTTGCGCAGCAGGCCGGGCCATTCCAGCAGGCCGTAGCGGCGGCTGTTCGGCGGGTCGTACATCGCACAGGATTTCCGCACGACCTCGTCCGACGGGATCTCCAATTCGGTGTTGCAGGCCATGGCCTGCAGCTGCGCCTGGCAGGCGCGCTCCAGCCCCCACATCGCGATGAAGGCCTCCGGCACGCTCTCCCCCAGGGTCAGCAGGCCATGGTTGCGGAGGATGCAGGCATTCCGCGCGCCGATGCTGCGGGCCAGCGCCTCGCGCTCCGACGGGTCGCGCTCCGGCCCGCGGAAGTCGTGGTAGGCGATGCGGCCATAGAAGCGCGTGGCCGTCTGGGTGATCGGCAGCAGCCCGCATTTGAGGGCGGAGACGGCCATGCCCGCGACGGTGTGGGTGTGCATCGCCGCCATCGCATCCGGGCGGGCGCGGTAGATGCTGCTGTGGATGGTGAAGCCCGCCGGGTGCAGGCCATAGGGCAGGTCGGGCTTGTAGAGGATCTCGCCCTCGACGCTCACCTTCAGCAGCGACGAGGCGGTGATCTCGCCGAACAGCATCCCGTTCGGGTTGATGAGGAAATGCGATCCCTCTCCCTCGGGGCTGTCCGGCACCCGCGCGGTGATGTGGGTGTAGATCATGTCCGACATGCCGTACTGCTCGCAGAGGCGGTAGCAGGCGGCGAGGTCGAGGCGGGCCTGCCACTCGGCCTCCGTCACCGAGGCACGGATGGGCGCGATCCGCAGCGCGGCATGGGCGGTCATCACGGAACCCTTCTGGACGTCTCGGACCGAAGCGCCCGCCGGCGCGGAGGGGCCTCGCTCCTCGGTGGTCTTTGCAGGATCGGCTGCGCGTCCGGGCAAGCCGCCGCGATCCGCCCTGGCCCGCCATTGAACCAGCCTTCCCCCCTTGCGGTAAGGGGGGGTGTTGCGCCGGCCCGGGAAAGGGCGGAGCCTGGAGCGGAGAGGAAACGCCATGCCCACATTTGCCCCCGTCACCGGCGCCAGCGCCTGGCGCGGCGCCGAGATCGCGCAGGATACCGGCTGGATCGCCACCCTGACCGCGGCGGAGGTGGCGGAGCTGGAAGGGGCGCTGCGCGGCGTGCAGGCACGCGGCATCCCGACCACCGCCATCACCCGCGCCGATGTCCCGCTGCCGCTGCTGGCGCCACGGCTCGCCGCCTGGCTGGCCGAGGCGCGGGATGGCCGCGGCTTCTTCGTGCTGCGCGGCCTGCCGGCCGCCCGGTTCAGCGAGGTGGAGCGGGAAGCGATCTTCTGGGCGATCGGCACGCATCTCGGCAGCGCGGTCTCGCAGAACTCGCATGGCGAGATGCTGGGCCATGTCTTCGACCAGGGCCGCACCTACGGGTCCGCCAATACCCGCGGCTACCAGACCAAGGCGCGGCTGGATTTCCACACCGACCGCTGCGACCTGGTCGGCCTGCTCTGCCAGCGGCGGGCGAAGGAGGGGGGGCTGTCCTCCGTCGTCAGCACCATGGCGGTGCACAACGAGATCCTCCGGGTGCGGCCGGACCTGCTGCCGATCCTGTACAGGGGCTTCCACTATTCGGAGCGCGAGGCGGCGGACAACCCTGCGGGTGTGACGCCGAGGCCGATCCCCGTCTTCAGCCGGCAGGATGGCGTGCTGTCCTGCCGCTTCATCCGCAACCCGATCGAGACCGGCGCCCAGCGCCGCGGCATCTCGCTGACCGAGGCGGAGCGCGAGGCGCTGGAGCTGATGAGCACGCTGAGCGCGCGGGAGGACATGCGGCTCGACATGATGCTCGAGCCCGGGGACATGCAGTTCTGCAACAACTACGTCACCACGCATGCCAGGACCGAGTTCGAGGACTGGCCGGAGCCTGAGAAGCGCCGGCTGATGGTGCGCCTGTGGCTGACCGTGCAGCCGCGCCGGCCGCTCGCGCCCGATTTCGGCGAGCATGACGGCATCCCGGCCAGGCTGGCGCCGGAGGCGGCGCCGCTGCCGGCGTGACCGGCCGCCGCAGGCTGCTGGCCGCCGCGGCGCTGGCGCCCTGGCCGGCGCGGGCGCAGGGCGTCCCGGCGCGGCCGCTGCGCATCATCGTGCCCTTCGCGCCGGGCGGGTCGGGCGACATCACGGCGCGGCTGATCGCCAGCCATGTCGAGGCCGCGACCGGGCAGGCCGTGGTGGTGGACAACCGGCCGGGCGCCAATGGCGTCATCGGCACCATGGCGGTGAAGCAGGCGGCGCCGGACGGGCACACGCTGCTGCTGGCCACCACCAGCACGCATTCCGCCAATCCCAGCACGGTGCGCGACCTGCCCTACGACCCGGAGCGGGACTTCGTCACGGTCGGCTTCTTCGGCTCCAACGGCGCCTATCTGCTGGTGCGCGCGGATGCGCCCTGGCGGGATGTGGCGGGGCTGGTCGCGGCGGCGCGGGCGAAGCCGGGCGGGCTGTTCTTCGGGCATTTCAACGCCTCCTCCCGGGTGCCGGGGGAGTTGCTCGGCGTGATGTCCGGCGCGCCCTTCCAGGGCGTGCCCTACCGCGCCATCGGCAGCGCCTTCGCCGATCTGTTTGCCGGGCGGCTGGACCTGATCTTCGTCGATACCACCGCGGGCGATGCGTATGTGAAGCAAGGGCAGGCGCGGGCGCTGGCGATCACCCGACAGGGGCGCTGGGACCGCTGGCCGGAACTGCCGGCGCTGAGCGAGACCTGGCCGGAATTCGTGCTGACCGGCTTCCTCGGCATCGCGGCGCCGGCCGGCACGCCGCCCGCGGCGCTGCAGCGGCTGAATGCCCTGGTGAATGCCGCCATCCTGGCCGAGCCGGCGCGGTCCCGCCTGCTGGAGTTCGGCTTCCTGCCGGAGGCGCTGGACCTGGAGCGCATCGCCGCGCTGGTGCGGATCGAGCGCGAGAAATGGTCCCGCTTCGTCCGGATGGCGGGGATCGAACCGGAATAGGACTCAGGCCGGTCCAGGCCACGCCTGTGGCCTGGGTTTCCAAAGGCGGCGGCGCCCCCTTTGGCCTAGGCCTGCCGCGGGAGAGGCGCCCCGAGTTCCGCGTTGGCGTTACCCAGCGCAGGCGCCCCGCTTTTCACCGGCGGCCTCTCGCCGTCGAAGGACACCGGCAGGGCGATCCCTTCCAGGGCATAGCCCGGCATGGGCTGCATGATGCCGAGCGCCCGGGTCTGCGGGTGCGCGGCGACGGCGGCCAGGTCATGGATGGGGGAACACGGGATGCCGGCGGCCTCCAGCGCCGCCGACCACTCCTCGCTCGTCCGCTCGCGCATCGCGCCTTCCAGCAGCGGCAGCAGGATCTCGCGGTGGGCGATGCGGTCGGCATTGGTGCGGAAGCGCGGGTCCGCGCCCCATTCGGGGTGGCCCAGCACGCCGGCGAATTTGGCAAACAGCCGGTCATTGGCGGCGGCGACGACGATCTCGCCATCCGCCGTGTCGAAGGCCTGGAAGACGATCAGCTTCGGGTTGCCCGTGCGGTGGCGCGGCGGCTGCCGTCCGCTCTCGTTGAAGCCCGCCACATGCTGCGCCATCCAGCCAAGGCCGGTCTCGAACAGCGAGGTGTCCACCGTGCAGCCTTCCCCCGTATGGTGGCGGCGCTGCAGGGCGGCGAGGCAGCCCAGCGCCGCCCAGACGCCGGTGCCGAGGTCGAGCACCTGCATGCCGACGCGGGCCGGCGGCGCCTCCGCCAGGCCGTTCACGCTGAACATGCCGGCGAAGGCCTGCACGATCGGCTCGTAGCCCGGCTTCAGGGCCATGGGGCCCTTGGCGCCGAAGGCGTGCAGCGAACAGTGGATCAGCCGCGGGTTCAGCGCCCGCAGCGCCTCGGCACCCAGGCCGAAGGCGTCCAGCGACCCGGGCCGCATGTTCTGGACGAAGATGTCCTGGGTGGTGATGAACGAACGCAGCCAGGCCTGCGCCGCCTTGTCCTTCAGGTCCAGCACGACGCTGCGCTTGTTGCGGTTCACCGCGTGGAAGCTGCAGGCGATGCCGGCATGGAAGGGCGGGCCCCAGCCGCGCGCGTCGTCGCCCTCGGGCCGCTCGATCTTCACCACCTCGGCGCCCAGCATGCCGAGGATCTCGCTGGCATAGGGACCGGCGAGGTTCTGGCCGATCTCGAGCACCTTGATGCCTTGCAGCGGCAGCATGACGGGTGTTCCTTCCGGGACGTTCCGCGGCAGGCTCGCCCCCGGCGATGATGGGGTCAAGCAGCGGGGGAGGGGGATCGGATGCGGCTGCCGCAGGCGGGTGGCTGCCAGTGCGGCGGCCTGCGCTACGCCATCACCGTGGCGCCGGGGCTGGCCTATGCCTGCCATTGCCGGGACTGCCAGCGGCTCAGCGGCAGCGCCTTCGGCCTGGCCGTGCTGGTGCCGGCCGAGGCCTTCCGGCTGCTGCGGGGCGAGACGCGGCCGCTGCAGCGCCGGACCGACAGCGGCCGCACCTCCACCCGCTGGGTCTGCGCGGCCTGCGGGTGCTGGATCTGCGGCGGGGCGCGGCCGGGCACGGCGGCGGCCGGCACGCTGGTGGCGGTGCGGGCAGGGACGCTGGACGAGACGGGCTGGGTGCGGCCGCAGGTGCATTTCTTCGCGCGCAGCGCGCAGCCCTGGGTGCCGCTGGCCGGGGACACGCTGCGCTATGCGACGCAGCCGGAGGATTTCTCCTGGCCGCGGGTGCTGGCGGACCTCGCGGCGATGCGCCCGGCTTAACCGAGGCTTCACCCTGCCGCGCGCAGCCTCCCCGACCCCCGGAGCGGGAGGCATCGAGCATGGCCGAGACCGACAGCCTGGCCGAGGAAGCGCGCGAGACCCGGCTGCGCATCGCGCGGCACCTGGCCGAGCTGCATCGGCTGCACCTGGCGCTGGCGCAGGACAGCCGCAGCCTGAAGCGCTTCACCCTGGCCGGGCGGCCGGGGCTCGAGATCGACATCGCCGCCGAGCTGGTCGAGCAGTATCTCGGCGCGAGCGACGCCTTCCTCGAGAACATGCGCGGGCGGTTCGAGGCGCGGCTCGGCCTGCTGCGCCGGGGTGAGCCGCGGCACGGCCCGGACCCGGAGGATGCACCGGGGCATGGCGCCTTCTGGCTGGCCTTCTCGCGACTCTGCGCCGTGCTGCGCCGGGCGGGGGCGAGGCTGGAGGGCTGAGGCGGGTCGCCGCGGGCCCTGAGGGTAAGTCACCGGGTCGGCACCGATGGCCGGCGGCGCCGCGCAAGCCAGTGTCGGGCGAAGCCCGAAGGCGCGGGCCGTCGTCGCGGGCCGCTGGCGGCCATCGCCGGTCGGCCGCCGGCCGGCCGGGAGCCGCGCGGCCGCCCTCCGTGCCGCTCAGCCATAGCCGCGGCCAAGCGATTGCTCGGTGGCTTCGCGTCCCTCCGGTCGGGCGCCCTCATCCGTGCCGGGCTGGCCCTCGCTGGCGATGGCGGCGCCGGTCTCGCCGGCATCGCCGCGCGGGGCGCGCGCCTGCAGGTCCTGCGCATCCTGCGTCCGGGTGTCCCGCGCCTGGACATCCTGCCCCTGGCCGGCCTGCGCCTGGGTGCCGCCCGCCGCGTCGCCCTCGGCGGGGTGGAAGTCGAATTTGCCGTCGCGGGACTGCCAGGACTGCACCGTCAGCACCTTCGCGCCGCCCTCGCTGCCATGCGGGCCATGCACCACCCCTGCGGCATGCGTCAGGAAGCTGCCGGGGCCAAGCCGCTCGCCGCGCTCGATCAGGTCGCCTTCCAGCACGTAATGCATCTCCTGCCCCGCCGCATGGAAATGCGCGGGGATGACGCCGCCGGCCGGGATGTGGACGATGCTGGTGACGACGCCGCGGTCCGTCGCCTCGTTCAGGATCTGGATGCGGAATTCGCCGCGCGCGCCAGGGATCTCGAAGGGCGTCGCCGCCACGCTCTCCGCCGCCAGCCTCATCGGATCTGCCATGCCTGCCTCCGCCCTGTCCCCCGGCCAACGCCCGGTGCGCGGCCGGGGTTGCGGTTCAGGCGAAGAGGCGGAGGAGAAGCTGCGGCGCCCGGTTGGCGATGCCGAGCGACTGCGTGGCAAGCTGCTGCCGGACCTGCGCCGCCAGATAGGCGGCGCGGACCTTCGGGATGTCGGCATCCGCCAGATACCCGGCGCCGGCCAGCAGCGCATCGGCACCGCGGCGGAGCATGGCTTGCCGCGCCTCGATCCGGTTCATCGCGGCGCCCAGCGTCGCGGCCATGGTGCCCAGCTTGCGCGACGCCGCCTCCACCACCGCCAGCGCCGCCTCGGGCCCGGTCCAGCCGCTGGCCTCGGGCGTGCCGATCTGGCGGTTCTCCACGCCCACCACCGTCCCGGCCGCCAGGGCCGCAGTCAGGGGCCTGTCGATGGTGACGGTGCCGGCCTGGGCGTTCACCCCGGTGATCTGGGTGTTGCGGGCGAAGGCGGCGCCGGAGATCTCGCTGCCGACCGGGCTGCCGGCCAAATCCGCCGGCAGGAAGGTGAGCGGCAGGGTGGTGGCGCCGGCCGCGGCGGCACCGCTGGCCTGGGCGCTGCCCAGGTAGTCGTAGCCGGCGGTCCAGGGATCGAGGCCGGAGAGGTCCACCCCGCCAGCCTGGGTGAGGTTGTTGCCGGCGATGCGGAGCCGGCCGCCCTCCGCGTCCAGCCGCGTCGTGAAGCCGCTGGCGGCCAGGGCGGCGGCCAGCGCCCGCAGCGCGTCGGCGGCCGTCGCATCGGCGGGCAGCCCGACCGCGACGATGGTCACCACCTCGGTCGGGTTGCCGTCGGCCTCGGCCGTGACCTCGTCCTGCGGCGCGCCGCCGGCGCCGGGGCGAAGATCGAACCGCCATTCCCGGCCGGGATTGCCGGCGACCCCACTGCCGGCATTGTCGGACCGGAGGGTGATGCGGCGCGTGGTGCCGGCGAAATAGCCGGCGGGCGGCGTCCCGAAATCGAGCGTGACGCCCTGGCCGGCGGCATCGAAGGCGTCCAGCCCCAGCCCAGCGGCGCTGGCGTTCAGCGCCGCGATCCCGGCGCCGCCGACGATCAGCGTGCCGCCATCCCGGCCCTGCAGCACCACGGCCTGGGTCTGCTGGCCCGGCCTGCTCTGCCCGGCGAGCAGGTTGACGCCGTCGAAGCCGGCATCGCGCGCCAGCGCATCCAGGCGGGCCACCAGCAGCGCCGCCCGCTGCAGCGCGAATTCCGGCCGGGCGGCGGCGGGCTGCGCCTGGATGACCGCGGCGCGCAGCTCGGCCAGGGTGCCCGCCATGCCGTCGAGCGCCGCGAGGCCGAGCCGCGCGGCTTCCCGCGCCCGGGTCAGGCCGTCCGCCACCGCCAGGTCGGCCGCGCTGTCCATGCGAAGGCGGTCCGCCACCGCCGCCGCCGCCGGGTCGCCGCGCCG
>NZ_SMOA01000519.1 GCF_004353985.1 Paracraurococcus ruber | reverse complement strand
CGTCGCCGGGCGGATGCGCGCGCCGCCGCCCCGCGCCGCGATCCGCCGCGGCGGTCAGCGGGCGCGCAGCCCCAGCGGCTCCAGCACCCCCTGCATGCGGGCGATCTCGCGCGGGATCAGCGCGGCGAATTCCGCCGGGGTGGTCCCCACCGCCACCAGCCCCAGATCGTCCAGCCGCCCGGCGACCGGCGGCGCGGCCAGGGCCGCCACCGCATCGCGATGGACGCGGTCGACGACCTCCGCCGGGATGCGCGCCGGGGCGATCAGGCCGAACCAGGCGACGGATTCGAAGCCGGGGAAGCCGCTCTCGGCGATGGTCGGCACCGCCGGCATGGTCGGGATCCGGTCGCGGGAGGATGCGGCGAGGCCGCGCAGCTCGCCGGCCTGCGCCCGCCGGATCACCGCCGCGCCGCCGATGACCACCGGCAGCCTGCCCTGCACCGCATCGGCGAACATCTGCCCCTCGTTCGGATACTGCACCGCGGTCAGGTCGATGCCGGCGGCCTGCTTCAGCATCTCCCCGGTCAGGTGCGTCGAGAAGCCGATGCCGGCATGGCCATAGGCAAGCTGCCCGGGCCGCGCCTTCGCCAGCGCGATCAGCTCCGCCAGCGTGGTGGCCGGCACCGAAGGATGCACCGCCAGCAGGTTGCGGGTCCTGAACACCAGGGTGATGGGGGTGAGGTCGCGGCGCGGGTCATAGGGCGTCGGCGGGTCCATGCTGACCCGCACCACCATGGCGCCGTCGCCGGTATAGCCCAGCGTGTAGCCATCCGGCGCCGCCTTCGCCACGCGGTCGACGCCGATGGTGGCGGAGGCGCCGGGGACATTCTGCACCACCACCGGCTGGCCCCAGGCGGCGGCCAGCCGCTCCGCCAGCAGCCGGCCGGACAGGTCGGGGGAGGAGCCGGGGCCGAAGGGGATGATGAGGGTGACCGGCCGCTCCGGCCAGGCGGCCTGCGCCGGTCGGAGGGGCGCGAGGGCGGCGAGCATGAGGGCGGCGAGCAGGGCGCGGCGCATGGCGGCCTCCGTCCGGGGGATGACGACGGCAGCGTGACGGTGGCAAGGCCCGGCATGCAAGCGACGGAAGGGGGGCAGGCCGGCCCAAGCCCCGCCGCACGGGATGCTCGCGGGGCAGGCGCATCCTGGCGGTCCACGTCCGATACCCGGCACGCCTCCCGCGGCCGGGACAGGGCGGCATCCCGGCCTGCGCGCGGCATTCGCCTCACCCGCCCGCGCCGGCGGGGCGGCGGCCCGGCGGGCGCCGGCGCCCCATATCCGGTCCCGTCACGGGATCCGACGAGGCCCGGTCGCCACGCGCGGCTGCGCACGGCCGCGGCGAAGGCGGCGCGGCACGCCGCGCCGTGGGGGACGGCCGGCCGGCAGCCGTCGCTCAGGGCAGCGCCACCACGGCCTCGACCTCGAACAGCATCCCATCCACCGCGAGCGTCGGCACCGGAACGAGGGTCTGCGCCGGCAGGGCGCCGCCGAACATCCCTGTCACCGCCTCGGTCAGCGCGCCGAGCTTCGGCATGTCGTGGTCGACGACGAACACCGTCAGCTTCACGACCTGGTTCGGGCGGGCGCGGAGTGCCTCGAGGACAGCGCCGAGATTGGCATAGGCCTGCGCCACCTGCCGCGCGAAATCGGGCGACAGGGCGCCCCTGGCGTCCTGCCCGCCCTGCCCCGAGACGAAGGCCAGCCGGCCGTTGGCGGGGGTGATCACCGCCGTGCTGTAGCCATGCGGCGTGGGATCGTGGAGAGGCGCGGGGTTGAACACGGTCGGCGCGGCGGCGCGGCCCGGATCGACGGAGGTCATTGCGAATGCCCTTGCTGTTGCGACGGCCGGGCCTTAGAGTCCGTCCGGGATCATGTTCTGGTTTGGCAGAGCCTTCGCAGCATGAGGCGGACGGAGGCCCAGCGCAGGAAGCACAGGCCTGACCGGTTCAGGCACTCCCAGTCCTTGGCGAG
>NZ_SMOA01000518.1 GCF_004353985.1 Paracraurococcus ruber | reverse complement strand
GGCGCAGCCGTGCCAGCCCCGCCACCGCGTCGCGCGCGGCGGCCAGCCGCTCCACCCGCCCGCGCAGGCCGGCATCCTCCGGCAGCAGCGCGGCGGCGCGGCGGCCGGCCTCCAGCGCCTCCTGCAGCCGGCCGCAGCGCTCCAGCGCATCGACCAGCCCGGCCTGGGCCTGGGCCTGCCGCGGCTCGATCTCCACCGCCATGGCGTAGCGCGCCGCCGCCTCGGCCGGGTCGCCCCAGAGCAGCAGCAGATGCGCGTGCCAGGCCTGCAGATGCGCATTGCCCGGCGCCAGGGCGGCGGCCCGCGCGGCATGGCGCAGCGCGCCGGCTTCCTCGCCCAGGGTGGCGAGCGCATGGCTCAGCCCGCCATGCGCCGCGGCGCGGGCCTCCTCCAGCGCCAGGGCGGCGCGGAACCGTCCGGCGGCGGCGGCCGCCTCGCCCTCCCGCAGCAGCAGCTGGCCGGCGGTTTCCAGCGCGGCGGCGGTCTGCGGGCCGGACTCGATCCCGCGGCGGATCGCCGCCGCCGCCGCCTCCATCCGGCCGGCGGCGCGCAGCCGGGCGGCCCGGGCGAAATGCGCCTCCGCCCGCGCCTGGCGAAGCCCGGCATCCTCGGTGCCGAGCGCCGCGGCGCGGGCCAGCAGCCGCTCGGCCAGCGCGTCCCGCCCCTGGCGCAGCGCCTGGCCGCCCAGCCGCGTGCACCAGATGCGGGAGTCCCAGCGCTGCCGCTTCAGCAGGCGGCGCAGGCCCGGCAGGTCCGCCGCCAGGGCGCAGCGGAGCGCCCCGTTCAGCGCCGGCCCGCCGGCGAGCATCCAGGTGGCCCAGGGCCCGAGGAAGGGCAACGGCAGGAACTCGGCCGCGGTCAGCGCCGCCAGGCGGCGGAGATGCGGCGCCTCGGCCGGGTCATGCGGGTCGCCCAGCACCACGCACCAGGGCGGCAGGTCGGCCTCCGCCACCGCCATGCCGGCATGCAGATCCGGGCGGAAATGCGCGTGGAAGCGCGGGTCCTCCGGCCGCTCCGCCGGGTCGATGGAATCCTGCGGCGACACCGCCAGGCCGCGCGCCAGCCGCAGCCGCTGCCCGTATTTCAGGACGGCATGGCCGCCCATGCCATTGCCGTAGCCGATGCGGACCGGCTGGCCGATGCCCTGGATCGCCGCCCGGGCCGGGTCCATGGCCAGGGCCGGGTACCAGTTCGCCGCCTTGGCGACGAAGCCGATGCAGTCGAGGTCGAGCGCCTCCGCCTCCGGCTGGGCCCAGTAGCCGTGCTCGGGCCGCAGCCCGGCCTCGCCGAAGGTGACGAGGGTGAAGGGCGAGCGGCCCCGGCGATGGACAACCCGGAGATGCGCGTCCTCGTAGAGGGTCTCGGCGGTCATGCGGCACCGGCGGTTTCGCCGCTTCTGCCATGGCGCGCCGCCGGCTGCCAACCGCCAGGGGAACGATACGGCGGCGGGCATTGTCGGCGCGGGCGCCCCGGGGCACCGGCGGCGCCCGCGCCGCGGGCCGAATCCTTGGCCGCAGCCTGCGGGACGCACCCGCCCGGCGGGTCGCCGGGCGGCCCGCGTCAGGCGTGGCCGGCGGTCGGCAGGGCGCCCGGCGCCGAGGCCGGTTCCGCGGCCGGGGCCATGCCGGATTTCAGCATCAGCAGCATGCCGCAGGCGAGGAAGGCGATGACCGCCGGATCGCCCAGCCGCAGGCTGGCGAGGCCGGCGCCGACGGCGAAGAGCAGGGCCGCCAGGATCAGGGCGTTGTCGAGGATGCGCGCGAAAAGGGATTGCATGACCCGGTTCCTCCGATCTTTCGGGATTCTTGCTTGGACATGGCCGCGTTGTCATGCGGCCGGGCGTACCCTGCCCCGCGCCGCCGCCCTGGTCCAGGGGAAAGCAGCCCGGCCGGCGGCCGGCCCCGGCCCGGGCGCGGCCGGTCGATGGCGGCGGCGGGCGGGATGCTAGGTCGCCTCGCCGGCCGCGCGCCCG
>NZ_SMOA01000517.1 GCF_004353985.1 Paracraurococcus ruber | reverse complement strand
GGCCGCCCGCACCGCCGAGCCCGAGCCGCCGCCGCGCGGCGGCCGCCCGTTGCCGGTCGCCGGGCCGGTCACGCGGGACTACGGCGCCGCCGGGGAAGGCGGCCCGGCCCGCGGCATGACGCTGGCCGGCCTTCCGGGCGCCCGCGTGGTCAGCCCCTGCGGCGGCCGCGTGGTCTTCGGTTCATCCTTCCGCAGCTATGGCCTGCTGTTGATTGTCGATTGCGGCGACGGGTACCATGTGGTGCTCGCCGGGCTGGACCGCCTGGACACCGCCCCGGGGCAGCGCGTGCTGGCCGGGGAGCCGGTCGGGCAGCTGGGCGCCGCGGAAACCCGCGGCCGCGTTCCCCTCTACCTCGAGTTGCGCCGGAACGGGCAGCCGGTGGATCCTCGGAATTGGTTTGCCGCGAGGGGATGAGGCCGCCAGAGTCGTCGCCAGATGGGTATGACGCGCCCCGCCGGGGCGCCTGCAGGGAAGTGGGTCGGGCCGCATGAAGGGCAGGGTTCGGACGGTAGCGGCGGTCGCCGGGGCCTTCGCGGCCGGCGTGGTGGTGGGGCCCATGGTGGCGGCCTGGGCGCAGGATGGCGGCAGGGCGGATACCTACCGCCTGCTGAACCTGTTCGGCGACGTCTTCGAACGCGTCCGCGCCGAGTATGTGGAGCCGATCAACGACCGTGACGCGATCGAGAACGCGATCAACGGCATGCTGACGGGCCTCGACCCGCACAGTTCCTACCTGAACCAGCGCTCCTACCGCGACATGCAGGTGCAGACGCGGGGCGAGTTCGGCGGCCTCGGCATCGAGGTCACGCAGGAAGGCGGCTACATCAAGGTCATCTCGCCGATCGACGACACGCCCGCCTTCCGCGCCGGCGTGAAGGCCGGCGACCTGATCACCCATCTGAACGGCAATTCCGTGCAGGGCCTGTCCCTGCAGGAAGCGGTGGAGCAGATGCGCGGGGAGCGCGGCACCGCCATCAAGATCACCATCCGCCGCGAAGGCGCCGACCGGCCGATCGAGCTGTCCCTGACGCGGGAGGTGATCCGCCCGCAGGTCGTCCGCTTCCGGATGGAAGGCAACGACATCGGCTATGTCCGCCTGACCTCCTTCAACGAGCAGACGGATGTCGGCCTGCGCCGGGCGCTGACCACCCTGAAGCAGCAGGCCGGCGCCAATGGCCTGAAGGGGCTGGTGCTGGACCTGCGGAACAACCCGGGCGGGCTGCTGGACCAAGCGGTGCAGGTCTCGGACGATTTCCTCGACCAGGGCGAGATCGTCTCCACCCGCGCCCGCCGGGCGGAGGATGCGCAGCGCTGGAACGCCAAGCCGGGCGACATCGCCGCCGGCCTCAACGTCGTCGTGCTGATCAATGGCGGCTCCGCCTCGGCCAGCGAGATCGTGGCCGGCGCGCTGCAGGACCACCGGCGGGCGATCGTCCTGGGGGTGAAGTCCTTCGGCAAGGGCAGCGTGCAGACGGTGATGCCGATCCCCGGCCAGGGCGCCATCCGGCTGACCACGGCGCGCTACTACACGCCGTCGGGCCGCTCCATCCAGGCGACCGGCATCGAGCCGGATATCGAGGTGCTGGCGCAGCGCGAGCAGGCGACCGCCGGCATCCCGCGGGAGCGCGAGGCCGACCTCCGCCGCGCCCTGCGCAACGAGGGCGGGGTGCAGCAGCCGGCCGGCGCCGCCATCCCGAAGCTGGAACTGCCCGCCGGCATCGCCGAGCGCATCGCCCGCCTGCCGGCGGAGGGCGCGCCGGCCTTCGATCCCACCAAGCCGGAAACCGACCACCAGTTGCAGCAGGCGGTGGGCCTGCTGCGCAACCTGGCCTCCGCCCAGGCGACGGTGCCGGGACGGCGCGCGGCGCGCTGACCCGCCGGCGGCGGGTCCGACCCGCCGGCATCGGCCGGAGCGGCCCATGGCAGGGGGCGACGGCCCGGCGGCGGAGCCCCGCCCGCTGGCCGCCGGCGC
>NZ_SMOA01000516.1 GCF_004353985.1 Paracraurococcus ruber | reverse complement strand
GGCAGGGGCTGCGCCGCCAGCGCCGGCGCGCCGGCGGCGGCGATGCCGGCGCCCGGCAGCTGCGCGCTCTGTCCGGGGTCGGGCGTGTCGCCGCGGATCGCCTGCTGCACGCCGGGGCTGGCCAGGAACAACACGTCGGGCAGGCCGAGCAGGATGACCTCGTCCCCCTCCGTCAGCGGCAGGTCGGCCTGGCCCTGCAGCACGCGCGCGAGGTCGAAGGGAAGGAATTGCCGCGTCCGCGTCCGCGCATCCGTGCGCCAGACCACGCCGAGCCGCGGATAGGGATCGGCCCGCACCAGCCGCGGGTCGGCCAGCAGCCCGCGCAGCGTCCGCGCCCGGCCGCCCGCGGCGCGCAGCACCGGCGCCACCACATGCCCGGCCAGCCGCAGGTCCTGCGCCGTGACGTCGGAGCCGGGCTCCACCCGCAGCGCGTCGCCGCGATGGATCGCGTCGCGCGGCCCGATCTCGCGGATGCTGCGGCGGCCCTCCCCATCGGTGCCCTGCAGCAGGAAGCGGTTGCCGGCCGGCCGCAGCGGGTCGCCGGCCAGCCGCAGCAGCGCGGCGAGCGGCGCCTGCGCGCTGCCCGGCGGCAGCTCGTAGATGCCGGGCCGCGTCACCTCCCCGGAGATGGCGGCGACGCCGCCGAGCGGCGGCACCAGGATCCGCTCCCCCTCCCGCAGCCGCAGGTCGGGCGCCGCGCCCTCCCCGGCGATGACGGGGTAGAGGTCGAGCGTGCGGCGCCCGCCCGGTCCCTCGACCCGGATCGCCCGCAGCGACCCGGTGCGCCGCACCCCGCCGGCCGCCACCAGCGCATCCAGCACGGACGCCATGGAGGTCAGCGCCTGCAGCCCGGGCCGCGCCACCTCCCCGCCCACGAAGACGGCGATCTGCCGCACCTGGCCGATGGAGACGAAGACCTCCGACCCGCCGAGCTCCCGCAGCGCCCGGGATTCGAGGTCGGCGCGCAATTCCCGCAGGGTGCGCCCGGCGGCGGGGATGGGCGCCAGGTCCGGCACCAGCAGCAGCCCGTCGCGGCCGATGCGGGCGCTCAGCGTCTGCCGGGTGCGGCCGCGGAAGGCGAGGATGACCTCGTCGTCGCGGCCGAGAAGGTAGTCCTCCGGCAGGGCGCCGAAGCCGATGCCGGCGGGCTGCCCGGCGGGGGCGCCGCGCAGCGACTCATAGCCGAATTGCCGCAGCGGCGGCGCGGCGCAGGGCGCGGGCTGGCAGCTGCCGGCGGCGCCGCGGGCGGCGAAGAAGGTCTCGGCGGGGGAAAGCGGCTCCTCCGGCGCTGTCGGGGCGGGCAGCGGCAGGGCCTGCGGCATGAGGGAGGGGGCGGGCGGCACGGCCTGCACCGGCCGCCCGGCGCCGGCATCGAGGATCCGCTGCCAGATGTCCTGCTGCGCGCCGGGCGGCAGGCTGGGCACCGGCAGCCCGCCCGGCAGGGTCGCCGGCAGCTGGGAGGGCAGGGAGGGCGGCGAGAGCAGCGTGCCGCCCGCCCCAGGCAGCGGCGTCTGCGGCCAGGCCGGCGGCGGCAGCATCAGCGCGGCGGCGAGCAGCAGGCACAGCGCCCGGCGCGCCGTGCCGCGCCGCGGTTGCCCGGGACCGGCGGGGCGGCAGGCCGTGCCGTCGCGCGGCGGGGCAGCGGCCTGCGCCGGCAGGGGCGGGAACGGGAAAGGGCCGGACCGGCGGGACAGTTTGGCTACCTTATTTCAGGCGCGACTCGATACGTAGAACTTGTTCTCTGTGGAGCGGATTTTCTACTCGTATTTGTCATGCGCTATGCCGTGCCGCCGCGACTGTTGCTGGATGCCGCCTGGCGGCTGGGGCCGCGCCCGGTGCTGCTGGCCGCCTGGCATCGCGGGCCGGGGCTGGCGCTGGCCCGCCGGGCGCTGGCCGAGGTTCCTCCGCCGAGCGGGCCCTTCCTGCCCGCCGCCGGGCCGCCGGCGCCGCCGCTGCCCGCCGCGCATCGCGCCTCGGT
>NZ_SMOA01000515.1 GCF_004353985.1 Paracraurococcus ruber | reverse complement strand
CGCCGGCGTGGCGCCCGGCGCAGCGCCTGCGGGACCCCGGCCGGCCGCGGTCGGCGGCCTGCCGCCGCGCCTCTCAGCCCGGCGGCACCGGCCAGTTCCGCACCAGGCGGCGGATCGCCGTCGCCGCCGGCCGGCGGCCCTCGCCGACATACTCCTCGTGGTGCTCCTCGATCCGCGCCGGGTCGTAGAGGTAGTTCACCATCAGCCCGGCGCTCTCCTTCAGCCCCTTCTCGGAGATGTCGGCGCGGGCGTTGATCCGCTCCACCCGCGCGCCGTTCGAGAGGTGGAAATGCGCCACCGGGTCGCGCGCCCGCTTCGGGCTGCGCGGATTGCCCTCGTTCAGCAGGTAGCCGGCGCAGAGGCGCAGCAGCACCGGCTCCATCGCCTTCGCCACCGCCTCCTCCCGGTACCAGCCGCGCTGGCCCAGGATGCGCAGCAGCGTGTCCGAGGCATGCTCGGCCGGCACCAGCGCGCTGGCCGCCCCGCCCGAGGCCGGCGCGGGCAGCGAGGCCTGGGCCGGCGCCGCGGCGCGCAGCGACAGCGCCTCCTCCTCGGTCAGCAGCGGCGTGCCGCGGTCCGCCGCGCGCTGCTGCAGCCAGCGGCGGAAGCCGGGGATGGGCGACAGGGTGGCGAAGCTCTTCAGGTTCGCCAGCTCCTCCCCCAGCAGCGCCACCACCCGCTTGATGAGGAAATTGCCGAAGGAGATGCCGTCCAGCCCGCGCTGGCAGTTGTTGATGGAATAGAAGATGGCGGTGTCGGCCCCGCGCGGGTCCTGCACCGGCGCCTTCTCGTCCAGCAGCTTCTGCACGCTGGCCGCCATGCCCTGGACCAGCGCGACCTCGACGAAGATCAGCGGCTCCTCCGGCATGCGCGGGTGGAAGAAGGCGTAGCAGCGGCGGTCGCTGTCCAGCCGGTTCTTCAGGTCCCGCCAGGTGCGGATCCGGTGCACCGCCTCGTAGCGCACCAGCTTCTCGAGCAGCGCCGCCGGGGAGTTCCAGTCGATCCGCCGCAGCTCCAGGAAGCCGACATCGAACCAGCTCGCCAGCAGGTTCTTCAGGTCGGTCTCCAGCGCCTGCAGCAGCGGGTCGCGCTCCATCAGCTGCAGCAGCTCGGCCCGCAGCTCCACCAGGAAGCGCATGCCGTCGGGGATGGTGGTGAACTGGGTCAGCAGCCGCACCCGCGGCGCCTCCAGCGCCCGGCGCAGCGCCGCCTTGGCGATGGCGCGGCCGGCCGGGTCGGCGGCGGCCCCGAGCCGCTCGACCGCCCGGGCCAGCGCCGCATCATCGGCATCGAAGCCGGCCAGGGTGAGGAGGAACTCCGCCCGCCCCGCCGGGTCCAGCGCCAGATAGGCCTGCGCCAGCCGGGCGGCGCGGTTGCGGGCGGAAACCTCGCCGCCGCGGCCGTCGAGGCAGGCGCGCATCTGGTCGGCGATGGTCTCGGCCTCGCCGCCCACCACGCGCTCGGCCATGTCGCGCCAGAGGGAGGTGACGCGCCGCAGGGCGCGATCCAGCAGGCCCGTTTCCAGGGCAAGGTCGGACATCGGGCTGGGCCCTCCCTCGGCCCTTTGCAATCCGGAGAAACCTAGCGCGATTTCGGGTGCGCAGTCAGTTAACGCGCGCGGTTTCCAGCGCCCCTGGCAACAGGGTGATGAGATCGGCCGCGACCAGCCCCGGCCCGTGCCGCCGCGCCGCCTCCCCCTGGATCCAGGCGCCGCAGCAGGCGGCCTCGAAGGCCGGCATCCCCTGGGCCAGCAGGGCGGCGATGCTGCCGGCCAGCACGTCGCCGGTCCCGCCGGTGGCCAGCGTCGGCGGGGCGTTGTCGTTGATGGCGGCGCGTCCGTCCGGCGCGGCGATGACCGTGTCGGCGCCCTTCAGCAGCAGCACCGCGCCGGCCGCGGCGGCGGCGCGGCGGGCGGCGGCGAGCTTGTCCGGCCCCGGCGGGCCGAAGACGCGGGCATATTCGCCGGCATGCGGGGTGAGCACGGCGGC
>NZ_SMOA01000514.1 GCF_004353985.1 Paracraurococcus ruber | reverse complement strand
CGGGGCGGGATGGCCGGCGGCGCCTGCCAGCCCGCCCAGGCCAGCCGCCAGGCGGCGGTGTCCCCGGCGGCGACCGCCGCCGCCGCCGCCGCGGCATCCCAGCCGCCATCCGGCCGTGCCACGCGGCCCCCCGCGATTGCCGCCGAGACGCCGGTGCAGCCGATGGCCCGCAGCAGGCCGAGATGCAGGCCCAGCACCAGCAGGTCCTCGGCCGCCGCCGGCGGCGCGCCATCGAGCGAGACATGCCGCAGGGCGGCGCCATCCGCAGCCAGGTGCTCGACCACCGTGCGGTGGTGCGAATGGCCGTAGCGTTCCAGCCGCAGCCAGCGCCCGATCAGGTCCGCCGGCCCCTGCGCCCGCAGCAGCACGTGCAGGATGGGATGGAAGCCCTGGTCGGCCACCGCTTCCCCCACCCGGAGGACCGCCACCGGCCCGTGCTGCCGCAGCACCGCCGCCAGCAGGTCGCGCTTGCGGCCATGCGCCACCAGCGGCGGGCCGGCCAGGCGCAGGCCGGGGCCGGGCGGCGGCTCCGGCGGCGCGATCCCCTGGCGGCGCAGCCCGGTGAAGACCAGCGCCACCAGCCCGGCCGAGGCGAAGGCGCGGCCGGTCATGCCGCCATCCCCGCCCGCGCGTCGAGCGGCAGGCGCGCGAGCCGCCGCCCCAGGGCGCGCGAGGCGGCATTGGCGATGGCGGCCAGCGCCGGGCCCAGCGCCGTCTCCCCGGCGCCGCCGATGCCGGCCCCCGCCGGCGGGTCGAGTAGGGCCACCTCCAGCCGGTGCGGGATGTCGGTCAGCCGGGGCAGGCGGTAGTCGGCGAAGCCGCCGGCGGCGACCGCCCCGCGGTCGAGCCCGAGCCGCTCGGTCAGCGCCGACCCCACCGCCCAGGCGAGGTTGCCCTCCGCCTGCGCCCGCACCCGGTCGGGGTCCAGCACGCGACCGCTGTCCTGCGCGCACCACAGGCCGCGCACCGCCAGGCCGCCGCGCCCATCCGCCTCCACCTCGGCCGCCACCGCCGCCCAGGACGCGTCCTTGTAGGGCGCGCAGCCCAGGCCGAGGGCGCGGCCCGGCGGCAGGGCGCGGCCCCAGCCGGCCATGGCCGCGGCCCGGCGCAGGCAGGCGGCCAGCCGGGGTTCCGCCGCCAGATGCGCCAGGCGGAATGCCAGCGGGTCGCGTCCCGCCAGCCGCGCCAGCTCGTCCATCGCGCTCTCCACCGCGAAGGCGTTCGGCGCGGCGCCGAGGCCGCGCCAGGGGCCGGTCGGCACCGGCAGGGCCACCGCGTCGAACTCCACCCGCGCGGCGCCGAAGCCGTAGGCCGGGCGGGCGCCGCGGGCGATGCCGGCATCGCCGGTGACGGCATCCGCCGCGCGCTGCAGCCAGCCCGGCAGCGCCGCCGCGGTCAGGATGACATGGCCGGAGGCGAAGGCATGCCACCAGGCCGCCACCCGCCCATCCGGCCCGAACCGCGCGCGGATCCGGTGCGAGGAAGGCGGGCGGTGGAAGGCGCAGCGGAATTCCTCCGCCCGCGTCCACTGCACCAGGACGGGCCGCGGCGCCACGGCGCGGGCCAGCCGGGCCGCTTCCAGCTCGACATCGGGCACGGTGCGGCCGCCGAAGGCGCCGCCCATCCGGCTGGACCGCACGACCACGGCGTCCTCCCGCAGGCCGAGCCGGCGGGCCAGGACGGCGCGGACGAAGAAGGCATCCTGCGTGCCGGTCCAGAGCGTGAGCCGCGTCGCGTCGGCGGACCAGCGCGCGGTCGCCGCCCGCGGCTCGATCTGCGCATGCGCGGCCATCGGCACATCGAGCCGCAGGTCGAGGTCCCAGCGGCCGCCGGGGTCCATCGCCGCCCCGGCCAGGCGGTGCGGCAGGGACCGGCCGCCGCGGGCGGCGAGGCGGGCATCCACGTCCACCGCCCGCGCCAGCGCGGCCGCGCCCCAGTCCGAGCCGCCGTCCCAGCGGCTCTCGGCGGCGGCGAGGCCGCGCGCCAGGAC
>NZ_SMOA01000513.1 GCF_004353985.1 Paracraurococcus ruber | reverse complement strand
GGCCGCGTTAACGCGTTTCGGACTTGGCGGCAGGAGACCCGCGTCCAGCTACCGGCGTGAATGCCAGGGCCGCCCTGTCGCCGCTCCAACGCGACCTATCCCTGAACAACTTGGCAATGCCTCAGGGTCGTACCCAGGCTTCGCATCTCGCTCATGGTCACGCATCCTCTGCATCGAGCGGACTGAAGGTCGTGCATCCCAGGGCGGTGCAGAACCGGTTAGGATCGGTCAGCACCCTTCCGGGATTCGGAAAGCCACATGGACCGCATCGAGGCCATGGCGACCCTGCTGGCGGTCGTCCGCGCCGGTAGCCTCTCCGCCGCATCGCGGGAGTTGCGCACGCCGATCGCAACCGTGAGTCGGCATATCTCCGAGCTGGATGCGGAATCCGACGCAATCCAGCCGGTGATTCCGACGGAATCCAGCCACTGATTCCGACGCAAGCCAGCCACCTGTTCCGATTGATGCCAGCCACCGCTGACGGGGGCTGAGGGGTGGTCTGCGGGTAGTCCGCCACCCGGGCCAGGCTTTCTCCGGCAACGCCGCCGGGGAGAGCCATGCCCGCCCAGAGACTGCCCATGCGCCAGGTTCGAGAAGTCCTCCGCCGCAAGCATGCCTGCGGGGAGAGTGAGCGGCAGATCGCCGCGGCGATCGGGATCAGCCGCTACACGGTGGCCGAGTATCTGCGCCGGGCGGCGGTGATCGGCATTACCTGGCCGGTGCCGGCCGGGCTGGACGACGCGGCGCTCGAGGCGCAGCTGTTCAGTCCGCCCTTCACGCCGCGGGAGGCGCTGCGGCCGCAGCCGGACTGGCCGCGGATCCATGCCGAGCTGCGACGGCCGGGCGTGACCCTCATGCTGCTGTGGCAGGAATACCGGGCCGGGCAGTCGGAGGGCTACGGCTACAGCCGGTTCTGCGACCTCTATGCCGAGTGGCGGGGCAGCGTGTCGGTGACGATGCGCCAGGCCCATGTTGCCGGCGACAAGCTGTTCGTCGACTTCGCCGGGCAGACCCTGGCGGTGGTCGACCCGGCGACCGGCCAGGTTCGGCCGGCGCAGGTCTTCGTCGCCGTGCTGGGCGCCTCCAGCCTGACCTATGCCGAGGTCAGGTGGAGCCAGGGACTGGCGGACTGGGTGGGCTGCCACGTCAACGCCTTCGCTTTCTTCGGCGGCGCGGCCCGGCAGCTGGTCTGCGACAACCTCAAGGCCGGGGTGACCGCCGCCTGCCGGTACGAGCCTGGGATCAACCGCACCTACCAGGAGATGGCGGCACACTACGGTACCGCCGTGATGCCGACCCGGGTCCGCAAGCCGCGCGACAAGGCCAAGGTCGAGGTCGGCGTGCAGGTGGTGGAGCGCTGGATCCTGGCCCGCCTGCGCAACCGGCGCCTGTTCGGCCTGGAGGAGGCCAACGGCGCCGTCCGCGAACTGCTGGAGGCGCTGAACACCCGTCCCATGCGCCGCCTCGGCACCAGCCGGCGGGTGCTGTTCGAGAGCCTCGAGCGCGCCGCCCTGCTGCAGTTGCCGCCGGAGCCCTACGCCTATGCCGACTGGCGACGCTGCCGGGTCGGGCTCGACTACCACGTCGAGGTGCTGGGGCACTGGTACAGCGTGCCCCACCGGCTCGCCCGGGCCGTGGTGGAGGCTCGCATCACCGAGCGCACGGTCGAGCTGTTCCACAACGGCAGCCGCGTCGCAGCCCATCTCCGCAGTCCGCTGCGGCACCGGCACACCACCATCCCCGACCACATGCCGAGTGCCCATCGGCGCCACGCCGAGTGGACCCCGGCCCGGCTGCGGCGGGAGGCGGCCGCGATCGGCCCCGCCGCGGCCGGCATGGTTGAGGCTGTGCTGCGGGCCAAGCCGCATCCGGTGTCAGTGGCCGTTGAATCCTCCCCTGATGTGGGCCGCGAAACTTCCCCACTTCGTTGCGTGACCGGCACCTGCCGGGGCTAGCCCCGGCAGGTGCCGGTCACGCTATCGCCGAGACTGCC
>NZ_SMOA01000512.1 GCF_004353985.1 Paracraurococcus ruber | reverse complement strand
CCGCGCGAGCTTCGGCTTCGGCCGGATCACGGTGGAGGGCGCGCGCCTGGCCTGGCGCAACGGCATCACCGGCGCCAGCCGGGTGCTGGAGGTGCCGGAGGCCGAGGCCGATGCGACGGATGGCCCGGTGCGCGGCCGCGGCACGCTGAGCCTGGAAGGCATCCCGGTGGCGGTGGCGGGGGAGGCCGGGCCGCTCGCCGGCCTGCTGGCGCCCCCCCCCGGCGCGCCGCCCTGGCCGCTGCGCGGCACGGTGGAGGCCGCCGGCGCCCGCTTCGGCGTGGAGGGGAGCATCGCCGATCCCGCGGCGCGGCGCGGCTGGCAGGCGACGCTGACCGCCCAGGTGCCCGATGCGCAGCGGCTGGTGCCGCTGCTGCCGGAGGTGCCGATCCCGCCGCTGCGCGAACTCCAGGCCCGGATCGGGCTGGCCGATGCCGGGCCGGGGCAGCACGCGCTGACCGCGCTCGAGGTCTCGATCGGCGCCTCGCCGCTCGGCCAGCTTCTGGACGGGCTGGAGCTGGCCCGCTTCCGCGCCAGCCTGCCGGGGCCGGAGGCGCCGCTGACACTGGAGGGCGCCGGCACGCTGCATGGCCTGCCGGTGACGCTGTCCGGCACCACGCGGTCGCCCATGCCGCCCGGCGGGCTGGCGGCGCCGGTGCCGCTGGACCTGGCCGTCACCGCCGCCGGCGGCACCGCCCGGGTGCAGGGCAAGATCGAGAACCCCGACCGGCTGCGCGGCGTCGACCTCGCCATCACCGCCGCGCTGCCCGACCTGGCCGCGCTGGCGCCGCTGGCCGGTGGCCCGCTGCCGGCGGTGCGGGACATCCAGGCCCGCGCCCGGCTGAACGAGCGCGGCGGCTACCGCTTCTCCGGCGGCGCCTTCCTGAAGGAGATCCAGGTCACCTCCTCGGCCGGCGACATCGCCGGCGACCTCACCCTGGTCATGGGCATGCGGTCCGGGGTGCAGGGCGCGCTGGCCTCCCGCCGGCTCGACCTCGACGCGCTGCTGCCGCCGCCGGCCCAGCCGGTCGCGCGCGGCCCGGCGCCGCCCCCGCCGCCGCCCGATGGCCGGGTGATCCCGGCGATGCCGCTGCCGCTCGAGATCCTGCGGCTGACCGACAGCGACCTGCGGCTGACGGTCGGGGAACTGCGCAGCGGCGGCGTGGATCTGCGCGACCTGGCGGCGCATGCGGTGATCGAGGATGGCAAGGGAAGGCTGGACCCGCTGACCGTCACCCTGCCGGGCGGTCGCGTCAGCCTGCGCGCGGCGGCCGATGTCACGGCGACGCCGCCGGCGGTGCAGGTCGCCGCCCGGTCGGACGGGCTGGACCTGCCGCCGCTGCTGGCGGCGCTGCATGCGCCGCAGGGCACCGCCGGGCGTCTCGAATTCGACCTCGACCTGCGCGGCCAGGGGCGGGACCTGCGCGCGGTGGCGGCGACCGCCACCGGGCATCTCGGCCTGGCGCTGACCAATGGCGCGGTGGAGGGCGGGTCCGGCAGCCTCCTCGGGCGGGCGCTCGCCGATCTGCGGCGGGCGATGCCGGCGCTGGGGGCGCTGGCGGAAGGCCGCGTGGTGCTGTCCTGCGGCGCGACGCGCTGGCGGGCCGAGAATGGCGTGGCCCGCAGCGAGGTGCTGCTGCTGGACGGCAGCCTCGGCAAGGTGGGCGGCGGCGGCACGGTGAACCTGCGGGACGAGAGGCTGGCGATGCGCCTGCTGCTCGACCTGCGGCTGCCGATCCCGGGGCTCAACCAGATCCGCATCCGCGCGCCGGTGCCGCTGGGCGGCACGCTGGCCAATCCCCGGCCGGATTACGGGGAGGCGGCGGCCCGCGGCGCGCTGGGCACGGTGGAGGGGCTGGCGCGCACCCCGGCCGGCATCGCCGGCGACCTGCTGGGCGCGCTGGGCGGCCCCAATCCCGGGCTGAACGACAGCGGCATCCCGGATTGTGGCCCGGCCCTGGCGACGGCGCGCGGCGGCCGGGCGGGGCCGGTGCCGGCGCCGGCCGCGCCGCC
>NZ_SMOA01000511.1 GCF_004353985.1 Paracraurococcus ruber | reverse complement strand
CGCACGGCCAGCACGATCCGGACCCGGCCGAGCGCCGCGTGGTCCGGCGCCGCCGCATCGGGCGCCCGTCCGCCGCAGGCACGGCGGGAGAGGCGGCGGTGCAGCGCCGCCGCGTCTGACAGGCCATGCCATGGCCGCGGCAACCGGCGGGGCAGCACCAGCAGCGGCGGCTGGCCGGCCGGATGGCGCGCCGCCGGCCAGCCGCCCGGCGCGCCTCAGCCGGCCAGGAAGGGCTCCACCAGCGCCAGGAAACCCTTCGGGTTCTCCGCATGCACCCAATGCCCGGCGCCCGGCACCATGGCGTAGGCCACGTGCGGGAACAGCGCCGCGATGCGGGCGTGATGCGCCGGGCGGACATAGGTCGAGCGTTCGCCGTCCAGCACCAGCACCGGCGCGTCGAAGCGCGCCTCCAGCTCCGGGAAGCCCTCGATCATCGGCATGGCGGCGGCGATCTCCGCCAGCCCCAGGCGCCACTGCGGCGCGCCCTCGCCGAAGCGCAGGTTCTGCAGCAGGAAGGCGCGGATATTGGGCTCCGGGATCGTGTCCGCCAGCAGCGCATCGGCCTCCCGCCGGGTCAGGTCGGGATGCAGCGGGATGTCCTGCATGGCCGCGACATAGGGGCGCAGCGCCGGTGGGTAGGTGACCGGGGCGATGTCGGCGACGACGAGCCGCGCCACCATCCCGGGCTGCGTCAGCGCCAGGGCCATGGCGACCTTGCCGCCCATGGAATGCCCCAGCACCGCGGCGGGCGCGGCGCCCAGCGCCGCCAGCGTCTCCGCCACATCGGCGGCCATCCGCGGATAGTCCATGGCCGGGTCGCGGCCGGAGGCGCCGTGGTTCCTGAGGTCGAGCGCAATGACGCGATGCCGCGGCGCCAGCGCCTTCTGGATGCCGCCCCAGTTGCTGGCGGCGCCGAACAGCCCGTGCAGCAGCACCAGGGGCGCCCCGTCTCCCGCCTCCACCGCGTTCAGTCGCATGGCGCGTGTCTCCTCATGGTTTGCCAGACCCGGGCCGGTCCGGGGGTCGCCCAACCCCTGGCAGGGGGGGGGTCGCGGGGGACGGCGTCCCCCTCGATCGTCACCCCCGTGCCGCCAGCAGCACGCTCGCCCCGATCAGCGCGCCGCCCAGCAGCACGTCCCACCCCAGCGCCTCCCCCAGCCAGAGGCTGGCGATGGCGACGCCCAGCGCCGGCACCAGCAGGAAGCCGACCGAGGCCATGATGCCCGACAGTCGCCGCCCCGCCTCGATGGTCGCCCAGGTGCCGATGGGCGCGGCGACGGCGCCGACGAAGATGGCATAGGGCCAGGCGTCGCGGCCGATGCCGCCCGCAGGTTCCCGCCACAGCGCCAGCGGCAGCAGCAGCGCGGCGCCGATCAGGAAGGAGACGGGCAGCAATTCCAGCACCGGCCGGCGCGGCGGCAGGCGGCGGGTGACCAGGATGGCGAGGCTCCAGGCCAGGCTGGCCAGCAGCAGCAGCCCGTAGCCCGCCAGCACGCCCGGCCCCAGGCCGGCGCCGCTGCCGAGCAGCGCCCAGGGCTGCATGAGCGCGAGGACGCCGAGCAGGCCGAGGCCCGCCGCCAGCCACTGGTTGCGGGAGACGCGGTCGCCCAGCACCCAGACCGAGAGCGGGATCAGCCAGAACACCGTGACATTGCCGAGGATGGCGGTGCGCCCGGCCGGCACCCATTCCAGCGCGACATGGGTCAGCGCGAAGAAGCCGCCGAGCTGCAGCAGGCCGAGCGCCAGGATGCAGGGCAGGTCCGCCCGCAGCGGCCAGCGCAGCCGCCCGAGCGCCGCCAGCAGCAGCGCGCTGGCCACCGCGGCCATGGCGGCGCGGTTGAGCGCGAACCAGAGCGGCGTGGCATCCGCCAGCGCCGCCTTGGTGATCGGCCAGACGCCGCCGAAGAGCAGGATGGAGACGCCGAGGTAGCGCAGGCCCTGCCGCAGGGATGCCGGGGGCGGGGCGCCCGCGGGGACCGCCCCCGCCGGGTCAGCCGCCATGCCAGGCCGGCGCGCAGCCGGCCGCGG
>NZ_SMOA01000510.1 GCF_004353985.1 Paracraurococcus ruber | reverse complement strand
ACGGGCCGGTGCCCGCCTGTCGCGCCGGGGCGATGCGGCCCGGCCGTCATCCTGCCCACCATGCGCCACGCCGGCCTTGCGCCGCCGCAAGCCAGCCGGGCGGGCCGGCGGGCGCCGCGGCGGCGGGCGTCATGGAACGCTGGCGGAACCGCCGGCGCGCGGCGTCGTTCGCCCGTCATGACGCGTGCGCAAGGCTCCGTGCTGGTCCTGCTGGGCCTGCTGCTGGTCCTCCTCTGGCTGGTGCCGGAGGTGCCGCTGCTGACCTTCGCCGCCGTGCTGCTGGCCGTGGCCCTGCGGGCGGGGGCGGAGCCGCTGGCGCAGCGCACCGGCCTGCCGGAGATCGCGGCGGTGCTGGTGGTGGCGCTGCTGGTCGCCGGCGCGATCGGGCTGGCGGGCTGGGCGGCGGCCGGGCCGCTGGCGCAGCAGGCGACGCAACTGGCCGAGCAGCTGCCCCACAGCCTGGAGACGCTGCGCGGCCAGGTCGCCGGCACCGCCTGGGGCGACTGGCTGCTGCGCCAGGCCGAGCCGGGCCGGCTGCTGGGCAGCGGCGGGGCGGAGACGGCGGCGCAGGCGGCGGCCAAGGCGGCGGGCAGCACGCTGGGCAGCCTCGGCAATTTCGTGCTGGTGCTGCTGCTGGGCCTCTATCTCGCGGCGCAGCCGGCGCCCTACCTGTCCGGCCTGCGCAGCCTGCTGGACCCGCGGCTGGATGCGCGGGTGCGGGACACGCTGGCCGAGGCGGGGCATGCGCTGCGCGGCTGGCTGCTCGGCCAGGCCGTCGGGATGACGGTGGCGGGGCTGCTGACCTGGCTTGGCCTCTGGCTGCTGGGCGTGCCGCTGGCGGGGCTGCTGGCCGCCATCATCGGCCTGCTGAATTTCATCCCGGTGCTCGGGCCGGTGATCGGCGGCGTGCCGGCGGTGCTGCTGGCGATGACGCAGCAGCCGGTGCTCGGCCTCTATGTCGTCGGGCTGATCTTCCTGGTGCAGACCATCGAGGGGAATTTCATCACGCCGATGGTGCAGTCCCGCACCGCCGACCTGCCGCCGGCGCTGCTGCTGGTGGTGCAGGTGCTGACGGGCGCGCTGTTCGGCCTGCTGGGCCTGGCGCTGGCCGCGCCGCTCTCGGCGCTGGGCCTGGTCCTGGCGAAGAAGGCCTATGTCGAGGGCTGGCTGGAGCGCGAACCACCCCCCGCCTGAAGCGGGCGGGCAGGCGTCCTGACCTCCGCCCGCCGGTCTCGCGCGCAGGGTTGGCGTGGCGGCGGCGCGCCGCACCCGATGACCATGCCGGCGGCACGGATGGTCCCGCCATGCCGGGCGCCGGGGCACATGCCGCGTGCCCAAGGCCGGCGGCGCACACCGCCCGGCGATCGAGGCGGCGCGGATCGGTCACGATCGACGGCCTTCGGCATGACACGGGGGTCCATGGTTGTTCGACGCCAGCGTCGAACCGGCCCGTCCCAGGGGATGCGGAGGGGGACGGCGTCCCCCCCTGCGCGCCTCACAGCGTGACGTGGCCTTCAAACACCGGCACGCAGGTCCCGCCGACGGTCGCCCGGATCCCCTCATCCGTTCTCCGCGCGGTGGTGCGCAGCAGGCTCGGCCGGCCCATCTCCACGCCCTGGTGGATGTCGAGGGTTGCCTGCGCCTCGCCCGACAGATGCAGCAGGAAGCCGGCCAGCGGCGTCGCGGCGCTGCCGGTCGCCGGATCCTCCCAGGTGCCGGTCAGCGGCGAGAACATGCGGGCGCGCAGCGCCGCGCCGTCGCGCCGGTAGAGATAGAGCGAGAGGCGGCCGCCGAGCTCGGGCAGCGTCGCCACCGCGCGGCGGAAGGCGGCCAGGTCCGGCTGCGCGGCGGCCAGGGCCTCCGCCGTCACCTCGACCAGTGCGCGCGGGTTGCCGCCATCGGCGGCGAGCCTCGGCGGGTGCCGCGCCGTGACCACGCCCTGGTCCGGCAGGCCGGCGCAGGCGGCGACGGGCGCGACGGGCAGCGCCGCGCCGACCGTCAGCGCCTGCGGCGCGCCGATGGCGGCGCC
>NZ_SMOA01000050.1 GCF_004353985.1 Paracraurococcus ruber | reverse complement strand
CAGGCCAAGGCCGATGGGCAGCAGCGGCCAGCGCCCGACCGGCCGCGGCCGGAGCGGCAGCGGCGCCATGGTGCCGGGCCCGCCGCCCACCCGCTGCGCCGCGACCTCCCGGCTCAGCGCCGGCGGCGCGCTCTCCACCGCGGCGGCGCGGGCCTGGCGGCTGGGGGCCCGCTGCGCCAGGGCGCGGCGCACCACGCTGACCCAGCCATCGCCGCCGGGCAGGCTGATCGGCGGCAGGGCGGCGAAGGCCTCCCGCAGCAGGGCATCGGCGCGGATCAGGTCTTCCGGCTGGAATTGCAACTGCACCACCGGCAGGTGGCCGGGGAAGATGGCGGCGAAGCGGGCGGCCTCCAGCCGGGCGCGGAAGGCGGATTCGGCATGCGGGGTCTGGCCCGGCGCGATGTCGATCAGGGCGACGCCGATCTCCGGGTGCAGCAGGACATGCGGCATTTCCAGCACCTGGCTGGCGACCGGGCTGATGTTGCATCGCTGCAGCCCGATCCAGCCGGGCGAGGCGGCCTGCGGTGGGGTGGGCCCGGCCGTGTCCTGGGCCAGGCTGGGCTTGTCCAACTGGTAGAGCCTCTCGCGCTGCTCGATGATGGCCATTCCGCGTCCCCTTCGGTGCCCCCTGGGCACCCGCTCCGGCGCACCCCCGCGCGCCTGCCCCCCCTGGGCAAACTTCGTATACCTTATTCTCAGGCCCGCGCGCAGCATCGGCCTGCCATGATGCGCGTCCGGCCGCAGGCAACGCGCGCGCTGGCGCGGAAGCGCCCGGCCCGGCGGCGGGTTCCCGGCCGGGGCCTGGGCCGATACCCCGGCCGGCCCGGGCCGCGGCGCACGCCGAACCCGGGCGATGCGGGATCGTCCGGCCCGGGGCGCCGGTCCGGGCAGGCGGCGACCGCGGCGGGTGCCCCGCACGTCACCCTTGCGGGTGCGGGACCTGGCCGCGACGGCATTCACCGACGGCGGCGGGGCAGGGCGTCGGGACCGGGGCGCGTCCTGGAGGGCACCGGGGGAGGTCGCTGGGGCCCCTGCCGGGGAGATCAGGGAGGGACTGCGGCGCGGGACCGGGCGCCGCGAGGGTGCCGCGGCGGCCGGGCGGCCGGTGGCGGGGGCCCCGCCGCTACAGCCGCCAGCCGGTATGGATGGCGACGATCCCGCCGGTAAGGTTGCGGTGCTGCACCCGTTCCAGCCCGGCCTCCCGCATCATCCGCGCCAGCGTCCCCTGGTCGGGGAACATGCGGATGCTCTCGGCCAGGTACTGGTAGCTCTCGGCATCGCCGGCGACCCGCCGGCCGAGTTCCGGCAGCACCTTGAAGGACCAGGTGTCGTAGATCGGCGCGAGGGCGGCAACCTCCACCCGGCTGAACTCCAGGCAGTGGAAGCGCCCGCCGGGCCGCAGCACCCGCCGCACCTCCCGCAGCACCGCGTCCTTGTCGGTGCAGTTGCGCAGGCCGAAGGCCATCGAGACCTTCTCGACCGACCGGTCCGGCAGGGGCAGGCGCTCGGCATCGGCGCCGAGGAACATCAGGTTCGCCGCCAGCCCGCGCTCCAGGGCCCGTCCCTGCGCCACCTGCAGCATGGAGGGGTTGATGTCGGACAGGATGACGCGGCCCGCCCCGCGTTCCAGCGCCTTGAAGGCGATGTCGCCGGTGCCGCCGGCCAGGTCCAGCAGCGCTTCCCGCGGGGAGGCGGCGATGGCGGCGACGAAGGCCTGCTTCCAGGCCCGGTGCAGGCCGAGCGACATCAGGTCGTTCATCAGGTCGTAGCGCGGGGCCACGCTGTCGAAGACTTGGCGGACCAGGCCGGCCTTCTGCCCGCGCGGCACGGCGCGGTAGCCGAAGTCGATGGTCTCGGCGCCAGGGGACGGGGCGCCGGAAGGGGCGTCCGGGGAGGCGTCGTGCGGGGTGTTGCGTTCGCTCATCTCCCGCCACCATAGCGCGGGCCAGCACGGCGGGGGAGGAGGCGGCGCGACCTATGCCGGAATTGCCGGAAGTGGAGACGGTGATGCGCGGCCTGCGCCGCGTGCTGGACGGCCGGATGATCCGCGCCGCCAGCGTGGCGCGGCCGGACCTGCGCTGGCCCTTCCCGCCGGGGCTGGCGCTGCGGCTGACCGGCGCGCGGGTGGCCGGCTTCCGCCGCCGCGGGAAATACATGCTGATGCGGCTGTCGGGCGGCGACAGCGTGCTGATCCATCTCGGCATGTCCGGCCGCATGGTCGCGCGCCGGGCGGAGGACCGGCCGAACGCGCCCGTCGCGCATGAGCACCTGGCGATCGAGACCGAGGAGGGCGTGCGCGTCGGCTTCGTCGATCCGCGCCGCTTCGGCAGCGTCGACCTGGTGCCGACCGCGGCCGAGGATGCGCATCGCCTGCTGGCCGGCCTGGGGCCGGAGCCGCTGGAGGACAGTTTTACCTCCGAAGTGCTGACCGCGGCGCTGGCGGGCAAGCACACGCCGATCAAGGCGGCGCTGCTCGACCAGAAGGTCGTCGCCGGGCTCGGCAACATCTATGTCTCGGAGGCGCTGTTCCGCGCCGGCATCTCGCCGAAGCGCCTGGCGGCAAGCGTCGCCGGCGCGCGCGCGCTGCGGCTGGTGCCGGCGATCAAGGCGGTGCTGGAGGAGAGCATCGAGGCCGGCGGCTCCTCGCTGCGCGACTACGTGCAGGCGGATGGCGGCATCGGCTTCTTCCAGGAACGCTTCAAGGTCTATGACCGGGAAGGCCAGCCCTGCGACCGCTGCCCGGGCGTGCCGCCCTGCGCCGGCATCCGCCGCATCGTGCAGGCGGGCCGCGCCACCTTCCATTGCCCGCGGACGCAGCGCTGATAGGATGCGGCGCCCGGCGCGGATGGTGCGCCCGATGCATGCGCCATCCACCCCGGGCCATTGGTTGCGGAACGGCTTCGCGCGCCCGGGCGTCCACGCCCGCCCGCGATCCGCTCCAGGCGAGGGGAGGCATTGAATGCCCGGCTACGAGATGATCCTGACGGAGGTGCAGGGGCGCGTGGCGGTCATCCGCCTCAACCGCCCGAAGGCGCTGAACGCGCTCTGCGACCAGCTGATGGACGAGCTCGGCCAGGCGCTGCGCGGCTTCGACGCCGACCCGGCCATCGCCGCCATCGTCCTCACCGGCAACGAGAAGGCCTTCGCCGCCGGCGCCGACATCAAGGAGATGCAGGCGCGCAGCTACCCGGCCGTCTACCTGGACGATTTCATCGGCAAGCGGTGGGAAGCGGTGACCTTCGTGCAGAAGCCGGTCATCGCCGCCGTCGCCGGCTATGCGCTGGGCGGCGGCTGCGAGCTGGCGATGATGTGCGACATCATCCTGGCCGGGGACAATGCCCGGTTCGGCCAGCCGGAGATCAACCTGGGCGTCATCCCCGGCGCCGGCGGCACGCAGCGGCTGACGCGCGCCATCGGCAAGGCCAAGGCGATGGAGATGGTGCTGACCGGCCGGATGATGGATGCGGCGGAGGCGGAGCGCGCCAACCTCGTCGCCCGCGTGGTCCCTGCCGCCGAGGTGGTGGCGGAGGCGGTGAAGCTCGGCGAGCGGATCGGCGAGCTGTCGGCGCCGGCAGTGGCGATCGCCAAGGAAGCGGTGAACCGCGCCTATGAGACGACGCTGGCGGAGGGCGTGAAATTCGAGCGTCGGGTGTTCCAGTCGCTCTTCGCCACGGCCGACCAGAAGGAAGGCATGGCGGCTTTCGCCGAGAAGCGGAAGCCGGCCTTCCGCAATGCTTAAGCGGTCGTTGCGCCGCGGCCTGCGGGCCGCGCCGCTTCGCTTGACGGCGGATCGGGCCCGCCTGTAGAAGCCCCGTTCCCGCGCGCCCCGGATCTCGGGTCCTGGGGCGCCCCTCCCACTCCGTATCGAGTTGAATCCTGTCCCATGGCGAACACGGCATCCGCCCGCAAGCGTATCCGTCAGACCGAGAAGCGCACCCTGCGCAACCGTGCGCGGAAGTCCCGGGTGCGTGGCTTCCTCCGCAAGGTGGAGCAGGCGATCGCCGGCGGCGACCACAGCCAGGCGCAGGATGCGCTGAAGGCCGCGCAGCCTGAGCTGCAGCGGGCGGCGACCAAGGGCGTGTTCCACCCGAACATGGTGGCGCGGAAGCTGTCGCGCCTGTCCGCCCGGATCAAGTCGCTGGGCGCCAGCGCCCAGGCCTGATCCGCGCCGGCGTCGCGCCGGCCAGACAACGCCCTGCCGCATGAAGCACAGGCAATGTCTGTTCGGCGCCATTTTGCGCCTATCCTGAATCGTTGCTTGGGCATCATTGGCCTCGTTTCGGGCGGTGATCCCGCCCACATGCCCGGCACTCGGTTTCGTTAAGTTACTATTTGCGCCGATTCGGCAGGCGCGGTAGCATCCTCGGACCTGGACGGGTGGCGCGGGATCTCCCCCGGACCTGCGCCCCGGTCCGGGCAGGTGCCTTGCGGCGGGGCTCTGTTCCGCCCGGGCACCGCGCAGGTGGTGGCCGCGCGGCGCAGGCAGGCCGGCGTTTGGATCAGAAGGAGGCCGGCGGATTGCCCCCCGAAACATCCGGACAGATGGTCGCCTGCTGGGCCCGTATCCGCGCCCGTCTCCGTGACGAGGTGGGGGAGGTCGAGTACCGCACCTGGCTGCGCCAGATGACCCTGCACGGGATCGAAGGCGGCGAGGCGGTGATCCTGCTGCCGACGCGCTTCCTGCGGGACTGGGTGAACAGCCATTACGGCGACCGGCTGCGCGCGCTGTGGCAGGCGGAGGATGCGGCGGTGCGCCGCGTGGAGATCCGCGTCGCCGCGGCCGCCGAGCCCGCCATGGCGGATGGCCCGGCACCGGCGGTGCGGGCCGAGCCCGCCGGCTTGGCCGAGAGCCTGGCGCCGCGCCCGATGCCGCCCGAGATCCGCGCGCCCGAGGCGCGGTCCGACTGGGTGGCGCCGCTGGAGCCGCGCTTCACCTTCGACACCTTCGTCGTCGGCAAGCCGAACGAGTTCGCGCATGCCTGCGCCCGCCGGGTCGCCGAGCGGCCGAACTCCCCGGGCTTCAACCCGCTGTTCATGTATGGCGGCGTCGGGCTGGGCAAGACCCACCTGATGCACGCCATCGCCTGGGCGATCCGGGAAGGCGATACCGCCCGCACCGTCGCCTACATGTCCGCCGAGAAGTTCATGTACCGCTTCATCGCGGCGCTGCGCAGCCAGTCGACAATGGAGTTCAAGGAGACGCTGCGCTCGGTCGACGTGCTGATGATCGACGACCTGCAATTCCTCATCGGCAAGGACAACACGCAGGAGGAATTCTTCCACACCTTCAATGCGCTGGTAGACCAGGGCAAGCAGATCGTCGTCTCCTCGGACAAGCCGCCGTCGGACCTCGCGGGGATCGAGGACCGGCTGCGCACGCGCCTCGGCTGCGGCATGGTCGCCGACCTGCACGCCACCACCTACGAGCTGCGGCTGTCGATCCTGCAGGCCAAGGCGGCGGCGGCGCAGGTGCTGGTGCCGCCCAAGGTGATGGAGCTGCTGGCCACCAAGATCACCAGCAACGTCCGCGAGCTGGAAGGCGCGCTGAACCGGCTGGTGGCGCATGCCAACCTGTTCGGCCGGCCGATCACCGTGGACAGCGCGCATGAGGTGCTGCACGACGTCCTGCGGGCGCATGAGAAGCGGGTCTCGATCGAGGAGATCCAGCGCAAGGTCGCCGAGCACTACAACCTGCGCCTCACCGACATGGTCTCCGCCCGGCGGGCGCGGAACGTGGCGCGGCCGCGGCAGGTGGCGATGTACCTGGCCAAGCAGCTGACGCAGCGCAGCCTGCCGGAGATCGGCCGGCGCTTCGGCAATCGCGACCACACCACGGTCATGCATGCCGTCTCCCGCGTCTCCGAGCTCATCATCCAGGACGCCGCCTTTGCCGAGGATGTGGCGTTGCTGCGGAAGATGCTGGAGACCTGAGGCCCGGCGCCCGACGGGGCGGGGGCAAGGCCGCGGCGGCCCGGGCCGGCTTCCTGGCTGGCCTCCGGCCGGCCCGGGCGCCAGCCGCGGCGCCGCAACATTCCCGGCCGGAAGGGGGCGTGCCGCCCTTGGTCGGCGGCTGCGGAAACCCTACCTTAACCGGCCGAATCGGGATGGCTAGACTGCCGGCCCGGCCCGCGCCGCGGGCTTCGGGGACTGGACGGATCGTCGGGGGAGCCTGGGTGGCATGAAGTTCACGGTTGAACGGGCGATCCTGCTGAAGGCCCTGGCGCATGTCCAGAGCGTGGTCGAACGCCGCAACACCATCCCCATCCTGGCCAACGTGCTGATCGCGGTGAAGGATGGCGCCCTGAAGCTGACCGCGACCGACATGGAGATCGCGGTGGTGGAGGAGGTGCCGGGCGTGCAGGTGACGCGCGAGGGACGCACCACCGCCCCGGCCGCGACCCTGTACGAGATCGTCCGCAAGCTGCCCGAAGGGGCGACGGTGGAGCTGGACCATGCCGGCGGCGATGCCGCGCTCAAGCTCCGCGCCGGGCGCTTCAACACCGACCTGTCGGTGCTGCCGGTGGAGGATTTCCCCTCCATGACCGAGGGCAAGCTGCCGCATGGCTTCGCCCTGCCGGCCGGCCAGCTGCGGGACCTGGTGGACCGCACGCGCTTCGCCATCAGCACGGAGGAGACGCGCTACTACCTCAACGGCATCTACCTGCACGCCGCCGAGACCGACGGCACCAAGGTGCTGCGCGCGGTGGCGACCGACGGCCATCGCCTGGCGCGGGTGGAGGAGCCGCTGCCGGACGGCGCCGACCGCATGCCCGGCGTCATCATCCCGCGCAAGACGGTGAACGAGCTGCGCAAGCTGGCCGAGGAGACGCAGGACGAGATCGCGATCCGCCTGTCCGACACCAAGATCCGCTTCGACATCGGCACCGTGCAGCTGACCAGCAAGCTGATCGACGGCACCTTCCCCGAATACGAGCGGGTGATCCCGCGCGGCAACGACAAGATCCTGCGGGTGGCGAAGAAGGAGTTCGCCGAGGCGGTGGCGCGTGTCGCCGCCATCAGCAGCGAGCGGTCGCGGCCGGTGAAGCTCTCGATCGACCGCAACCACCTGCTGCTCTCGGCCAGCAGCGCCGAGCAGGGGCAGGCGCAGGAGGAGCTGGACGGGGAGGTGGTGCGCTACGAGCACTCGCCGCTCGAGATCGGCTTCCAGGCCCGCTACCTGAACGACATCACCGACCAGATCGACGCCGAGGTGGAGTTCCGCTTCGCCGATGGCAGCGCGCCGACCGTGGTGACGGATTCCGCGAAGCCGGAAGCGCTGTACGTCCTCATGCCGATGCGGGTCTGATGCCGCGGCCGTGGCGTCGCGTCCCGGCCGGACGCCGCGCCGCTGCCGCTTGCCGGTGACGGCCGGCATCGATGCGCCCGCCCCGCGGCGCGAAGCCTGCGGACGCGGCGGGAAAATCGGCGCTATGCTGCCTCCCAACCCATGGGAGGAACTAGGATGTCAGCGCCCCCCTTCGATGCCGCCCTGCTCGACCGCCTGATGGAGCAGGCGGGCATGGATGTCCTGCTCGCCACCTCCAAGCCGGCGGTGCAGTACCTGCTCGGCGGCTACCGCTTCCATTTCTTCGAGCATGCCGACGCCATCGGGCAGAGCCGCTACCTTCCGGTGCTGGCCTATGCCCGCGGCCAGGCCGACCGCGCCGGCTATATCGGCCACCGGATGGAGAAGGGGCAGCAGGCGGTGGAACCGCTCTGGGTGCCGGAGGTGCGGAACCTCTCGGGCACCTCCACCGATGCCATGCGGCATGCGGTGGACTACCTGCGCGCGCTCGGCATCGCCTCCCCCCGCATCGGGATCGAGCGCGCCTTCCTGCCGGCCGATGCGCTGCAGGTGCTGCAGGACGCCTACCCGAACAGCGCGTTGCCGGATGCGCTGCCGGTGCTGGAACGGCTGCGCGCGGTGAAGACCGAGGCGGAGATCGGCATGCTCCGCCACGCCTCGGACAGCGTCATCGACGCCATGCTGGCGGTGATGCAAGGGCATGGGCCGGGCACCACCAAGCGCGACCTGGTGGAGGCGCTGAAGCGGGAGGAGGCGATGCGCGGCCTCGGCTTCGACTATTGCCTCATCACCGCCGGCACCAGCCTGAACCGCGCCCCGTCGGAGGAGCGCTGGGAGGCGGGCGGCATCCTCTCGCTCGACAGCGGCGGCCACTACCAGGGCTATATCGGCGATGTCTGCCGCATGGCCATCCAGGGCGAACCGGATAGCGAGCTGCAGGACCTGCTGGCCGAGATCGACGGCATCCAGCAGGCGGCCTTCCGCGCGGTGCGCGCCGGCGCCCCCGGCGGCGCGGTCTATGCCGCCGCCGAGGCCGCGCTGCGCGACGCGCCGAACCGGGAGAGGCTGGACTTCCTCGCGCATGGCATGGGCCTGGTGAGCCATGAGGTGCCGCACCTGACCGCGACCGGCCCCATCCCCTATGGTGCCGAGGATGCCGACCGACCGCTGCAGGCCAACATGGTCCTGTCCATCGAGACGACGCTGCCGCACCCGAAGCGCGGCTTCATCAAGCTGGAGGACACGGTGGTGGTGCGGCCCGATGGCTACGAGATCCTGGGCGACCGCGGCCGCGGCTGGAACCGCGGCGGAACGGCGCCGCGCTAGAGCGGCTCGCGCGTTCTTCCGAACGCGCGAGCCTGTCCTGTTGCTTGCAGCGCGGAATCTCGCGCCCGGGCGTTCACGCCCTCCCGCGATCCGCTCCAGCGTCTGGCGCGGCGCCCGCGCCGCCGCCGGCGGGCGCTCCCGCCGCGCCGCCTCGTTGCCGGCGCGCAGCGACGCCGGTGGGGCGTTCACGCCGGCCCCTGACCTGCACTAGGCTGGCCGGCAAGGACGATGGGGGATCGTGGCATGCCGGGACCGGACGGGGCGGGCGATTTCCGCCCGCATTCCTCGCATTGGGGCGTCTTCGAGGGCGCCTGGCGGGATGGCGCCTTGCAGGTTCGGCCGCATCCGGCCGACCCAGACCCGAACCGCATCCTGCAGAATTTCCCCGCCGCGCTGCGCCACCGCGCCCGCATCGCCCAGCCCATGGTCCGCCGCGGCTGGCTGGAGGACGGGCCGGGCGCCGATGCGCGCCGCGGCCGCGACGAGTTCGTCCCCGTCTCCTGGGACCGCGCGCTCGGCCTGCTGGCCGAGGAACTGGCGCGCACGCCGCCGGAGCGGATCTTCGGCGGGTCCTATGGCTGGTCCTCCGCCGGGCGCTTCCACCATGCGCAGAGCCAGGTGCACCGTTTCCTCAACATGGCGCTCGGCGGCTATGTCCGCAGCGTCAATTCCTATTCCGCCGGCGCCTCCAACGTCATCCTGCCGCATGTCGTCGGCCCGATGGAGGCGATGAGCCGCCGCAACGTCACCTGGGACGCGGTGGCGGAGCACAGCGAGATCGTCCTCGCCTTCGGCGGCATGGCGCTGAAGAACAGCATGGTCGCCGGCGGCGGCGTGTCCCGCCATATCGAGCGCGGCTGCATGCGCGCGGCGGCCGAGCGCGGCTGCGAATTCCTGCTGGTCGGTCCGCTGCGCGACGACTGCCCGGCGGAGGCGCGGGCGGAATGGCTGCCCATCATCCCCAATACCGACACGGCGCTGATGCTGGCGCTGATGCATGGGATCGTCGCGGCCGGGAAGCACGACCGCGGCTTCCTCGATCGCTGCACGACGGGCTGGCCGGCGTTTGAGGATTACTTGCTGGGCCGCAGGGACGGCCAGCCGAAGGACGCGGCCTGGGCCGCGCCCCTCTGCGGCATCCCCGCCGAACGCATCGCGGCGCTGGCCGCGCGCCTGCCGGGGAAGCGCGTGCTGGTCACCGTCGCGCACAGCCTGCAGCGCGCCGAATTCGGCGAGCAGCCGGTCTGGGCCGGGCTGGCGCTGGCCTGCGTGCTGGGGCAGGTCGGGCTGCCCGGCGGCGGCTACCATTATGCGCTGGGCGCGCTGGGGCATACCGGCCGGCGCAGCAACCTGGTCTCCACCGCCGCCTTGCCGCAGGGACGCAACCGTGTCGGCGCCTTCATCCCGGTGGCGCGCATCAGCGACATGCTGCTGAACCCGGGCGCCGAGTACGACTACAACGGCCAGCGCCTGGCCTACCCCGAAGTGGACCTGGTCTACTGGGCCGGCGGCAATCCCTTCCATCACCACCAGGACCTCAACCGGCTGCGCGATGCCTTCCGCCGCGTCCGCACCCTGGTGGTGCACGAGCAGGCCTGGACCGCCACCGCGCGCCATGCCGACATCGTGCTGCCGGTGACGCTGACGCTGGAGCGGGAGGATATCGGCAGCAGCCAGACCGACCCGCTGATGGTCGCCATGCACAAACTCGCAGAACCCTTCGCCGAGGCGCGCGACGACTACGCCATCTTCACGGACCTGGCGGCGCGGTTGGGGAAGGAAGACGCTTTCACCGAAGGCCGCGGCGCGCGGGACTGGCTGCGCAACCTCTATGACCGCACGGCGCTGGACCTGCGCGACAAGGGCTTCGACGCGCCCGATTTCGACGCCTTCTGGCAGGCCGGCTATCTGGAACTGCCGCAGGCGCCGGACGATGGCGGCATGCTGCGCGCCTTCCGCGAGGACCCCGAGGGTGCGCCGCTGCCGACGCCGAGCGGGCGGATCGAGATCTTCTCCGCCACCATCGCCGGCTTCGGCTATGCCGATTGCCCCGGCCATCCCGCCTGGATCGCGCCGCGGGACGTGCCCGAGGATGCGGCGCCGCTGCGCCTGGTGGCGAACCAGCCGGCGACGCGGCTGCACAGCCAGCTCGATTTCGGCGGCCACAGCCAGGACAGCAAGCGGCGGGGGCGGGAGGTGGCGTGGCTGCACCCGGCGGATGCCGCCGCGCGCGGCATCGCGGATGGCGACGTCATCCGGCTGTTCAATGCCCGCGGCGCCTGCCTGGCCGCCGCCGAGCTTTCCGACGGCGTCATGCCCGGCGTGGTGAACCTGCCGACCGGCGCCTGGTACGACCCGGAGGATGCGGCGGAGGACAAGCCGCTCTGCGTCCATGGCAACCCGAATGTGCTGACGCGCGACGTCGGCACCTCGCGCCTCGCCCAGGGCTGCACCGGGCAGCTGACCACGGTGCAGGTGGAGCGCTTCACGGGCAACCTGCCGCCCATCCGCGCCTTCGACCCGCCGGGAGCGTGACGCGGCCCTGACGCCATGGCGCGCGGGCATGCTGCCTGCGCCCCAGGCGGTCGCGGCCTGCTTCGGCGCTTGATCACGCCCCCTTGCGCCCTGGCCATGCTGCGGCGCAGGATGCCGGCCCGGGACGCACCAGCACCGCACGGCAGCACCGAAAACCGGGGGCTGACCATGCTGCGACGGACATTCTCCGCGGGTCTCGCGGCCACGCCGATGCTGGGCGCGCTGCCGCGCGCGGGCCAGGCGGCCGAGAAGGTGCTGCGCGTCGCGATGACCGCGGCCGACATTCCCACCACCACCGGCCAGCCCAACCAGGGCGCCGAGGGCATCCGCTTCGCCGGCATCACCGCCTATGATGCGCTGACCGCCTGGGACCTGTCGCGCGGCGACGTCAAGGCAAGGCTGCGGCCCGGCCTGGCGGAGACCTGGCAGGCCGACCCCGCCGACCGCACCCGCTGGACCTTCCGGCTGCGGCAGGGCGTCGCCTTCCACGATGGCTCGGAATTCACCGCCGAGGCGGTGGTCTGGAACCTCGACAAGGTGATGAACAAGGCGGCGCCGCAATTCGACGCGGCGCAGGCGGCGCAGGCCGCCAGCTTCGTCGCGCCCATCGCATCCTACCGCGCGCTGGATGCCGGCACGCTGGAGATCGTGACGAAGGAGCCGAACGCCAACCTGCCCTACAAGCTGGTCTCGGTCTTCATCTCCTCCCCCGCCCGCTGGCGGGAGGTGGGCGGCAACTGGGACCGCTTCGCGCTGAACCCCTCCGGCACCGGGCCCTGGCGCATCGACAAGGTGGCGCCGCGCGAGCGGATCGAGTTCGTCCGCAACGGCCGCTACTGGGACAGCGCCCGCATCCCGCGCTGCGACCGGCTGGTGGTGGTGCCGATGCCGGATGCGCTGACCCGCGCCGCCGCGCTGATGGCCGGCCAGGTGGACTGGGTGGAGGCGCCGTCCCCCGACATCATCCCGCGCCTGCGCCAGGCCGGCATGCAGATCGTGGCGAACCGCTATCCGCATGTCTGGCCCTATCTGCTGTCCTGCCTGCCGGACAGCCCGTTCCGGGATGTCCGGGTGCGGCAGGCGATCAACCTTGGCATGGACCGCGAGGGCCTGGTGGCGCTGCTGGGCGGCACCGCCATGGCCGCGACCGGCATGGTGGCGCCGAACGATCCCTGGTTCGGCAAGCCGCAACTCGCGCTGCGGCACGACCCGCGGGAGGCGCGGCGCCTGCTGCAGGCCGCCGGCTATGGCCCGCGCAACCCCTGCAACGCGACGGTGCTGATCTCCACCAGCGGGTCCGGCCAGATGCAGCCGCTGCCGATGAACGAGGCGATCAAGCAGGGCCTGTCCGAGATCGGCATCAACCTGCGCTTCGAGGTGCTGGAATGGGAGACGCTGCGCGGCCGCCGCCGCAGCGGCGCCATGGCGCCGGAGAACCGCGGGATGCATGGGCTGAACAACTCGCTCGGCTCGGCCGAGCCGTCCGCGCTGATCGACGCGGTCTGGTCGAAGCGCAACCCGCCCATCGGGCTCAACTGGGGCTGGTTCAGCGACCCGCGCATGGACGACCTGGCCGCCCGCGCCGAGGTGGAGTTCGACACCGAGAAGCAGGATTCGCTGCTGGCGGAACTGCATGCCGGCTTCGTGGACAACGCCCTCTGGGCCTTCATCGTGCATGACCTGAACCCGCGCGCGCTGGCGCCGCGGGTGAAGGGATTCGTGCAGGCGCAGAGCTGGTCGCAGGATCTCACCACCGTGGATATCGCCTGATGGAACCCTTCGCCCTTTCGGCCGCCGAGGCCGCCCGCCTGATCCGCGACCGCCAGCTTTCCGCCGAGGAACTGGTCCGGTCCTGCCTGTCCCGCATCGCCGCCCGCGACGCGGAGGTGAAGGCCTGGCTCTTCCTCGACCCCGACCTCGCCATCCGGCGGGCGCGGGAGCTGGACAAGCTGCCGCCCAAGGGCCCGCTGCACGGCATCCCCTTCGGCGTGAAGGACGTGATCGACACGGCGGACATGCCGACGACGCAGAATTCACCGATCTACCCGGATGCGATGATCGGCCGCGACGCCGCCTGCGTGGCCGTGGCGCGGCAGTCCGGCGCGCTGATCCTCGGCAAGACGGACACGGTGGAATTCGCCAGCGGCGGGCGGAAGGCGCTGACGCGCAACCCGTTCAACCTCAAGCACACGCCCGGCGGCTCCTCCTCCGGCTCCGGCGCCGCGGTCGGCGACTTCCAGGTGCCGCTCGCCTTCGGCACCCAGACCGCGGGCAGCCACATCCGCCCGGCCTCCTTCAACAACCTCTACGGCATGAAGCCGAGCTGGAGCCTGGCGAGCCGCGAGGGCTTACGCATGTCGGCCGCCTCGCTCGACACGGTCGGCTGGTTCGGCCGCTCGGTCGCGGACATGGCGCTGGTCGCGGAGGCCTTCCGCCTGCCGGGCCTGGATGCGCCCGCGGTCGGCGTGAAGGGCCTGCGCGTCGGGCTCTGCCGCAGCCCCGTCTGGGACCGGATCGAGCCGGCCGGTGCCGCCGCGCTGGAGGCCGCGGCGCGGCGCCTGGAAGCCGCGGGCGCGATCGTCGAGCCGCTGGAATTGCCCGCCGACTTCGCCGGCCTGCCGGCGGCGCGCGACCTGATCGGCCGGCACGAGGGCGCGGCGTCCTTCCTGCCGGAATACCTCGGCGCCCCCCACCTGCTGGCGGCCGACATCCGCGAACGCGTGGAAGCGCGCGCCGCGCAGGACCCGGCCGCGGTGCTGGCGGCCTACAACCTCGCCGATCGCTGCCGCCCGGTCTTCGACGCGCTGTTCGGCCCCAAGCTGGACGTGGTGCTGACGCCGGCCGCACCGGGCGAGGCGCCGGAAGGCCTGCACACCGTGGGGAACTGGATCTTCAACGTGATCTGGACCCTGCTGCACGTCCCCTGCATCGGCATCCCCGCCATCCGCGGGCCGCGCGGCCTGCCGGTGGGCGTGCAGATCGTCGGGCCGCGGCTGTCGGACGGGAAGCTGCTCGCCATCGCCGCGGCGGTCGCGCCGGTGATCGACAGCGAGCCGGATTGGGCACGGAAGGCACTGCTGGGCTGACGATTGAGGAGGGCTCTGCCCTCCTCAAACTCCACCCGCCAGGCCGGCACCCGGCCTGGACCGGTGTTAGTTTGGCGCAAGCGGGAAGGGACAACACCATGGAGGAGACGACGGCGGAGGAGTTGCGCGTGCTGGCCATCCAGGCCGGCATGGGCGACCTGCCCCAACAGCACCTGGAGGAATTGCGCCTGGCCTGGGAGCATGTGCGCGCCATGGCCGCGCGCATCCCGAAGGACCGGCCGCGCGGCGACGAACCCGCGCATGTCTTCGTCCCCACCACCTTCGCGCGGGAAGGCTGAGCCATGGCGGAATTCCTCACCCTGGCGGAGGCCGCGCGCCGCATCGCCACCCGCGACCTCTCGCCCGTCGAGCTGCTGCAGGATTGCCTGGCGCGGGTGGATGCGGTGGACGACAGGCTCTGCAGCTTCGTCACCCTGACGCGGGAGCGCGCGCTGGCCGAGGCGAAGTCCGCCGAGGCGGAAATCATGGCCGGCCGGCACCGCGGCCCGCTGCACGGCATTCCCTACAACCTGAAGGACATTTTCGAGACCAAAGGAATCCGCACCACCGCGCAGTCGAAGCAGCTGGCCGATTACGTGCCGGACGCCGATTGCGACGCGCAGGAACGGCTCGCCGCCGCCGGCGGCGTGCTGCTCGGCAAGGCGGCGACCTGGGAGTTCGCGCATGGCGGGCCTTCCTGGGACGTGCTCTTCCCGCCCTGCCGCAACCCCTGGGACCTGGACAAGGACCCGGCCGGCTCCTCCTCCGGCTCCGGCGCCTCGGTCGCGGCGGGGATGGTGCTGGCGACCATGGGCTCCGACACCGGCGGGTCCATCCGTGGCCCGGCGGCCGCCTGCGGCATCGCTGGCCTGAAGCCGACCTATGGCCGCGTCAGCCGCCGCGGCGTGCTGCCCAACTGCTTCAGCCACGACCATGCCGGGCCGCTGGCCTGGACGGTGGAGGATGTGGCGATCCTGATGAATGTCGTCGCGGGCTTCGACCCGCGCGATCCCGGCTGCGCGGATGTGCCGGTGCCGGACTATACCGCGGCGCTGACCGGCGATGTGCGCGGCCTGCGCATCGGCGTGCCCTACAAGTGGATCGAGGAGGAGGTGCCGGCCTCCGCCGTCACGCGCGCCGCGCTGGATGCGGCGCTGGACGCCTACAAGTCCATGGGCGCCGAGGTGGTGCCGGTGGAGCTGCCGCCGCTGGCGCAATACGACGACAGCAAGAAGATCATCGCGATCGCCGAGCTGTTCTCGATCCATGCCGAGGATTTGCGCCGGCGGCCGGCGCTGTTCGGCGACAGCCTGCGCTTCCGCATCATCGCCGGCGGGCTGGTGCGGGCGGAGGACTACGTCCAGGCCATGCGGCTTCGCACGGTGCTGGCGCAGCGCATGCAGGCCGTGCTGCGGACGGTGGATGTGCTGATGCTGCCGACCGGCGAGCCGGCGAAGACGCTTCAGCCGGTGCCGCCGGAGACGCTGTTCACCAAGTCCAGCTACACCACCGCCTTCAATGTCGGCGGCAACCCGGCCCTGTCGCTCTGCATGGGCTTCACCGGGGAGGGGATGCCGCTGTCGCTGCAGGTGGTGGGCCGGCTGTTCGACGAGGCGACGGTGCTGCGCGTCGGCGATGCCTATGAGCGCGCGATGCCCTGGCGGCAGCGGCGCCCGGCCCTGGTGAGCTAAGGCAGGGCCGGGGGCGCGGCGCCCCCGGCCATCGCCGTCACGCGGCCGCCTTCGGGTTCCGCTTGCGGAAATCCGCCGCCATCTCCTCCAGCGTCACGAAGCGCACGCCGGGGTGCTTCAGCATGTGGCCGATCAGCCGTTCCAGCATCAGCAGCACCTGCGGCCGGCCCGAGACGTCCGGGTGGATCGTCATCGGCACCACGGCATAGTCGTATTCGCGGTAGATGAAGTCGAAATGGTCGCGCCAGATCTGCTCCAGCTGGTGCGGCGAGACATAGCCGTGGCTGTTCGGGAATTTCTTGATGAACATCATCGGCGGCAGGTCGTCCAGGTACCAGCTGGCCGGGATCTCCACGAGGTCGGTGACCTTGCCCTTGGTGAAGGGCTTCATCCACGCATCGGCGGGCTTCGCGTAGTCGATCGGCGTCCAGGCATCGCCGGTGCGGACATAGTAGGGCGTGGCGTCGTGGTGCATCAGGCTGTGGTCGTAGGCGATGCCCCGCTCGACCAGGATCTCGATGCTGGTGGCGCTCACCTCCCACCAGGGCGCGACATAGCCGACCGGCCGGCGCCCCCAGTGCTTCTCGATCAGCCCGATGCACTTGTCGAAGATCGCCTCTTCCTGCTGGCGGGACAGGGCCAGCGGGTTCTCGTGGCTGTAGCCATGCAGCCCGATCTCGTGGCCGGCCTTGGCCACCATGTCCGTCTGCTCGGGGAAGGACTCGATCGTGTGGCCGGGGATGAACCAGGACTGGGTCAGCCCGAAGCGCTCGAACAGCTTCAGGATGCGCGGCATGCCGACCTCGGCGGCGAAGACGCCGCGGCTGATGTCGCCCGGGCTGTCCTCCCCCATGTAGCTGCCCAGCCAGCCCGCCACCGCATCGCAATGGATGCTGAAGGCGCAGAGGATCTCCTTTGGCATCGTCTCTCTCCCGTCGGCGAAGGTCGGGGAGGAAACGGCATCTCCTCCCCGAACCCCACCTTTGCGTCCTGTGGGCCTGGTCCCGCAAACGTCCAGAAACGGATGAGGGGTTCGGGGAGGATACCCTCTCCCCGACCTTCCTGTCAGAGCGACGCGGTGTTGCTCATCCGCCAGCGTTCGATCTCGGCGATGCAGGCGGCGCTGTCCAGCACATCGGCATAGCGCCGCTCGACATCCAGCAGGTTCTGGTCATGCGCCGCCTGGTCGTGGTCGCCCACGCAGTCGCGCGGCACCATCACCCGGAACCCCAGGGAGAAGGCGTCGATCACGCTGGCCCGGACGCAGCCGCTGGTGATGCAGCCGGTGACGATGACCGTGTCCACCCGTTCCTTGGTCAGGATGGCGGCCGCGGGCGTGGCGAAGAAGATGGACGGCGCCGACTTCATCAGCACCACATCCGGCCCGGCCGCGGCGATGCGCGGGTCCAGCTCGACCGAAGGGGTGCCCTGCAGCAGGTCAAGCACCGGCGCCGCCTTCCAATGCGGCGCGGCGCGCGGGCTGTGATAGCCGTTCACGCAGGCGACCACCGGCAGGCCGGCGCGCTTCGCCGCCTCGATCAGCGGGACGGTGGCGCGGACGGCCGCGTCCACCATGGGCGCGCCGCCCATGGGGAAGTCGGGGTCGATGAAGCCGCGCTGGAAATCCACCACCACCAGCCCGGGCTTCGCTCCGAAGCCCTGGGGGCGGCTGCCATAGCCGCGCTGCGCATAGATGTCGGGCATGGGACCTGCTCCTCTCCGGTTGCCCCGAGGCTAGCAAGCGCCATGCCCGAAACCCTCAATGGCTCATGCCGGGCCCCTGGCCGGGACCGCCGGTGCCGGTCGCCTGGGCCTTCGCCCGGTCGGCGGGCATGGACAGCGTCACCTTGCCGCCCTCGACCGCCGCGATGGCGCTGACCGGGATGTAGTGGTGGTGCTGGCCGCTGCCGTCCGGGTCGTCCTTCTTCGTCAGCTTGATCCGGTCGCCATCGAGGTGGTCGACGGTGCCCACATGCTTCCCGTCGCTGCCGACGACTTCCATGTGTTCCTTCACCTGCGCCGCGTTGCCGCTCATGTGCCGTGCTCCCTTGCTTGTCGGGTCCCGGCCAGGAACGGCCGGCGCGGCGAAAGGATGCAAGCCGGCAGCGGCCCTTGGGCGGCAGGCCGGAACGGCGCTGCCCCGGCGACGCGTCGCGGCGCCAGGGCGTTCAGGGCCAGGACGGCACCGGCTGCCTCGCCCGGATCGCCCCCGGCCGCCAGGGGCGCGGCCGGCCCAATGGTGCCCCCGTCCGGGCCGCGGGGCGCCGGATCCTCCCCCCCCCCGGCTCGCGGGGCTACAGCGGCGCCGCCTGCGGCGCCTGGGGCGGCGCGGCGTCCTCGGCGCCCATCAGCGCCAGCCCCTCGGCCACCGAGACGAATTCGCCGCCGCCGGCGATCCTCTCCGCCCCGAAGCGGCGTTCGAACAGCGCCCGCACCGCCGGCACCAGGGATGTGCCGCCGGTCAGGAACACCCGGTCCACCGCCGCGGCCGCCAGCCCGGCATCCGCCAGCGCCGCCTCGACCGCCGCATCCATCTGCGCCAGGTCGGCGGCGATCCAGGCCTCGAATTCCGCCCGCGCCACCGCGGCCTGCACCGCGAATTCCTCGTGCCGGAAGTCCAGCATGGCGGTGTCCGCCCGCGACAGCGCCGCCTTCACGCCGGAGACGGCGCGGTAGAGCGCATAGCCCGCCTCCTCCTCCACCAGCATGACCAGGTGGCGGAGCTTCTCCGGGTGCTCGGCGGTGCGGGCGACCTCGGCGATGTCGGCCAGCACCTTCGGCGCCCGCATGAGGGAGAGCTGGTGCCAGCGCGCGAAGGACAGGTACCAGCCGACCGGGATCGGCATCGGCTTGCCCCAGACGCGGTACTGGTCGCCCTTGCCGAGGCGGGGCGAGACCACCCGGTCGATGATCCGGTAGTCCAGCGCATCGCCGGCGATGCCGACGCCGGCATGGCCGAGCGGCGTGACGCGCCGCGGCGGCCCGGGCTCGAACCGCAGCAGGGAGATGTCGCTGGTGCCGCCCCCCATGTCGCCGACCAGCACCGTCGCCGGCCGGTCCAGCCCGGCGGCGAAGCGATGCCCGGCGGCGGCCGGTTCCAGCGCCACCTGCACCTCCGGCAGGCCGGCGGCGGCGAAGGCGGCGCGCAGGCGTTCCTCGCCGAAGCCGTCATCGGCGGTCTCCCCGGCGAATCGCACCGGCCGGCCGACCACCACCCGCGCACCGGCGAGGTCGGCGGCGAAGGGGCCCAGCAACTCCCGCAGGAAGGCGGCGACCAGCGCCTCCAGCGTCCAGGCCCGGCCATGGATGCGCGTCTCGCGGAAGCTGCGCTGCGCCAGGTAGGACTTCATGGACATGATGAGGCGGGAGGCGAGCGGGTCTTCCAGATAGGCCTCGATCGCCGCCGGCCCGGCGGCATGGCGCGTGCCGCCGGCCTTGCCCCCGCCCTGGCCCCCTTGGGCAAGCCAGAGGCAGAGGACGGAGCGGAAGACCGCGCCCGCGTCATGCGCCAGCGTGGCGACGGACCCGTCCGGACGCAGGGCGGCCACCACGCTGTTGGTGGTGCCGAAATCGATGCCGATGCTGGGGCGCATGCGGGCGGGATGCACGGGCGGGGCGGGGTTGTCCAGCGCGGCGGGACGCCGGGGCGCGGGGCCGGCCGGGACCCCGGGACGGCCCCGCACGCGCCGCGGCGGCCGGTCGCGGTGCGGGGCCCCGTCGCCTCCTCCTCCTGCGGTCAGACGGGCACCGTCGCCGCCAGCCGCGTGCCCCGCCCGGGCGTCGTGTCGATGGCGACGCGGCCGCCCACCTGCGCGACGCGCTCCCGGATGCCGAGCAGGCCGAGCCGGCTTCCCGGCAGGCGGCTGCCGGCCGCCCCCGCAGGCTGGAAGCCCCGGCCATTGTCCGCGACCACGAGCACCGCGTCCTGGCCGGTCAGGTCGAGCGCGATGTCGACGCGCGTCGCCCCGGCATGCCGCACGATGTTGGTCAGGGCCTCCTGCGCGACCCGGTAGAGGCAGGTCTCGACATCGGGCGGCAGCCGCCGGGACCCGATGCCGTCCCGCAACCCGATCCGCATGCCGGTCTGCTCCTGCAGCCCCTCCACCAGGACCCCCAGCGCGGCCTGCAGCCCGAGGTCGTCGAGCATGGTCGGCCTGAGATCCCGCGCCATGCGGCCAAGCTCCCCGCTGAGGGTCGCCACGGTGGCCTTGAGCGCCCCGATCCTGGCGGCGAGATGCTGGTCGGCCGGGTAGTCCTCGGCGAGCTGGTCCATGCCGATCTGCAGCAGCGTGAGCGTCTGGCCGGCCGTGTCGTGCAACTCGCGCGAGATGCGCCGGCGTTCCTCCTCCTGGTCCTCGACGGTCCGCCGCAGCACCTGGGACAGCTCCGCCTCGACGCGCGCCCGGCGGCGGCCTTCCGCCTGCAGCTCGCCGACGACGCCCTGCCATTGCTCGAGCCGCCGGTCCAGCTCCGCGGTCAGCAGCTCCTGCTTGATCCGGGCCCTTTCCGTCGCCTGGGCAAGCTGGTCTATGCGCTGCAGGACCACGTCCAGCAGGGCGGTGCGCAGCGACCGCGCCGCCTCGACCTCATGCGCCTCCCAGGGGGCCGAATGGTTGCGCACGGTCTCGTGCCAGGCGGCGAAGCTGCGGCGCGGTGTCAGCCGCTTGCCGTCCCGCGTCGTCTCGACCGGCTTCCGGGGATTGCCGGCCCAGGTGACCTGCCGCGGCATCTCGCCGCGGAACCACAGGATGTAGTCCCGCGACGACCGGGAGACGGAGAGCGCGAGCAGGCCGCTGGCCACCTCCGCCTCCTGCGCCAGCTCGGGGCAGATCTCCGGCAGGCAGTCGGTGTGGAACACCCCGTCGGTGGCATTCTCGTCGAGCCAGCCGACGAGCTTGGAGACGCTCGCCACCCCGGGCGTCCGGCCCAGGCCGGTGAAGTCCCGATCCACCCAGAGGGCGACGCCCTCGGCCGGCAGGTAGTCCTGCAGGCATGGCAGGACGCGCTTCAGGCCCTGCGCGATCCCGTCATAACCGCTCATCTCGCCGAGCAAGGCGTCCTGCGCCCGGGCGGCGCTCAGCCGCGCCCGCATGCCGACGGCGACCGAGAGGGCCTCGACCTGCGCGGAGACCGCCTGGGCGATCATCTCGCACAGCGCCCGCGTCCGCGGCGCCAGGTACCGCGGCGTCCGGTGGTGGCCGACGATCAGGCCCCACAGCCGCCCGGCGACGAGCAGCGACAGCGACAGCGACGCCTGCACCCCCATGTTGCCGAGATATTCGAGGTGCAGCGGCGAGACGCTGCGCAGCACGCTCATCGACAGGTCGAGCGGCGGCTCCGCCGGCCCGCCGAAGAGCGGGGCCGGCCGGTAGAGCGCATCCGGGATGTATCGCGTCCAGTTCCGGCGATAGAGCGTCCGCGCCTGCACCGGGATGTCGGAGGCGGGGTAGCGCAGGCCGAGGAAGCTCTCGGCCCCCGCGCCGCGGGCTTCCGCCACGACCATGCCGGACTCGTCGTGCTGGAAGCGGTAGGCCATCACCCGGTCGAAGCCGGTGAGGGACCGCAGGAGCGCGACGGCCAGGTCCAAGAGCTGATCGAGGGTCGTGGCCCCCCGCAGCTGCTCGATGCAGCGCTTGCCGGTGGCGAACGCATCCGCCGGCTCGGGGGCCTCGATCGGCTCGAACTCCACGACCAGCCGCGGGCCCGAGCGGTGCACGAGGACGTCGATCTCGATGTCGTCCCGGCGGTGCCGGGCCAGGTGCAGGGGCGGCTGCCCGGGCGGGAGGTCCATGCCCCGGAGGCGCTCGGCCAGGGCCGCGGGCAGGAGGCTGCCGGCCTCGCAACCCGGCAGCAGGCCGGGGTCGGCGCGCAGGAGGCGCGCGGTTGCCCCGGCCGCCTGGCGCACCACGGTGGTGCCGGCTTCCAGCGACAGCAGGGCCCCATGCGGCTGGATGGACCCCGGCAGGTGTATCGGCTCGCGGTCGCAATTCGTGAGGTCGGCGGCGCCGAAGCGCGGTGGTGACTCCGGCATGCGCCATGCCCCGGCGGGAGAAGGGCGGACACCAGCACGAATTCCCTCGGGAGTCATTGCGGGTGTGCCCTATACCTTGGTTCGCATCGGGGACGGCAGCGTGACGGCGATCTCCGTTTTCCTTGCGGACGACCATCCCCTGATCCTGGAAGGGGTGCACAGCCTCCTGGCCGCCGCGCCGGGCATCGCCGTGGTCGGCGAGGCGGCGAATGGCCGGACGGCGCTGTCCCGCATCGAGGCCCTGCGCCCGCAGGTCGCGGTGCTGGATCTCTCGATGCCCGGCCTCAACGGCATGGAAGTGATCCAGGCCGCCGCGCGGACCTGCCCGTCCTGCCGCTGCATCATGCTCTCCGTTCATGAGGAAAGGCCCTATGTCCGGCGGGTGATGGATGCGGGGGCGCGCGGCTACCTGCTGAAGCGGTCCACGCGGGTGGAACTCGTCCGCGCCATCCATGCCGTGGCGCGGGGCGAGACCTTCATCGATTCGGCGGTGGCGGGGTATTTCGTCGGCGGCGCGGGCCCGTCCGGCCTGGCCCTGCCCGATGCCGACGGCCTGTCGGAACGCGAGGCGGACGTGCTGCGGTTCACCGCCATGGGCTACGGCAACAAGGCGATCGCCGCCGCGATGGGCATCAGCGGCAAGACCGTCGAAAGCCACAAGGCGCGCGGCATGGAGAAGCTCGGCTTCACCGACAGGGTGGCCCTGGTCCGCTATGCCGTCGGACAGGGATGGCTCGGCCCCGGGGCGTCGTGACCCGCGGTCCCGGACCCTCCGCCTGGCCTGTCCCCGACAGGGAATTCCCTGAGCCCTGAGGGAGGGGAATCCCGATGGCCGGCAGCCGGCCATGGGCGTACCGGACGCCATCACGTCCGGGTGCCGTCCCCATGGGTATCAGATGCCCCTCCCGGCCCCGGCCGGGACCACCGGCCGGGCCGGAATCCCGCATCGGCCGCCCCGGGCAGCGCGGCGTCCCGGACCGGTGGTCCCTGCTGACGGATCAGGTCCAGGCGCGGGTCCGGCTGCTCCTGCTCGATCTCTCGATCGGCACGCTCGCCACGCTGGCCACGAACCGCAACGTCCGGGCCGCCTTCCTGTACCTGCTCGAAAGCGGCGGCCTGCTGGGCTGCCTGCCGCCCGGGGACCAGCGGATCGCATCGGGTGTCCTGAGGATGGCGCTGGACGCGGCGCTCGCGGAACTGATGCCGAACGCCATGGCGACTGAGGACCACCACCAGCGACCCTCCTGAGCCCGGCGGCCCGCGCGGCGCCGGCCGCCGCGCCGGTTGCGCCGCGGAATGGCATCGGGCGCCGTCCGGGCGCGCGAGGGATGCGGGAAGGCCCGCGCGTCCCGCCCGGGGCCGGCCTCGGCCCGCCGCCCCCTACCGCGCCCCCGCCGCCAGCGCGACGCAGCGCTCGAACATCTCCAGGCTGTCGAAGGCGCGGTCCACCCCGTCCTCCGGCACCACCATCGGCAGCCCGCCGGACCACAGCACCGCGCCCGGGATCATCAGGTTGTCGGGCAGGCCGAAGCCGCCCACCGTCAGCCCCGGCATCGGGTCCGGCACCGCCGCCACCTGCGCCGCGCTGCGCGCCGTGAAGCCTTGCGCGCTGTTGGAATAGCCGAAGGCGCGCTTGCCGGCGCCCAGGAACCAGCCCAGCTCCAGGATCGTCCCGGCATCGGCCGAGGCGCCGCGGAAGGGCGTCAGGTTCACGATGGCGATGTCGCAGTCCCGCATCATCGCCAGGTCCTTGGCGAAGATCACCCGCCAGGCCTCGGCCTCCGGCATCGCCGCCAGGCTCGCCACGTCCTCGTTCAGCGGCGGCCGCCCCTCGATCCCGTGGCGGGCGCAGATCGCCACCTTGCGCCGGGCATGGCCGGCGGCATCGGGCAGGAAGACATCCGGGCCGGCGAGATAGGCCGAGAGGGGCATGCGGCGGGCTCCTTCCGGGGCGACGGCGCCCCATCTGCCCCTGCATGCCAACTCTGCTGGTCGTCTACCACTCCCGCACCGGCGCCGCCCGCCAGATGGCCGAGGCCGCCACCGCCGCGGCGGCGGCGGAGGCCACGACCCGGCTGCTGCCGGCGGAGGCGGCGGGGCCGGAGGACCTGCTGGGCGCCGATGGCTACCTGTTCGCGGCGCCGGAGAACCTGGCGGCGCTCTCGGGCGGGATGAAGGACTTCCTCGACCGCTGCTACTACCCGGTGCTCGACCGGCTGAATGGCCGCCCCTACGCCGCCCTGATCGCCGCCGGCAGCGACGGCACCGGCGCCGCCCGCCAGCTGGCCCGCATCTGCACCGGCTGGCGCCTGCGGCCGGTGGCGGACCCGCTCATCCTCGTCACCCGGGCCCAGACGCCGGAGGCGATCCTGGCGCCCAAGGCGCTGCCGCCCGGGGATCTGGCGCGCTGCGCGGATCTCGGCGCGGCGCTGGCCGCCGGCCTGGCCATGGGCGTCTTCTGACGGGGCGCCGATCGCCCGCCTGCCGGCGCGACCGCCCCGCCCGGCATCCAGGCCGGGCCGGGGGGCGGCCCGCCGGCCCTGGCCCCGCCGCCCGGCTTCCGGTGCCGCCCCGGCCGCGCCAAGCTGCGCCGAGGCACAGGGGGGGGAGGAGGCAGCGATGCCGCAGGAGAGCAGGCCAGCCGTGCTGGTCACCGGCGGGGCGGAGGGGATCGGCTGGGCCATCGCCCGCCGCTTCGCCGCCGGCGGCCACCGCGTCGCGATCGCCGACCTGCGCGGGGATGCCGCGGTCGCCCGCGCCCGCGAATTGGGCGAGGGCCATCTCGGCATCGCCTGCGACGTGGCGGTGGAGCCGCAGGTCATCGCCATGGTGGGGAAGGCCGCCGCGGCCTTCGGCCGGCTCGACGTGCTGGTGAACAATGCCGGCATCGCCGACAGCTTCCTGCCGACGGTGGAGCAGGGCACGGACCTGTTCGGCCGCCAGCTCGACATCCACCTGAAGGGCACCTTCGCCGCGTCGCGCGAAGCGGCGAAGGCGATGCTGCCGGCGGGCGGCGGCGCCATCGTCAACCTCGCCTCCATCGCCGGCCTCACCGGCCTGCCGCGGCGCAACGGCTATGCCGCGGCCAAGGCCGGCATCATCGCCATCACCCGGACGCTGGCGGCGGAATGGGGGCGGGGCGGCATCCGGGTGAACGCCATCGCCCCCGGCTATGTCCGGACCGCGCTGGTCGAGGCGCTGGAGCGCGAGGGCAGGGTCGATACCGGCGCCATCGGCCGCCGCGCCCCGCTCGGCCGGCTGGCCCGGCCGGAGGAGATTGCCGAGGTCGCTTGGTTCCTCGCCTCGCCGGCCGCCAGCTATGTCACCGGCGTCACGCTGCCGGTGGATGGCGGCTGGATGGCCTATGGCGCGGCCGGCGACCTGGACGGCTGAAGGCCCGGCGCCCCGAGGGCCGGCGGCGCGCCGCCGCGCGCCGGTCCTGGCGGCTCTGCCGCCCCGGGATCGATCGGCGGCCGCGCCCCGGCGCTCACCGGCAGGCGCTGGCCGCCGGCGCCTCAGCCATACAGCGCCGCCAGCTGGTCGGGCGAGAGCTGGAAGAGCTGGGTGCGGGAGAAGGGGGCGGCGCCGGCCTGCCGCAGGGCGGCAAGCTGGCTGGTGGTGATGGCCGCCAGCTGATCGGCGCCCAGCGCCTGCGCCGCCGCGGTGCCGATGGCGGCGAAGGCGGTCGGCGCCAGGGCGGCGATGCCGGTGGCGGTCAGGCCCGGCACCTGGTCCGACCCCAGGGCGGCGATGTCGGTGCGGTCCAGCGCCGCGATCTGGTCGGTGCCCAGCGTGCCAAGCTGCTGCGGCGACAGGCTGCCGATCTGCGTCGCGGTCAGCGCCGCGAACTGGGTGGCCGACAGCGCGGCCAGCCCGGCCGTCCCGAGCGCGAGCAGCTGCCCGGTGCCGAGGCCGGTGAGCTGCGTGCCGCTCAGCGCGCCGAGCTGCGTGGCGGAGAGCGAGCGCGTGGCGGCGAAGGACAGGCCGCCGAGCTGCGTGGCCGACAGCGCGCCGAGCGCCGCCGTGTCCAGCGCCGCGCCTTGGGTCGCCGACAGCCCGGCCAGCTGCGTCGCCGCCAGCGCCGCGAGCCTCGTGCCGAGCGCTGCCAGTTCCGTCGCCGCCAGGCCGCCCAGCGCGGTGGCGCCGAGGCCGCCGAGCTGGGTATTGCTCAGCGCGGCCAGCTGCCCGGCGGGCAGCGCCGAAAGCTGGGTGGCGGTCACGCCGCCAAGCTGCGCCGGACGGAGGGCGACGAGCCGCGTCGCCGCCGCCGCCAGGTCCAGCGCCGCCACCGCCCCGGCCGACAGCGCGCCGAGCTGGGTGTCGGACAGCGCCGCCAGCCGCGTGGCCGCCAGCGCCGCGACCTGGGTGGCGGAGAGCGCGGCGACTTGGCTGGTGGCCAGCGCGCCCAGCCGGGCATCGTCGAAGCCGGCCAGGGTCGTCGCCGCCAGGCCCTGGATGCCGGCGGCCGACAGCGCCGGCAGCCGCGCGGCATCCAGCGCCGCCAGCGCCGTCGCCGTCAGCGCCGCCACCTGCGTCGCGTTCAGCGCGTTGAGCTGGGTGGTGCCGAGCGCGGCCAGCTGGGTGGCGCCGAGCGCGCCGATCTGCGTCGCCAGCAGCGCCGTGGCCTGGCTGCGCGTCAGCCCGGCGATCTGGGTGGTGCCCAGCGCCGCGATGGCGGTGCTGCCCAGCGCCTGCAGCGCGATGCCCGACAGGGCGCCGAACTGCGTCTGGCCGAGCGCGCCGAGCGCGATGGCCGACAGCGCCGCCAGCTGCGTGCCGGCCAGCCCCGCCACCTGGCTGGTGCCCAGCGCGGCGATGCGGGCGGTGCCCAGCGCCTCCAGCCGGTCGGCGGGCAGCGCCGCCAGCAGCCCCGGCGCCAGCGCCGCGAATTGCGTGGCCGACAGCGCCTGCAGCGCGGTGGTGGACAGGGCGGGCGCCTGGCTGGCCCGCAGCGCCGCGACCTGGCCGGTGCCGAGCGCGCCGAGCTGGGAGGCCGAGAGCGCCTGCAGCCCGTCCGTCCCCAGCGCCGCCACCGCCGCGGCCGAGAGGGCGGCGAGCTGCGTCGCGGCGAGGCCGGCGACCTGGGTGGCGGTGAGCGCCGCCGCCTGGACGGCGCCGAAGGCGCGGATCTGCGTGGTGCTGAGGCTGCCGAGCTGGGTGGCGGCGATGGCCTGCACCTGGCTGAGATTGAGCAGCGTCAGCCCCGCCGCGGCGATGGCCGCGAGGCCGGTGGCGGAGATCGCGCCGATGTCGCTCGCCTCGATGGCGGCGACCTGGCCGGCGCCGAGCGCGCCGAGCTGGGTGGCGGAGAGCGCGCCCACCGCCGTCCGCGACAGGGCGGCGATCTCGGTGGCGGAAAAGGCGGCGAGCCGGTCCGGCGCCAGCGCCGCCGCCTGCGCCGAGCCGAGGACGCCGATCTGCGTGGCGGTCAGCGCGGCGGCCTGGGCGCGGGAGAGGGCGGCCAGCTGGTCGGTCCGCAGCGCCGCCACCTGCGCGGTGTCGAGCGCGGCGAGGGCGCCGGCGGAGAGGGCGGCGATCCGGTCGGTCGACAGGGATGCGAGGGTGGTGGCCGACAGCGCCGCGAGCTGGGTGCCGCGCAGCCCGGCCAGCTGCGCCGGGCCGAGCGCGGCGAGCTGCATGCCGCCGAGCGCCGCCAGCGCCGTCGCCTGCAGGGCGGCGAGCTGCCCGGCGCCGAGCGCCCGAAGTTGGGTGGCGCCCAGCGCCGCGATGCGCGTCGCATCCAGCGCCGCGATCTGCCGCGGCTGCAGCGCCGCCACCTGGGTTGCCTGCAGCGCCGCGACCTGGGCGGTGGAGAGGCCCGCGAGCCGGTCCGGCGCGATGGCGGCGATGGCGCGGGCCGACAGCCGGCCGATGCCGGTGGCCTGGATGGCGGCCAGCTGGCTGGTGCCCAGCGCCGCGATGTCGCGGTCCGCCACCCGCGCGAAGACCTCGGCCGACAGGCCGGCGATCTGCTGCGTCGTCAGCTTCGGCAGCAGGCCTGGCGTGGCCGGCCGCTGCCCGGGCCCGAGGGTGTTGACCTGCACCTGTCCTGTCCCGCCGGCGGAACGGCGCGGCCGCGGCCGGGGCGTCGCCCTGCCCCCATGGACGGCGCCGATCCGCGCCGCCGGGCATCCTCGCCCCTCCGCGATCGGCGCTTGCCGGATCCTTCCGGCGGCACTGTGCGACGGAAAGGTTAGTTCCGGGTGAAGCCGGCGCGGGCGCCGCGCCGCCGGCGGCGCCGGGACCGCGGGGGGCGCGGGCCATCCGCCCCGGCCGCGATCCGCGCCCGGCTGTCCGGGGCGGGACGGATTCGCGCCCCGCGGCGTTCACCCCGCGCCGCGATCCGCTCTAGGCTGGCGGTCCGGGTTGGCAGGGGGCGGCGCCCGGGGCATCACCGCGCCGGAGGACGTGCTTTGGGCAGGTCCGGCCAGCGGCGCAGGATGCCCGGCGCCTCGGAGGGGACAGGGATGAAGACACGCGCCGCCGTGGCCTGGGAGGCGAAGAAGCCGCTGACCATCGAGACCGTGGAGCTCGATGGTCCCAAGGCCGGCGAGGTGCTGGTGGAGGTGATGGCGACCGGCGTCTGCCACACCGATGCCTACACCCTGGACGGGCTCGATTCCGAAGGGCTCTTCCCCGCCATCCTGGGGCATGAGGGCGCCGGGATCGTGCGGGAGGTCGGCGCCGGCGTCACCAGCGTGAAGCCGGGCGACCATGTCATCCCGCTCTACACGCCGGAATGCCGGCAGTGCAAAACCTGCCTGTCGCAGCGCAGCAACCTCTGCACCGCCATCCGCGGCACCCAGGGGAAGGGCGTGATGCCGGACGGCACCAGCCGCTTCCATTGCGACCCCGTGCGCGGCGGCAGCAACACCGTCTTCCACTACATGGGCTGCAGCACCTTTTCCAACTTCACCGTGCTGCCGGAGATCGCGGTGGCGAAGGTCCGCGAGGACGCGCCCTTCGACAAGATCTGCTACATCGGCTGCGGCGTCACCACCGGCATCGGCGCGGTGATCTACACCGCCAAGGTCTGGCCGGGCGCCAATGTGGTGGTCTTCGGCCTGGGCGGCATCGGGCTGAACGTCATCCAGGGCGCCCGCATGGTCGGCGCCGACCGGATCATCGGCGTCGACATCAACCCGGCCAAGCAGGCGATGGCGCGGAAATTCGGGATGACGCATTTCGTCAACCCGACCGAGATCGGCAACGACAAGGTCGTCCAGGCCATCCAGGACCTGACCGGCGGCGGCGCCGATTTCAGCTTCGACGCCACCGGCAATGTCAACGTCATGCGCCAGGCGCTGGAATGCTGCCACCGCGGCTGGGGCGAGAGCATCATCATCGGCGTGGCCGAGGCGGGGCGGGAGATCGCCACCCGGCCCTTCCAGCTGGTCACCGGCCGGGTCTGGAAGGGCACCGCCTTCGGCGGCGCGCGCGGCCGCACCGACGTGCCGAAGATCGTCGACTGGTACATGGAGGGGAAGATCAACATCGACGACCTGATCACCCACACCATGCCGCTCGAGAAGATCAACGACGCCTTCGACCTGATGCATGCGGGCAAGTCCATCCGCTCGGTGGTGCTGTTCTGAGCGCGGCGTTGGAGACCCTGTCCCGGGCGCGCTGCTTCGGCGGGGAGCAGCGCGTCCTGCGCCACCGCTCCGCCGAGACCGGGACGGAGATGCGCTTCGCGGCCTTCCTGCCGCCGCAGGCGCTGGCGGGCGACAGGGTGCCGGTGGTGTGGTTCCTCGCCGGCCTGACCTGCACGGAGGAGAATTTCACCGTGAAGGCCGGGGCGCAGCGCGTCGCGGCCGAGCTCGGCCTGCTGCTGGTCGCCCCCGACACCTCCCCGCGCGGGGAGGGCGTACCGGACGACCCGCAGGGCGCCTGGGATTTCGGCCTGGGCGCCGGCTTCTACGTCGATGCGACGCAGGACCCCTGGGCGAAGCACTACCGCATGCGCAGCTACATCGAGCGGGAGCTGCCGGCGCTGGTCGGCGCCGCGCTGCCCGCCGACCTGGCGCGGCAGGGCATCATGGGCCATTCCATGGGCGGCCATGGCGCGCTGACCATCGCGCTCCGCCATCCCGGCCGCTATGCCGCTGTCTCGGCCTTCGCGCCGATCTGCTCGCCGCTGCGCTGCCCCTGGGGGGAGAAGGCCCTGGGCCACTATCTCGGCCCCGACCGCGCGGCCTGGCGGCAATACGACGCGACCGCGCTGATCGAGGACGGGGCGAGGGTGCCCGACATCCTGGTGGACCAGGGCACGGCGGACGGGTTCCTGGACACCCAGCTGAAGCCGCGGCTGCTGGCCGAGGCCTGCGGCCGGGCCGGCATCCCGCTGACCTTGCGGATGCAGGACGGCTACGACCACTCCTACTTCTTCATCGCCAGCGTCATGGAGGACCATCTGCGCTGGCATGCGGCGCGGCTGGAGCGGATGGCGGAGGGGCGTAGCCGGCCCCGGGCCTGACGCCGCCCCGCAAGGGATGATTGCCGGCGGTGCGGCCTTCGATCCCGGCGGCACGGCGCCGCGGGTGCCGGCCAGGGCCGCCCCCGTCGCCTGCAGCTATTCCGGCGACAACCCGGCGCCGCGGCGCGGCCTTCGCGTGCGGGCGGGAACCGCGCTGGAGCGGATCGCGGAGGGACGTCAACGGCCCGAAGCGTGAATCCGCACGGAAACCAGCATTCTACGGTGGCGCGGCGTTCGCTCTGGAACGCAAGCCGCTGTAGCCTTGCCGGACCAGCCGACAAGGGGGCGACGCGCCGCATGGAACTCACCGCCGAGGAACGGGCGATGCTGGACGGGGCGGAGGGTGCCGCGGTGCAGCGCGCCCTGGCCTACCAGGTGGAGGTCGGCCGCTTCTTCGGCGCGACGCGCATGGTCCCCATCACCAACGCCCATATGATGGGCGATATCGAGGTGCTGGGCGATGCCGGCCTCGGCTTCCTGCAGGAGATGCAGCGCGCCGGCGCGAAGGCCCGCATCCCGCTGACCACCAATGCCCGCTGCATCGACTTCGCCTGGGCGGAGCGCCTGGGCCAGGACCCGGCGGAATGCGCCAAGGAGAGGCAGGTGATCGCCGCCCTGCAGGGCATGGCGGTGATGACCACCGATACCTGCATCAACTACCAGACGCTGTATCAGCCGCATCTCGGCGAGCGGGTCGCCTGGGGCGACACCGGCACCTGCATCTATGCCAACAGCGTCTTCGGCGCGCGGACGAATTTCGAGAGCGGGCCGGCCGCGCTGGCCGCCGCCATCACCGGCCGCACGCCGGACTACGGCTTCCAGCGCGACGAGCACCGGCGCGGCGGCTTCATCGTGGACATCGGTGGGGCGACGCTGGGCGACCTCGCGGACTGGGGCGCGCTCGGCAAGCTGGTGGGGGAGGGGCACCAGAGCTACACCGCCGTGCCGGTCTTCACCGGCTTCCGCCGCACGCCGCTGGCCGATGAATTGAAGCAGCTCGGCTGCGCGCTCGCCTCCTACGGGTCCATGGGCATGTTCCACTTCGTCGGCCTGACGCCGGAGGCGCCGACGCTGGAAGCGGCGTTCCACGGCGCGGTGCCGCCGGGCGTGGAGCGCATGGCGGTGGACGATGCCGCGATCGCGGCGGTCTATGCCGGCTACGACCTCGGCGCCGGCGATGCGAAGCTGGTGGTGTTCAGCGGGCCGCAATTGTCGCTGTTCGAGCTGCGCGACCTGGCGCGCCTGTTCGCGGGGCGGCAGGTGGCGCGCGGCACCTCGGTCTTCGTCACCTCCTCCAACGGGGTGCTCAGCGCGGCGCGCAAGCTCGGCTACCTCGCGCCGCTGGAAGCCGCGGGCGTCTGCGTGCTGGAAGGCGTCTGCTTCTACATCCTGCAGAACCTGAGCCAGATGCGGGAGCGCGAGGGCTGGCGCAACATGGTCAGCAACAGCGCCAAGATCGTGAACATCATCGGCGCGCACCGCTTCCGCACCATCCTCCGCCGCACCGCCGACTGCGTCGAGATCGCCTGCACGGGGCGGCTGGCATGACCGCGCTGATCACGCTGGCCCGCGGCTTCGGCCCGGTGGTGGAGGGGGAGGCGATCGTCTCCGAGGAAGGCTTCTCCCCGCGCTATGACCTGGACCGCTGGAGCGGGGTGATCACCAAGCCCGGCCACAGGCTGGAGGGGCTGTCGATCAAGGACCGGATCTGCTTCTTCCCGACCGCCAAGGGCGGCATCGCCGCCGGCTGGGCCTTCTTCGACATCCAGGCCAAGGGCATCGCGCCGCGCGCCTTCTGCTTCGGCGTCACCAACCCGGTGATGGTGCAGGGCGCGGTGCTGGCCGGCATCCCCATCACGGAAGGCTGGTCGCCCGACCCGCGGACGGTGCTGCGCACCGGCGACTGGGTGCGGGTGGATCCCGGACGGCTGGTGGTCGAGCTGCTGCGGCGGGCCGGCTGATGCGGCGCCGGGCCCTCGCCGCGGCGCTCGGCCTGCTGCCCGCGGCGGCCGCCGCCCAGCCTGCCTGGCGGCCGGACCATCCGGTGCGGCTGGTGGTGCCCTTCCCGCCGGGCGGCCCGACCGACCTGGTCGCCCGCCCGCTGGCGCAGCGGCTGACCGAGGCGCTGGGCCAGCCGGTGCTGGCGGACAACCGCGGCGGCGCCGGCGGCAACCTGGCCGGGGAGCTGGTGGCGCGCGCGGCACCGGACGGCCACACCCTGCTGCTATCCAATGTCGGCGTGCTGGCGGTGAACCAGGCGCTCTACCGCACGCTGCCCTTCGATCCGGAACGCGACTTCACGCCGGTGGCGCTGGTCGCCGGCGCGCCGGTCGCGCTCGTCGTCCATCCCGGCGTGCCGGCGCGGACGGTGGCGGAATTCGTCGCCTGGGCGAAGGCCCAGGCCTCGCCGCTGCCCTATGCCTCGGCCGGGGCGGGGACGCCCGGCCACCTGGCGGGGGAGCTGTTCCGCAGCCTGACCGGCGCGCCGCTGCAGCATGCGCCCTATCGCGGCAGCGCGCCGGCGCTGCAGGATGTGGTGGCCGGCTATGTGCGGGCGATGTTCGATCCCGTGCAGTCGCCGCTGCCGCAGATCGAGGCAGGGCGGCTGCGCGCCCTCGCGGTGTCCGGCGCCAGCCGCAGCCCGGCCCTGCCGGCGGTGCCGACGCTGGCGGAGGCCGGGGTCGCCGGCCACGACATGGTCGCCTGGTGGGCCGTGGTCGGCCCCGCCGGGCTGCCCGCCCCGGTCGTCGCCCGCCTCGCCGGGGAGATCGGCCGCATTGCCGAGAGCGCCGACTGGCAGGAGAGGCTGGGGCGATTGGGCATCTCGCCGATCTTCCTCGGACCGGAGGCGCTGGCGGTGTTCCGCCGGCGCGAGGCGGCGACATGGGGGGAGGCGGTGCGCGCCTCCGGCGCCAAGGCGGAGTAGCGGCGCCAGAGCCGGACCGGCCTGGCGGGTGGAGTTCGGGGTGGATCGGACGCGCTGCGCCCGGTGCCCGCCCCGATCCCGGCCTGCGGCCATGGCGGCTTGCGGGTTCCTCGGAACACGCCGGCCGCCGCCGGTCATTGGTCGCAGGGCGGATTCACGCGCAGGGGCGTGAACGCCCGCCCGCGATCCGCTCCGATGCCGACGGCATGACTGTTCCCTTCATGCCGCGTCGCCAGGGTTTGCGGCGCAGGCCGCCCGGCGATCGACGGCCGTCGGCATCAGGCCGCCCGGAACCGCGCCGCGGTGACCGCATCCTCCCGCAGGCTTGCTTCGACCTGCGCCCGCGCCTCGGGCGTCTCGGCCAGTGCCACCACGCGGTCGAACCAGGGGCACTGGTTGCGCACCCGCGCCTGGAACAGCCGGTCCAGCGCCGCCGCCGCCGGCGGCCGGCCGGCGCAGCAGGCGCAGGCCGCGGCATGCGCCACCGTCGAATCGAAGCTGGCGAGCGCCACCGCGCCCGCGGGCAGGGCGGGGGGCGGCGCCTCGGCCAGCACCGCGGCCCGGGGCCCGTCCGCCAGCGCCGCCGCCAGGGCGGCTGCATCCGCCGTCACCTGCA
>NZ_SMOA01000509.1 GCF_004353985.1 Paracraurococcus ruber | reverse complement strand
GGCGCGCCGCGACGACGCGGCGGCGTCCCGCGGGTGTCGCGCCGCCGGTCCCGCCGCCGCGGCGGCTCAGGCGGCCGGCGGCACCAGGCTGGTCCAGCCATGCGGGTCGTTGGTCCGCCCGTACTGGATGCCGGTGATGGTGTCGTAGAGCTTCTGCGTCAGCTCGCCGGTCTCGCCGCCATTGATCAGGATGTCCTCGCCCTTGTAGCCGAGGGTGCCGACCGGCGAGACCACGGCGGCGGTGCCGGTGCCCCACATCTCCCGCAGGGTGCCGTCGCGGCCGGCGGCCATGACCTCCTCGATGGCGATCGGCCGTTCCGTCACCTTGAGTCCCCAGTCGCGCATGAGTTGCAGCGCCGAGGCGCGGGTGACGCCGTCGAGGATGGTGCCGGCGAGCGGCGGCGTGATGACCTCGTCGCCGATGCGCAGCATGATGTTCATGGTGCCGACCTCGTCGAGGAAGCGCCGCTCGACGGCATCGAGGTAGAGCACCTGGGTGTAGCCGGCCTGCGCCGCATCCTGCTGCCCGGCCAGGCTGGCGGCGTAGTTGGCGGCCGTCTTCGCCTCGCCCGTGCCGCCCTTCACCGCCCGCACATGGCTGTCCGAGGCCAGGATGCGCACCGGCTTCACGCCTTCCCGGTAGTAGCTGCCGACCGGCGAGAGGATGAGGAAATAGAGGTAGCTGTGCGCCGGATGCACGCCGAGGAAGACGTCGGTCGCGATGATCGTCGGCCGCATGTAGAGCGAGGTGCCCGGCGCCCGCGGCACCCAGTCATGCTCCACGGCGACCAGCGCGTCGAAGCTCTGGCGGATGATGTCCACCGGCAGTTCCGGCATGCACATGATCTTGGCGGAGCGGTTCAGCCGCTCGGCATGGCGGTCGGCGCGGAACAGCCGCACCTGGCCATCGGCGCCGCGGAAGGCCTTCAGCCCGTCGAAGATCGCCTGGCCGTAGTGCAGGACCGAGGTCGCGGGGTCGAGGCTGAGCGGCGCATAGGGCACGATGCGCGGCGAATGCCAGCCCTCGCCCTCGGTGTAGTCCATCAGGAACATGTGGTCGGTCAGCACCTTGCCGAAGGCGAGCGTGTCGTCGGCCGGCTTCGGCTTCGTCGCGGTGCTGCGGGTGATCGGGAACTGGGCCATGCTTGCGTTGTCCTCTTGCGGTCCTGGGCCCGGCCGCCGCGCGGCGGGCATGGGCAGTCGGGGGGCGGCCGGGTCAGGCCGGCGGGGATACCCGGGCGGGGCCTGGCCGGGCTACCCTGGCCGGACCCTGGGCGACGCTGCTGAAAGGAACTACCGCCATGACCGCGTTCTCCCGCAACTTCCTTGCTCCTGAGGGGCCAAACTAGACCTGATCGGAAAAATGTGTCAACCTTGCTGACCAATACCGAGGCCTGAAGGGGCAGCATGCCAGCCATGCCGGAGAGGACGGAGACCAAGGGGGCGGAGCAGAAGGCGGAAGCGCAGGTCGGCGCGCCGGTGGGGGCCGGCCGCAACCTGCTCTTCCTGCGGGAGGAGGAGCTGCGCCTGGCGCAGGACCTGCTGTTCTTCGGCTACCGCGACTTCACCGCCGGCCCGGACCAGATCCTGGCGGAGCTCGGGATGGGGCGGGCGCATCACCGCGTGCTGCATTTCGTCGGCCGCCGGCCGGGGATCACTGTGGGGGAGCTGCTGGCGATCCTCGGCATCACCAAGCAGTCCCTCGCCCGGGTGCTGACCCCGATGGTGGAGCAGGACTACGTGCTCCAGACCACCGGCCGCAACGACCGCCGGCAGCGCCTGCTGACGCTGACGCCGAAGGGCGCCGAGCTGGAGCGGCGGCTGTTCGAGCGGCAGCGCGAATGGGTGATGCGCGCCTACCGGGAGGCGGGGCCGATCGCGGTGGAGGGCTTCCGCCGGGTGATGCACGGGCTGATGGGGCCGGAGGCCCGGTCGCAGCTCGAGCGGTTGGAGCAGCCGGCGGCGCCGAGGCCGCGGGGCGCGCCGCTGGCCCGCACCGGCTGACCGCGCCGCGCCGGCCCCGCTGCCCCGGGCCTCCTCTC
>NZ_SMOA01000508.1 GCF_004353985.1 Paracraurococcus ruber | reverse complement strand
AGCCGGCGCGCGAGCGGCCCGGCCGGCGGGGCCTGGGCCGAGAGCGCGGCATGCGCGCCGGCGGTGCCGACGCCGTCCAGCAGCAGCGCCGCCTCCTCCATCTCCAGCGCGGCGTCGCGGCGCCGGGCCGCGTCCAGGCTGGCGGCGAGGCCGGGGCGCGCCCCGGCCTCCTGCCCCGGCAGCGGCAGGGCGGGCTGCAACTCCACGCGGAAGGCGGCCTCGGCCGGGTCGGCGGCGCCGGGCAGGCGGATGCGCTGCAGCGTGCAGCCATCCAGCAGCGCCACCGGCCGGCCGGCGGCGTCGCGCAGCACCAGGTCGGCGATGGCGCTGCGCTCGCCGCGATGGGTCAGGCGGAGGTCGGCAAGGGCGGCCGGCGCGGCCCCGACCCGCGCCACCAGCCTCGCCACCCGCACCGGCACGATCCCCGGCAGGCCGCCCCCCGAACCCGGCGGCGGCGCCGCCCCGGCCAGCAGCCCGACCAGACCCTGCAGCGCGCCGTCCAGCCGGGCGGGATGCAGCAGGAAGCCGGCATCCGGCGGCGCCGCCTGCGGCCGGTCGAGCGCCACGCGCACCGTCCCGGCCGCGTCATCCACCCAGGCTTGGTCCAGCGCCGCGAAGGCCGGGCCGTAGTCCAGCCCGGCCTGGCGGGCGCGGGCGCGGATGGCGTCGCCGGCAAGCGGCTGGCCGCCCGGCGGCGCTGTCCCGGCCGGCGGCGCCGCGTGGCATGGGGGCGCCGACAGGGCCGGCGGCGATGCCCGCGCCGGCCCTGCCGGTGCGGATGCCTGCGCCGGGAACGCCGGCGAAGACACCGGGACCGGCAGCGCCGGCGAGGACGCCTGGGCCGGCACCGCCGGCGAGGACGCCTGGGCCGGCAGCGCCGGCGGAGGCATCGCGGCCGGCAACGCCGGCGGAGACATCGCGGCCGGCAGCGCCGGTGGAGACATCGCAGCCGGCAGCGCCGGCGAGGACACCGGGACAGGCAGCGCCGGCAGGGGCGCCACCATTGCCTCCAGGTGCAGCGTCCAATCCTCGGCCGAGAGGCGGCGGCGGGAGTCCAGCGTGAAGCGGCCGGCCGCGTCGAGGTTGGCGCGCAGCTCCCGCGTCGTCGCCTCCTCCAGCGGCAGGGCGGCGCGGATCATCGCCTCCCGCAGCTCGATCGCCGGGGCGTCGGGGTGGCAGGCGCGGCCGGCGGCCAGCGCCATCTCCCACATCGCCGCCGCCGGCAGCACCGCCGCCCCGGCCAGCCGGTGGTCGGCCAGCCAGGGATCCAGCGCCGTGTCGATGTGCCGGGTCCAGAGCCCCGGCGCGGCGCCGCGGCGGAAGCCGAGCAGCGGATGGTCCTCCACCGGCGCGGTGCTGTGCAGCGCCTCGACCGTGGTGGGGTACCAGTGCGGCGCGCGGTCGAAGGGCGTGTGCGGCAGGCCGCGCCGCGTTGCCGGGCCGGCATGGGCGGCGGCGCCGCGCGGGTCGGCGCCGGCGGCCCAGGCGCGGTCGGCGATGCCGGGGAAGGGGTCGGGCGCGGGATCGCGGCGGGACAGGCTGGGCAGCACCGCCGCCTCCGACCCCGCCGCGCGCAGCGCCTCCCGCAGGTAGGATTGCAGCACGGGGGTCGGCCCGATCTCGATCACCAGGCAGGGCCCCCGCGCCGCCGCGGCCCGGACGGCGTCGAGGAAGCGCACGGGCTCCCGCAGGTTGCGCCACCAATGCGCGGCGGTGCAGCCGGCGGCGTCCAGCGGCGCGGCGGTGACGGTCGAGAGCAGCGGGATCGCGGGGTCCGCGGCGCGCAGCCCGGCGAGGTCCGCCAGCAGCCCGTCCCGCACCGGGTCCATGGCGGCGCTGTGGAAGGCGTAGTCGAGGTCGAGCGCGACGAAGCTCCAGCGCCGCTCCGCCGCCACCTGCTCCAGCCGCGCCAGCAGCGGGGCGGGGCCGGCGACCGTCAGGCTGTCCGGCGCGTTGATGGCGGCGATCTCGAGCCCGCGGCCCTCGACCCGGCCGAGCCCGGCGAGCACCGGCGCGGCGGCCCCGGCCGCGGCGCCGAGCGCGGCCATGCGGCCCTGGCC
>NZ_SMOA01000507.1 GCF_004353985.1 Paracraurococcus ruber | reverse complement strand
CCTCGGGCGGCGGCGTGGCGGCGCGGGTGCCGAAGATCCGCCCGATCTCGACGCGCAGCACCGCCTCAGGCGCCTCGCAGCGGTTGCGCAGCGCCAGCGCGACCACGGCCCGCCGCGGCGGGTCGGGCGGCAGGGCCAGCGCCAGCCGCAGCGCCGGGTCGCCGAAGCCGCCGGGATGCCAGCCGGACCAGCGGGCGCCGGGCGCCTCGGGCGAGAGGTCGCCGGCGGCGCCGATCGTCATGCCCTCCGGCTGCAGCCACAGCGCCGCCTCCAGCCAGGCGGTATCGCCCAGCGCCACCGGCAACTCGGCCCGCAGCACATCGAGCCCGTTCAGCGGCACGGCCGGCAGCACCACCAGCGCCTGCTCCCCCGGGCCGAGCGCCGCCACCAGCCGCGCCGGCTCGGTGCCGAGGGCGACCCGCTCCACCCGCCCCTCCGGCATCCGCGCCGCCTGCCAGACCTGCTGCGGCAACTCGACCGGCACGCCGCTGGGCGGCGCCGGCAGCCCGGCCGCCTCCGCATCCCAGTGCAGCGCCTGCACCAGCCGCCGGCCGGGCAGCGCGGTCCACAGCGCGAAGGCGAGGCAGCGGGTCTCCGCCGCGCCCTCGGCCACGGAAACCGCGGCGCCGGGCAGCACCGGCTCGGCCGAGAGCGACAGGGCGAAGCGGTCGAAGCCGCCCACCTCCGCCACCACCTCCAGCCAGGCCGTCTCGCGCAGCCCCGCCACCGGCTCCGGCAGGTCCAGCGTCAGCCAGCCGGCCTGCAGGGCGCGGCCGGGGAGCACCCAGGCGCCGGCGATGCGGCCACTCTCGGCGCCGTAGAGCCGGATGCGCAGCGCCGCCTCCGGCCCCGCCAGCGCCTCCTTCAGATGCAGCGCGATGGCTGCCAGCCCATCCAGCTTGACGCCCAGCGACTGGCCGAGCGCCAGCCGTCCGGCCCGGGCGGCGACGGCATGGCCCTCGGCCGAGGGTTCGGCCGAGGCGACCAGCACCGGCGCCGCCGGCGGCTGCAGGTGCAGCGCCGCCTGCCGCAGCCTCGCCTGGGCGACCAGCAGCGCCTCGTGCTCCTGCCGCAGGGCGACCAGGCCCTGCTGGGCCGCGGCCGCCTCGCGCGCCATGCCGGCCAGGGCCTCCACGGCGCGGGCGGCCAGGGCCGGCAGGGCGGCCGGGCCATCCGGGGCCAGGATCAGCGGCGGCGCGGCCTCCGGCGCCGCCTCCTGCCACCAGGCGAGCAGCGCCGCCGCCGCCTCCGGCTTCGGCGCGACCAGGCCGAGGACCTGGCCCGGCGCGGCGGGCAGCGGCACGCCGGCGCCTTCCGGCAACTCCCCCAGCGGGTGCAGCAGCGCGCTGCCCTCCCGGGGCCGCAGGGACCAGAGGGCAAGGCCGGGCAGCGCCAGCGCCTCCGGCTGGGCCAGCCCGGGGAGGAGCAGGAGCTTCGGCCGGCCGTCGAACAGCGCGGCGAGCCAGGCCGGCGCGACTTCCGGCGTCATGCCGCGGCCGGCCGCGCCTGGACCGGCGCCGCCTCGGCGCCCGGCAGCGGCACCAGCGCATCCAGCCGGTCGAGCCAGGGGCGCATGGTCACGTCCCATTCCAGGGCGCCGGCACGGGCGGCGGCGCGCTCTCCGAGCGCCAGCAGCCGGGCGCGGTCGGCGGCCAGCGCCCGCAGCGCATCGACGAAGCCGGCGATGATCGCCTCCTCCGGCAGGGTGCCGGGCACCAGCAGCCCGTCCTCGCCATGCGCCACCGCCTCCCCCAGCGCGCCCACATCGGTCGCCAGCGGCACGCAGCCCATCCGCTGCGCCTCCAGCACCACCAGCGGCACGCCCTCGAAGCGGGAGGGCAGGACCAGCACATCCGCCCAGGCATAGAGCGCATCGAGGTCCTCCGCCGCCCGCACCGGCGGCTCGACCGCGAACCCCGGCAGCAGGGCCGGGCCATCCGCCATGACAGCCCGCCCCAGGACGCGCCAGGTCACCGCCGGGCCGCCGGCGGCGGCGATGATGGCGGCCAGGCGGTCCAGCCCCTTCTGCGCATCCAGCCGGCCGAGGAAGAGGGCGCGCAGCGGCGCCAGGGGCGATCCCGGCGGCGGCGCGTGGCGCGCCGCCCGCTCGGCCCG
>NZ_SMOA01000506.1 GCF_004353985.1 Paracraurococcus ruber | reverse complement strand
CGGCGGCCTTCGCCGCCGGCGACCGCGCCAGCCCGCAGCCGGCGCCGGAGGTGGCGCGCGCCGCCTGGCCGGAACGCCAGGTGCTGGCCCGCAAGCTGCTCCGGCTCGGCGACCCCGCCAGCGCCTACCAGGTCTGCGCCCGGCACGGCATCGCCGCCCCGGGGGAGCCGCGGCAGGAGGCGGAGTTCCTCGCCGGCTTCCTCGCGCTCCGCTTCCTGCAGGACCCGGCCGGGGCGGAGCGGCACTTCGCCCGCCTCGCCGAGGACAGCCGCAGCGTCATCACCCGCGCGCGCAGCCTCTACTGGCAGGGCCGCGCCGCGGAGGCGCAAGCGGCGGCCGCGCGGGCGCGGGAGCGCTACCGGGCGGCGGTGGAATTCCCCCTCGCCTTCTATGGCCAGCTCGCCGCCCTGACGCTGGGGGAGGACGGGCAGATCCTCTCGGCCCGCATCGCCCGCGCGCAGACCGCGCCGCCCCCGGCCGCCCAGGCGGCCGCCTTCGGGTCGCGCGAGCCCGCCCGCGTCGTGCTGGCGCTGGCCGAGATCGGCGAGGCCCGCCGCGCCCGCCCCTTCCTCCTCCGGCTCGAGGAGGTGGAGACGGAGCCCGCCGGCAAGCTGCTGGCCGCGCGGCTGGCGCAGCGGATCGGCCGGCCGGACCATGCCGTCTGGGTGGTGCGCCGCGCCGGCGCCAGCGGCCTGATGGCGGTGCAGGAAGGCTGGCCCGCCCCCTACCCCGCCCCGCCCGACGGGCCGGAACCGGCCCTGGTCCAGGGGATCACGCGGCAGGAGAGCAATTTCGACCCGGAGGCGGTGTCCTCCGCCAATGCCCGCGGCCTGATGCAGCTGCTGCCCAGCACCGCCGCCACGGTGGCGCGCCGGCTCGGCCTCAGGCATCAGGTGGGCATGCTGACGGCGGACACGGCGCACAACATGCGGCTCGGCGCCGCCTACCTGAACGAGCTGCTGGCCCGCTTCGGCGGCGTGCTGCCCTATGCCATCGCCGGCTACAATGCCGGGCCAGGGCGGGTGGACGAATGGCTCGGCACCTATGGCGACCCGCGCGGCGGCGGCCCGGCCATGCTGGACTGGATGGAGCAGATCCCCTTCGGCGAGACGCGCAACTACGTCCAGCGGGTGATCGAGAACATGGCGATCTACCGCGCGCTCGACCCCGCCGCGGCGGCGCTGCCGCACCCGATGACGCAATGGCTGCGGGCGTGACCGCGCCGCGGCGGCGCCGCATCAGCGCGCGGGACGGGCTGCGCCTCTCGGCGCTGGACTGGGAAGGGCCGCATGGGGCCACGCCGCTGCTCTGCCTCGCCGGCATCGCCCGCTCCTCGCTCGACTTCCGGCGCATCGGCGCCCGCTATGCGGGGCAGCGGCGGGTGGTGGCGCTGGACTATGCCGGGCATGGCGAGAGCGCCCGGGCCGAGACGCCGCGCCGCTACGCGCCGCAACTGGCGATCCAGGACGTGCTGGATGCCATGGCCGCGCTCGGCCTGCACCGGGTGGCGCTGCTGGGGACCAGCTTCGGCGGCATCCTCGGCATGGCGCTCGGCACGCTGCGGCCCGGCGTGCTGGCCGGGCTGGCGCTGAACGACACCGGGCCGCGGCTGGCCTCGCCGGGGCTGGACACGATCCGCGAGCTGATCGGCCGCGACCCGGCCTTCGCCAGCCTGGACGATGCCATCGGCTTCCTGCGCGCCCGGCTGCCGCCGCTGGGCTTCGCCGAGGCGGACTGGCCGGACCTGGCGGAGCGGACCTATGCGCGCGGCGAGGACGGGCGCTGGCATCCGCGCTGGGACATCCGCATCGCCGAGGTGCTGCCGAAGCCGGGCGACGCCGCGCCCGACCTCTGGCCGTTCTTCCGCGCCATCCCCGCCATCCCGCTGCTTCTGGTCCGGGGGGAAGCGAGCGCGGTGCTGGCCGCGGACACGGTGCAGGCGATGCAGGCGGCGCGGCCGGACATGGCGGTCTGCGCCCTGCCCGGCATCGGCCATTCGCCGCCGCTGCTGGATGCCGCCTCGCTCGCGGCCATCGACGCCTGGCTGGCGCGGATCCCGTGACGCCGGGACGCGAGGAGAGCCACGCCGCGGCGCCGCCGCGCGGGCACCGCGGCGGCGTGCC
>NZ_SMOA01000505.1 GCF_004353985.1 Paracraurococcus ruber | reverse complement strand
CGCGGCGCCGGACGCGTCCGGCGAACGGGGCGTCGCAACCCCGCCGGCGCGCGGCGACGTCGCCCGGCCGCCGGCATCATTCCTCGGCCAGGCTTCCCCGCGTCCCGTCCAGCGGCACCATCACCTCGCAGGCCAGCCCCGCCCGCGCCCAGTCCAGCGTCACCCGGCCGCCGAGCTGCGAGCGCACCGTGCCTTCCAGCACCCGGCTGCCGAAGCCGCGCCGGGCGGGCGGGCCGGGCACCGGCGGGCCGCCCGCCTCGGCCCAGTGCAGCAGCAGCCGCCCCGGCGCGGTCCCTTCCAGCCGCCAGCGCACCGCGACCATGCCGCCGGGGACCGAGAGCGCGCCATGCTTCGCCGCATTGGTCGCCAGCTCATGCACAGCCATCGCCAGCGGCTGGGCGGTGCCGGCGGGCAGCACCACCACCGGCCCGTCCAGCTCCGCCCGCTGGCCCGCCAGGAAGGGCGCCAGCTCCCCGCGCAGCAGCGTGCCGAGGTCGGCGCCGTGCCAGCGCTGCTGGGCCAGCAGCGTCTGGGCGCGGGCCAGGGCGGCGATGCGGCCTTCCACCGCGCGGACGAAGCTGCCGATGTCGTCGGCGCGGGTCAGCCGCAGCATGGTCTGCACCACCGCCAGCGCATTCTTGGCGCGGTGGTCCACCTCCCGCGCCAGCAGCGCCTGGCGCTCCTCGGCCTGCTTGCGCTCGGTCACGTCGGCATGGGTGCCGGTCATGCGCAGCGCGCCGGTCACGGGGTCCCGCCGGAGGCTGCCGCGCTCCTCGATCCAGGCGACGCGGCCGTCGCGCGGCCGGATGATCCGGTATTCCGACCGGTAGTCCCCGCCGCCGCGGCTCGCCGCCTCGCAGGCCTCGCGGTGGCGGGCGCGGTCTTCCGGGTGCAGCAGGGCGAGCGCGTCGCGCACCGTATCCAGCCGCGACCGCGGGTCGAGGCCGAAGATGTCGGCGGCGCCGCCGGTCACGCTCAGCCGGTCCGTCGCCAGGTCCCATTCGAAGCTGCCCATATGCGCCGCATCCAGCGCCATGATCAGCTGCCGCCGGCTCTCCCGCAGCGCCGCCTCCGCCCGCGCCCGCTCGGCGGCGGCCCAGAGCCGCTCGCAGCATTCCTCCACCAGCGTCACCTCGGCCGGCGACCAGGCGCGCGGCGTGTCCTGGTGGATGAACAGCATGCCCAGGATGCGGCCATCCTTCACCAGCGGCACGTCGAGCAGGGCGCGGGTGGCGATGCCGGCATAGGCCTGCTGCGTCTCGGGCGGGCGGGTGCGCGGGTCCTCGGCGATGTCGGTGACGGCGACGGTGCGGCCGGCGCGCAATTCGGCGGCGATGGCGGGGCCGAATTCCTCCAGCCGCCAGGTGCCGACCACCGGCGCGATGCGGCCGTCGCTCCAGTCCCGGTGGATGGTGACGTGGCGCTGCGCCGCATCCACCTGGCCGAACCCCGCCTGGCAGGCGCCGAGATGCTCGCCCAGCAGCCGGCAGGCCTCCGCCTGGATCGCCGCCGCATCCTGCAGCGGCCGCAGCGTGTCGGCCAGGCGCAGCAGGAAGCCCTGCCGCGCCTCCAGCTCCCGCAGCCGCGCCTCCGCCTCCCGCCGCGCCGTCACGTCGGTGAACAGCACGGCGACCTGCCGCTGCGCCGGGTCGCCGACGCGGCAGGCATGGACATCGAACCAGCGGCCGCGGGTGCGGCCGGCGCGATTCTCGAAGCGCATCGCCTCGCCGGTCAGCGCGACGCGGCCATAGGCCTCGTACCAGCGGGGGTCGTGGTTCGGCGCCAGTTCCCGGATGCAGCGGCCCACCGCGTCCCGCAGGCCGCTCTGCCGCTCGAAGGCCGGGTTCACCGCGAGGAAGCGGTAATCCTCCGCCCGGCCGGCCGCGTCGAACAGCAGCTCGATGATGCAGAAGCCCTCGTCCACCGCGTCGAACAGGGTGCGGTAGCGCTGCTCGCTCTCGGCCAGGGCGGTGTCGGCGGCGGGGGTGGCGAGCGCCAGCAGGCCGGCGACGGCGCCCGACGGATCCGGCAGCGGGGTCCAGGCGATGTCGTGCCGGCGCGTGCCCGGCCCGCCCAGCGCCACGCCGCGGCTGGCCGCGGCGGCGCCGCCCAGCGCCGCCTCCGCCG
>NZ_SMOA01000504.1 GCF_004353985.1 Paracraurococcus ruber | reverse complement strand
GGCAGTCTCGGCGATAGCGTGACCGGCACCTGCCGGGGCTAGCCCCGGCAGGTGCCGGTCACGCAACGAAGTGGGGAAGTTTCGCGGCCCACATCAGGGGAGGATTCAACGGCCACTGACAGCTGGCGAGGTCGGCGAGGTCGGCGATCAACTCGGCCGAGGCGCGGCCGAACTCGCCGGCGGCGAGGCTCGCGGCGTGAAGGTCGGTGGTGCTGGGCTGCGGCGCGGAACTGGCCGAAGCACCGCTCTCCCTCAGGCCCACCATGATGCCGATCCCTGCCCGCTGCTCGACGACGGGAAGAACGATAGGCGGCCGACGGAGCCGCCGCGGGACCAGGCCGCGCAGGCGCGAACCACCGAGTGGCCGCGGGTGATGCAGCACGCGCCGGGCTGTGCGCTGGGGCAAAGCAGAGGTACCGGCCGTATCTCGGTAGCGCGGGTCTGCTGCAGCCGCTATGTTGCGGCTCGCAGCTGCGTCACGCCGGACAGGCGGTCACGAAAGCCGATGCGGTTTTCCTCGCCGTCGTCGCTGTGGGCATCGAATTTCTCTCTCTGCGTAGCATGGCGGCGAGTAGGCTTATATATAGCCATTGCTCAGTCTCCCTGAGAGCGAGCTGGTGGAGGTCTTCTGCACCTTCACGCCTTCTATCTCTCACAAGGAAGACTCAGCTCGATGAATTGCGCCCCGCTTCTGTCTCGCCGTGGCCCGACCGCTGGCACGCCGATGACTCCCGTTGCAGACCCTTCTCGGTATCTCACCGGCCGTCACCTTCATGAACTCCGCAATGCCTTCCTCTTCGCCGAGAAGCAGGGCTGGCCGCTGAACACCTGGATTGCCGTGAACTTCCGCGGCAGCCATGGCTGGGTTCAAGGCGACCGCGGCGCCGGACAGGTTCGCCGCGCGCGCAACCGCTTCATCAAGGCGATCAGGGACTGGTGCCAGCGCAACTCCATCCCGCACGCCTTCGTCTACGTTGTCGAGAACCCGCCGCAGGGCGGTCGTGGTCCGCACATGCACATCCTCCAGCATCTCCCCCAGGACAACTGGCTGGCGCTGCGCGACTCCCTCTATCTCCAGCTCAGGTCTACTGGCGCCTGGGCGGATCATGAGTTCGGCTTCAGCAAGCAGCAGGCGCTGCAGGGAGGAGAGAGGGAGCGTCCGGCGAAATGGCGGCCGCTGTTCATGCATGCCGAGCCGCTTGGGAACCATGTGCCCTGGGATTGGCAGCGCGAAGCGCTGAAGCGGCTCCGCTACATGGCCAAGGGCGCGAACCCCCAGGAAGTGGTTCTGGTCAATGGCGAGCGCCTGACCCTGGGCCAGCTCGGCGAACGCTATCTCGGGTTCCACACGAAGAGGACCCTCGACGACAATGGGATCGTGCGGGAGACCGTAGTTCTTCGGCCTGGCGTAAATCTCGCTCCCCAGGGAGATCCCCGTATCAAGAAGCGCGTCGGGAGTTCCCGCGAACTCGGTCAAGCTGCACGGAGAGAATTCGGCTGGAATGAAGTTCACGATCTGCGTTGGCTATGCCGAATGCTTTATATTTCGGTCAGGGCGAATGATATGGTCGAAGCCCTACGGAAACATAACGCACGCCTGAAGCAGCAGGAACTCGAATCGGCGCGCTTGAATCATGCCGGCCCGGAAAATGCCCAAATAGCTTTTGGCTGTGCCTCGGTTGTGCGGAACGAAGTTCTATTATTCTTAGATATTGCAGCCTAGAGTTGCAGTGTTCGGCTTAGTGCGCTCAATCCAGCTGTCGTCGCCGTCACTCATGGCGGCAACGACAGCGGAACAGCGCCCGCCGCATGGCCGATCACCGCGACGACACCACCATGGCCGACCTCGACTTCTACACCGTCATTCGGCGCCACCAGGCCGAGCAGAACGCCGCCCGCGACGCGGTGATCCGGGCCATGCTCCGCCAGTTCTGGCAGCGCCCAGCCATCCTGAAAGCAGATGTTGCCCTGCACAGCCTCCAGCATGACCGCACAGCCTTCCCAGGTCTCGCGGAGGCAGATCTATCCCAGACAGGCGACAGCGCCCTCCCAGCGCTTCCCTGAGCATTCCACTCCCTACCAGCCGGCGGTTCGTGCTGGTTCAGCCGCCGACGGGAAGGGCGCGTCTAACGCCACGAC
>NZ_SMOA01000503.1 GCF_004353985.1 Paracraurococcus ruber | reverse complement strand
ATCCCGCGACGGTCGGCCCTGGCGCGGGGCGCGGCCGGTTCGGGGCGGGGCCCGGCCCATGGGCCGATTTGGGGCGCAGGCCGCCGGCGAACCGCCTGCGCGCCGCCAGCCGATGTCAGCGAAGTGTCACGCCCGGCGACGGCGCCGGCGCGGGACAATGGCTGGGCCGCGGCCTCGGCCCGGGCGGGTGCCCCGGCCGCGCCGTACCGCCGCCGCGCCTGGCCGACCCGGCCCTCGCCGCGCCATGATGGAGCCCATGCCCCAGGATCCCGCCTTCACCGCGCCCGGCCGCTTCTGGAAGGGCAACATCCATACGCATTCGACCGCCTCGGACGGCCTGCGCCCGCCCGAGGCGGTCTGCGCCACCTACCGCGAGGCCGGCTACGATTTCCTCGCGCTCACCGACCATTTCCTGGCGAAATACGGCTTTCCGGTCGTCGACACGCGGCCCTTCCGGCGGCCTGGCTTCACCACGATCCTGGGGGCCGAGTTGCACGCGCCGGCGACCTCGTTGGGCGAAGTCTGGCACATCCTCGCCGTCGGCCTCCCCGCCGGCTTCGCGCCGCTGCAACCCGGCGAGACCGGGCCGGCGCTGGCCGCGCGCGCCCTGGCCGCCGGCGCCTTCGTCGCCATCCCGCATCCCGGCTGGTACGCCCTGACCGCCGAGGACGCCGCCACGCTGCCGGGCGCGCATGCGGTTGAGGTGTACAACCACACCTCGCAGCTGCGGACCGAACGGGGCGACGGCGTCTACCTCGCCGACCAGCTGCTGGCCGGCGGCCGCCGCATCGGGCTGATCGCGGTGGACGACGCGCATTTCGCCTGCATGGACGCCTTCGGCGGCTGGGTGATGGTGAAGGCGGAGGCCAACGAGCCGGCCGCACTGCTCGAAGCCCTGAAATCCGGCCGCTACTACGCGACGCAGGGCCCGCTGATCCACGACATCGCCTGGGATGCGGAGGCGGTGGAGATCACCTGCACGCCGGCCGCCAGCGTGATGCTGCTCGGCCGCGGCTCCCGCGCCGTGCAATCCGTCGCGCCCGGCCAGACCCGCCTGCGCCTGCCGCATGCCGCGCTGCGGGCCGGCGGCTTCGCCCGCATCGTCGTCGCCGATGCGGCCGGGCGGCGCGCCTGGTCCAACCCTGTCTTCTTCGAGGACGGAACCCCATGACCCAGACGACCGGCATCCTTGCCGAGATCCGCCACCTGCTGGAACAGAAGGCGAATGGCCGCTACGGCCTGTCGCTGATCAACCAGCAGCAGCATGCGCTGCAGGGCGCCTGGCTGGCCGAGCGGGAGGGCAGGGGCGACGCCATGGTCGTCGCCGCGCTGCTGCACGATATCGGGCACATGGTCCACGACCTGGGCGAGAACCCGGCCGATGCCGGCATCGACGACCGGCATGAGGAGCTGGGACATGCCTGGCTGCAGGCGCATTTCGGGCCGGAGGTGACGGAGCCGGTGCGGCTGCACGTGGCCGCCAAGCGCTATCTCTGCGCGGTGGAGCCGGACTACTTCGCCAGGCTCTCGACCGACAGCGTGAAGAGCCTGGCGCTGCAGGGCGGCCCGATGTCGGCCGCCGAGGTCGCCGCCTTCGAGGCGCTGCCGCAGCACCGGGAGGCCGTGCAGCTCCGCCGCTATGACGAGCAGGCGAAGGTGAAGGGGCTGGAGACGCCGCCGGTCGCGCATTTCCTGCCGGCGGTGGCGCGTTGCCTGACGGGCAGCGCGGGAGAGCGTGGAAGCCGGGACGTGTGATGCCGGCGCGCAGGCGTCCTGACGTCTGCGCGCCAGACACGATGATCGTCCCGGTCAGCCTTTGTGCTGGCCGGCATGAGCCCGCCCGGCCAGCGATCCAGGACGGAGCGCGGCGGGGTGTCACCCCCGGCCGCGTCGACCCTGCCGTGCCGCCAGGGCGACGGCGTGGATGGCGCGTTCGATGCAGCGGGAGAGCCGCGTCCGCCTGCGGCTGACGCGACCCGGCGGGCGGCCCGTCGCACGAAGCCGTCCCGTCGCTGCGCCCCCGGCCATCCGGCCCGTGGTGCTGCCGGCGATCCGCCGCCGCGCGGATGGCGGAAGGGCGTGCCCGCCCGGCGACGCGCCCGCGCGCGCCGGGCTGCGGCGGCCGGCATCGGTCCACCGCCCGGC
>NZ_SMOA01000502.1 GCF_004353985.1 Paracraurococcus ruber | reverse complement strand
CCGCGGCCGCGGCGGAGGCGGCGGCCCCCGAGGGGGCCGGGGCGGCGGCGCTGGCGGCGCGGGAGGCGGCGCAGCCGGTGCTGCGGCTGGCCTTCCTGCGGGATACCGCCCAGCTGGACGCCACGCCGGCCTTCCTGAAGGCGCTGTCGCCGAAGGGGCTGGAGATCGGCCTGGCCGGCCAGGTGTCGCAGTTCAGGATCGGCAGCGCCGTGGCGAAGGGCAAATTCGCCTTCGATGTCGGCAATGACGGGCTGGACTTCGCCGCGGCGCGGATGCGGCGGCTCGGCATCGGGCAGGGCGTGCCGGCCTCCAGGGTGCAGCCCAAGGGCGAGGGCGACGACGAGAGCAAGTCGATCTCCGCCATGCCCGACCAGATCAACGCCATCTTCGACGCCATCGGCGCGACCGAGGGCGCGCGGCGCACCCTGGAGGCAAGGCAGCGCCGCTACGCCCTGCTGGCCGCCGAGCTGCGGGAGCGGGTGGCGGCGCTGACCGCGCAGCTCGCCGCGGCGCGTGGCGCGATGGCCGCGGCGGCACGCCGGGCGCAGGGCAGCGAGGGCGACTATCTCTCCGCCCAGCGGCTGGTGGCCGAGGAAGGTGCGCGGGTGGCGAAGGCGGCGGAGGAGCGGCAGCGCATCCTCGGCGCGCCGCTGGCGCTGCTCTATGTCCGCCGCCGGCAGGCGCAGGTCGCGGTCCCGCTGCCCGACCCGCTGGCGCTGCGGGCGACGGCGCCCGGCGACATCGTGCCGGGCTGCCGCGACACGCATGAGGGCCCGCTGCCCGAGGGCGTGGACCAGTTCCTCGACTTCGTGCTCGACCTGCCGGTCGCCGCCTTCGCCGCGCTGCAGGGGCTGCAGGCGCATCTGCCGGGCGGGGAGGCGCTGGCGGCGCTCGGCCGCGCCCGCACCGCCCGGCTGCTGGCGCGGGAGGCGATGGCGGGCGCCAGCCTGGCGGCCGTCGCGGCGGCGGCCACGCCCTCGGCGCCGCGGCTGCTGCCGGTGCTGCGGCGGGCGCAGGCCCTGCTGGCGCCGCTGGGCGGGCGCAGCCTGGTACTGGCCGGGTCCTTCGCCGCCACCCAGCAGGAAGCGGCGAAGGTGCTCTCCGTCGCGGATGTGCTCGCCGGCCGCCGCAGCCCGCTGCGGGAGGCCGCCGGGGCGCTGCGGGACCGGCTGGAGACGGCGGGGCATTGCACCCTGGCGGCGCTGGCGAAACTGCCGCCCTCGGTCCGCTTCGCCTGGTCGGAGGCGGCGGAGGACGACAGCCTGGACCTGCCGCGGCCGGAACGCTGGCCCTTCTTCGACGCCGAGGAGGGCGAGGACGAGGCCTTCAACGCCCTGCGCAGCCTGACGGAACTCGTCCGCTTCCTGTTCGCCCAGCTCTCGCCCGCGGCCGACGGCACGGCGCAGGCGGCAATGGGGTCCTATCTGCGGGCCCTGCTGATCGAGGCGGCGCATGGCGAGCCGGCCGAGCTGCTCCGCGGCCGCGTCACCGCCCTGCCGCGGCTGGTGCAGCCCGGCGCCATCCTGCGCCTGGCGCTGAACCGGGACGCGCGGCCGGGCACCCGCCTGCACCTGCTGGACGCGGCGCGGGAGGTGGTGGCGGAACTGCGGGTGGAGGACCGCGACGGCGAGGGCACGGTGGCCAGCCTGGTGCGGCTGACCCGGCCGGCCGCCGCGGTCGCCGCCGGGCTCAGCGTGGCGGCGGCGCCGTGATCACCGCCGCCGCGCTCTCCGACCCCGACGCGGTGCGGGTGCTGCGCCTGCGGTTGCGTGGCCGACCGGAAGCGGCGGCGGCGGTGCGCATGGCGCTGGCGCCGCTGGACCCGCCGCCGATGCCGCCCGGCCAGGTGGTGCTGCTGCGGCGGCTGGCGGCCGGGCCGGCGGATGCCGGGCTGGCGGCGCGGATGCGGGCGGAGATGGCGCGGCAGGTGGCGGCGGCGGTGCCGGCGGACCGCGCCGACCCGGCGCGGGACGCGGCGGTGGCCTTCGCCTCGGCCGAGGCGCTGCTGGCCCGGCTGCTGGCGGATCTGCTCGACGGGCGGGCGGCGGGATGTTGGTGGTGGGACGGGGTCGCCGGGATCGTCGCGCGGCCCTTGCCGGCGGCGGTGGCGGGCGTGCTGGCGGAGGCCGGGCTGCGGCTCGCCGGGCTGGCCGCGGCGCTGGCCGCGGCG
>NZ_SMOA01000501.1 GCF_004353985.1 Paracraurococcus ruber | reverse complement strand
GCGGCGTGCCGCCCGGCGCCCGCGGGCCGTGGCGGCGGCGCGCGCCGGCACCGCGCATGCGGCCGGAGCAGCGCCTGGCCTGGTGGGTGGCGACCATGGGCGGCACCGGGCGGCTGCGGCCGGCGCCGGGAAGCTGGGGCTCGGCGCTGGTGCTGCCGGCGGTGCTGCTGGGGCCCATGGCCTGCCTGCTGCTGGCCCTGGCGCTGGCGGCGCTGGGCTGGTGGGCGACGCGGCGGCTGCTGGGGGATGACACCGCCGCCGACCCGAACTGGGTGGTGGTGGACGAGGGCGCCGGGCAGCTCCTGGCCCTCGCCGCGCTGCCGGCCGGCGCCGGGCCCTGGGGCGTGCTGCTGGCCTTCCTGCTGTTCCGGCTGTTCGATATCGCCAAGCCCGGCCCGGTGGGCTGGGCGGATCGCCGCCATGGCGCGCATGGCGTGATGCTGGACGACCTGGTGGCCGGCGGGCTCGCGGCGGCGCTGATCCTGGCGCTGCGGCAGGTGCTGCCCCCGGGCCTGTTGTGAGGAGTGCCGCGATGCTGCCCGAGGACACCCTGGCCGAGGCCGCGGCGCTGCTCGACCTGCTGCGGGCGCGCGGCTGGCGCCTGGCCACCGCCGAAAGCTGCACCGGCGGGCTGATCGCCGCGGCGCTGACCGCCATCGCCGGCAGCTCCGCCGTGGTGACGCATGGCTTCGTCACTTATTCCAACGAGGCGAAGCGCGACCTGCTGGGCGTGCCGATGGGCGTCATCGAGGGCTATGGCGCGGTCAGCGACAGCGTGGCGCGGCGCATGGCGGAAGGCGCGCTGGCCCGCAGCGGCGCCGAGGTGGCGGTGAGCTGCACCGGCATCGCCGGGCCGGGCGGCGCGACGCCGGGCAAGCCGGTCGGCCTCGTGCATCTCGGCGTCGCCACGGCGGCGGGGACGCGGGCGGTGCGGCGGGTGTTCCCGGGGGACCGCATGGCGGTGCGGGCGGCGACGGTGCTGGAAGCCTTCGCGCTGGCGCGCGCCGCCGCGGGCTGACCCGCGACCACGGCGGCGCCAAGGGCCGCGGCCGGTGTCCCACGCCCTGGGCCGGGCCGGGCCGGGCGTCAAGGCGCCTCGCAGCCTGGCGTGTGCGGCCGCGTCGTGGATCAGACGCTCCGGCGGGCTGCGCTCAAGCCTGCGTGCCATCCGCCGTCGCATGGCGGATGCGGGCGGCACCGCAGCGATGCCGGCCCGGGCGCATCAATCCGCGCTCAGGCTCCTTGCGCGGATCAGCCCCCGCCAGGATTCGATCTCCGCGGCCACCAGCGCGCGCGTCGGCGCGCCCGGCGGACTCGGCTCCACCTCGCCATCCGTCAACTCCTCCAGCCGGGCGCGGATGGCCGGCTGCGCCAGGGCGCGCAGCAGCGCGGCATGGATCGCCGCCTGCACCGGCGCCGGCGTGCCGGCGGGCGCCGCCAGCCCGGCCCAGGTATAGCTGCGGAAGCCGGGAAAGCCGCTCTCGGCCACCGTCGGGATGGCGGGGAAGCGGCCGCTGCGGCGGTCCGCCGTCACCGCCAGGCCGCGCAGCCGCGCATCCCCCAGCAGCCCCATGGCGCCGACCGTGGTGCTCAGCATCAGGGGCAACTCGCCGCCCAGCACGCCGGTGATGCCGGCGACATCGCTGCGGTAGGGCACCTGCGCCAGCGTGATCCCGGCCGCGGCCGAGAACAGCTCCCCGGTCAGGTGGTGGGAGGAGCCGGGGCCGAGCGTGCCGTATTGCACCGCGCCCGGCCGCGCCCGCGCCGCCGCCACCAGCGCGCCGAGGTCGGCGAAAGGCCCGTCGGCGCGCGCCACCAGCACGAAGGCGTAGCGCAGGAACAGGCTGAGCCAGGCGAAGCCGTCCACCGGCTCGAACCCGCTGGTCCGGCCGAAGGCGGCGGCGACGCCATGGCTGCCGGTGAGCAGGCCCAGGGCATGGCCATCGGCCGGGGCGCGGGCCAGGGCGGCGCTGGCGATGTTGCCGCCGGCGCCCGGCCGCGGCTCCACGACGACGGGGCGGCCCAGTGCCTCGCCCAGCGGCGGGGCGAGGATGCGGCAGATGGTGTCCGCCGCGCCGCCCGGGCCGAAGCCATGCAGCAGGGTGACCGGCCGGTCCGGCGCCCAGGCCGGCTGCGCGCGGGCGAGGCCCGGCGCCGCCAGCCCCGCCAGCAGCAGCGGCCG
>NZ_SMOA01000500.1 GCF_004353985.1 Paracraurococcus ruber | reverse complement strand
CATCGGTGCTGCGACTTGGGAACACCGTCATGATCCTGGAACTCCACCGGCAGGGCCTGAGCCCGACGGCCATCGCCCGCCAGCTCGGCATCGACCGCAAGACCGTGCGGAAATACATCGCGCGCGGCCTGGAGCCGCCGGTCTACGGACCGCGGCAGCCAAGGGCACGGGTGACCGACCCCTACCTCGACTACCTGCGCGAGCGACTGACGGCCTATCCTGGCCTGACCGCCACCCGGCTGCTGCGCGAGCTCAGCGAGCGCGGCTTCGCCGGTGGCTACACCGCGGTCAAGCGCGCCGTGCAGGGGCTGCGGCCCCAACAGCCACAGGTCTTCGAGGTCCGCTTCGAGACGCCGCCCGGCGAGCAGGCGCAGGTCGACCTGGCACGCTTCGAGGTGACCTTCACCGACGACCCGGGCAGCAAGCGCATCGTCTGGCTGTTCTCGATGGTGCTGGGCTATTCGCGGCTGATCTGGGCCCGCTTCATCCAGCACCAGGACCTGCAGAGCGTCCTGCGCTGCCACGTCGCCGCCTTCGAGGCGATCGGCGGGGCGCCGCGGGAAATCCTGTACGACCGGATGAAAACCGCCGTCACCGGCGAGGATCCCGACGGGCTGGTCATCTACAACCGCAGCCTGCTCGACCTGGCGCGTCACTACGGCTTCCAGCCCAGGGCCTGCCGCCCCTACCGCGCCAAGACCAAAGGCAAGGTCGAGCGGCCCTTCCGCTACATCCGCGAGGATTTCTTCCTCGGCCGCAGCTTCCGCAACCTCGACGACCTGAACCAGCAGCTGCGCCACTGGCTCGACACCGTCGCCAACCTGCGGGTGCACGCCACCACCCGGCGCGTGGTGAACGAGGCCTTCGCCGAGGAGCGGCCGACGCTGCGCTTGCCGGTCGGCCCCTATCGCGCCGTACTGAAACTGGAGCGCCGGGTCTCGCACGAGGGCATGGTCAGCGTCGGTGGCAATGCCTACAGCGTCCCCGACACCGCCCGCCGCCGCGTGCTGGAGGTGCATTCCCTGGTCGACGAGATCCGCATCCTCGAGGACGGCGTGATCATCGCCAGCCACATCCCGCTCGAGGGCCGGGGCCACACCCGCGTCGACCCAGCCCATCGCAGGGTCGCGGCACGCGCCAGCCGCACCAGCGCCGAGGCGCCGGTAGTGATGCCGCGCGCCGGCGACCAGGTCGCCCGTCGCTCGCTCGACTTCTACGACGCCGTCGGCCGGGCCCTTGCCGTCCAGGGTAACGCCTGATGGCCGGCACCGACCCGACGCTGTCCATCGTCGACCGCATCAAGCGCAGCTTGGTCGGGCTGCGCATGCCGCGCGCCCTCGAATGCCTCGACGCCGTGCTCCGCCAGGTCGAGCGCGGCGAGATCGGCACCCTCGAGGCCATCGACACCCTGCTGGTCGACGAACTGACGCTGCGCGAGAACCGCCGCATCAAGACCGCCCTGGTCATGGCCAGGCTGTCGACCATGAAGACCCTGTCTGGCTTCGACTTCGCCTTCCAGCCCTCGCTCGACCGCAACCGCATCCTCGCCCTGGCCGGGCTTGACTTCATCACCCGCCACGAGGTGGTCCACTTCACCGGCCCGCCCGGCACCGGCAAGTCCCACCTCTCCATCGCCCTCGGCATCGAGGCGGTGAAGGCCGGCCGCAGCGTCCATTTCATCAGCCTCGCCGACCTCGTCGGCACCCTGGCCAGGGCCGAACGCGAGGGCTCGCTCCGCGAGAAGATCCGCTTCTACAGCCGCTTCGCGCTGCTGATCGTCGATGAGATCGGCTACCTCCCCGTCGTCCCAGGCGGCGGCAACCTGTTCTTCCAGCTGGTCAACGCCCGCTACGAGAAGGGCGCCATGATCCTGACCTCCAACCGTGGCTTCGCCGAATGGGGCCAGATCTTCGGCGACCCCGTCGTCGCCACCGCCCTGCTCGATCGCCTGCTCCACCACGCCGTCGTCGTGCAGATCGAGGGCGCCAGCTACCGCCTCCGGCAGCACGCGGAACTCATCCCCGAGCACGTCCGCTCCAAAGCCCTCATCCAGCCGCCACCAGCGCTACCGCCGAGACGTCGCGGCCGGCCACCAAAAATCCAGGAAGTCGCCGATCAACGCGCCGGCTGATCACCGATGCCCAGCCAGTGGGGAATTTTGCCGGCCCACTTCTGGGGAGTTTCCGCGGACCGTTGACA
>NZ_SMOA01000004.1 GCF_004353985.1 Paracraurococcus ruber | reverse complement strand
CCCTGGCCGGCGCGCCCCGCCCGGGCATCGCGCGCAGCGCTTGCAGCGCCCCGCCGGCCGACGCCACCGGCCAGCCCTGCAGCCCCACCGGCCGCGGCGCGCGTCCCCCGCGACGCCGCGGCGCGGCCGATCCTCAGTCGAACATGTCCGGCTGCGTCGCGGCGATCTGGTTGTAGAGCGTCTGGAAATGCAGCCAGCCGATGAAGTCGTTGCCGACATGGTCCTGGCTGTACTGCGCCGTCTTGGCCGAGAGGAGCTGCGGCTTGATGCCCGTCGCCTCGACCATCAGCTGCTGCTGGCAGGCGCGCTCCAGCGCGATGAACCAGAAGGCGGCGTCGTCGATGCTATGCCTGCTGCAGGTCAGCAGGCCGTGGTTCTGGTGCAGCACGCCGCGGACCCGGCCGATCTCCTTCGCCACCGACCAGCCGCTCTCGCGCTCCACCGCGACGGCGCCGGCCGAGGCGCCGACGACCGCGTGGTTGTTGTAGAAGGCGGCGGCATCCTGGCTGATCATGTCGAGCGGCCGGCCGGTCGCGCACCAGGCAGTGCCGTAGGTGGTGTGCGCGTGGCACATCGCCACGATGTCCGGGTATTCCTGGTGCACGGCCGCGTGCAGCACGAAGCCGGCGCGGTTGATGGCGTATTTCCCCTCGACCACCCGGCCGTCATGGTCGGCCAGGATCAGGTTCGACATCCTGACCTGGGAGAAGTGCACGCACATCGGGTTGGTCCAGTAGAGGTCCGGATGCTCCGGGTCGCGGACCGTGAGGTGCCCGGCGAAGCCGTAGTCGAAGCCATGCATCCCGAAGGCCCGCGTGGCGGCGACCAGGTGCTGCTTGCGGTACGCCCGCTCCTCGGCGAAGGACGCGAAATTCGGGATTTCCGGGAAGATCAGCCCGTCCTGCTCCGGCTGGTAGATCGAGACGCGGTTCCGCCCCTGGACGCTGTCGAGCATGGCTCGTTCCTCTCCTACCCTCGGCGCGCCTGTCATGCCCCGGCGCCCGAGCGTTGACAAACGCGGCGTGTTCAGGTGGTGCTGAATCCGATTCATGGGTCGCCGATGCGCCGCCTGCCCGCCTTCTCCGCCCTCCGCGCCTTCGAGGCGGCGGCGCGGCATGAGAGCTTCGCCCTGGCCGGGGCGGAGCTGAACCTCAGCGCCTCGGCGGTCAGCCACCAGGTGCGGGCGCTGGAGGATTGGGCGGGCCGGCGGCTGTTCCACCGCCGCAGCGGGCAGGGGGTGGAGCCGACGGCGGAGGGGCGGGCGCTGCTCGCCCGGCTGACGCCGGCGCTGGACGAGATCGCCGCCGCTTGCACCGCGCTGCGGCCGGCGCCCGAGGCGGAGGCGCTGGCGGTGCATTGCGTCCCGTCCTTCGCGGCCAACTGGCTCGGGCCGCGGCTGCCCGGCTTCCTGGCGCGGCATCCCGGCCTCGCCATCCGGGTCACCGCCAGCGCCGCCCCGGTGGACCTGGCGCGGCAGCCGGAGATCGACCTCCTCATCGCCTATGGCGCCGCGCCCGCGCAGCCGGGGATGGCGGTGGAGCCGCTGGGGATCGAGCGGGTCGTGCCCCTGGTCGCGCCGGCGCTGGCGGCGGGGCTGGACCTGTCGGGGCCGGCGCTGCCGGCGGGGCTGCGGCTGATCGAATCGGTGCTCAGCCCGGTGCGGTGGGAGGACTGGCTGGCGCTGAACGGGCTGGCGGCGGCGCCCGCCGGCGCGCGGCCGTCCTTCGACCGCGCGGCCATGGCGATCGCCGCGGCGGCGCAGGGCATCGGCGTGGCGCTGGAGAGCACGCGGCTGGCGGCAGCGGAACTGACCAGCGGCGGGCTGGCGGAATTGGGCGGCGGGCGGTTCCGGGCGGTGGAGCGCGTGCTGCACCATCTCGGCTACCGACGGGCGCAGCGGCAGGTGCCGAAGGTCGCGGCCTTCCGGGAATGGCTGCTGGAGGCGTGCGGGTGACGCTGCGCCGTCGCCGGGACGACGCTGCCTCCCCCGCATCCCCGGCGCCGGGGATCGAACCGACCCACCGGACCCCCGGCTTCGTGGACTGAGAGGGATCTAAGGGCCCTTCGGCACTTGCTGGGAGGGGTCTCGGGAGGGGCAGAGCCCTTCCCAGGCAACCGCGGCCCTTAGGCCGTGCAGGCCTGCCGCAGCGCGTCCTGCGCGCCGCCCAGCGCCTGCAGGGCCACGCGGCTGCGCTTGGCCACGGTCAGCAGCGCGCCCAGTTCGCGCGGCTGCCGCAGCAGGGCCAGCGCCACGCGTCCCGCCGCCGGCCGTCCATCCGGCGTCAGGCCGACGGCGGCGGCGCGCGGCAGCACCTCCTCCGCCGTGTCGGCCACGGCCCGCAGCGCCGCGAAGGGCATCCCGCGGGACGCCGCGAAGGCGGCGGCCGCCTCGGTCTCCAGGTCCACCACCAGCGCGCCGGTCGCGGCGCGCAGGGCCCGCTTGCGGGCGGGCTCGCCCACCACCGCGGGGGCGCCGGCCACCATCCCCAGCCGGGCACCGCAGCGCCGCGCCAGCTGGGCGGACCAGCCGAGGTCCGCCGACCAGGCGCCGCCGGCGCCACGCACCTTGGTCGCCACCACCAAGTCGCCGCAGCCGAGCGAGGGGTCGAGCCCGCCGGCGATGCCGAAGCTGAGCACGCCGGTCAGTCCCGGCGGCGCCTGCCGCAGCAGGTCGCGCAGCCGGGCAGGGTCGCCGCCGCTGACGATGACGGGCATCTCCTGCGGCAACAGCGCCGCCTCGGACCGCATGCCGACGACGGCAAGGATCGAGGAGAGGGGCATGGCTAGGGGGGGACCTCCGCCGGACTTGCTGCGGTGCAGTATAGACTGCGGCCGCCGCGGATGCAGCCGGAATTCCACAATCCCGCCATATTCCGTTAACCGCTGCCCGGGGTTTCACCGAACCCGGATGGCTCAACCCGGGCCAGGCGCCGCGATCGCCGCGGCGGCTGGTGCCCGGGCATCGCGCCAATTGGGCGTCGCGCCACCCGGGCATCGCGCCAGCGGCGCGGGCCTGATCGCCCGGGCCCGGCCACGCGGACACCACCAACGACCGGCCCCATCCGCCCCGGGCCGGCGCCAGGGCCCCGTGGCGCCAGGCCCTGCGGCGTCAGAGCCCGTGCGGGACGTGCCGGGAATTGCCCCGCTTCAGCGTCCGCAGCCGCGCCAGCGCCCAGAGCGGGAAGAGCTGCGCATAGCCGTGGTAGCGCAGGTAGAAGACGCGCGGGAAGCCGGTGCCGGTGTAGTCCTCCTCCGGCCAGGACCCGTCGGCCTGCTGCCGTGCCAGCAGCCAGCGGGCGCCGCGCTCGGTCGCCGCGTCGTCCACCGCGCCGCAGGCCATCAGCGCCAGCAGGGCCCAGGCGGTCTGGCTGGCGCTGCTCGGGCCCATGACCACGTCGGTATCGGCCCGGGTGCCGCCACGCCGCGGATAGGTGAAGCCGTCCTCGCCCCAGCCGCCATCCTCGTTCTGCCGGGCCTTCAGCCAGGCCACCGCGCGGCGCATCGCCGGGTGGTCGGGCGGCAGGCCGGCGGCGTTCAGCGCGGTGACGGCCGACCAGGTGCCGTAGACGTAGTTCACGCCCCAGCGGCCGTACCAGGACCCGTCCGGCTCCTGCTCCGCCAGCAGGTAGTCCACCGCCTGCCGGGTCGGCGCATGGTCCATCCCATGGCCGAGTTGCGCCAGCATCGCCAGGCAGCGACCGGAGACGTCGGCGGTTGGCGGGTCGAGCAGCGCGCCGTGGTCGGCGAAGGGGATGGAGTTCAGGTGGTGATGCGTGTTGTCGGCATCGAAGGCGCCCCAGCCGCCGCCCTTCGACTGCATGCCCACCACCCAGTCGGTCGCCCGGGCGATGGCCCGCGCCATGCCCGGCCCGGCATCGCCCAGCTGCTTCCGCGCCCGGTCGAGCGCCAGCACCACCACCGCCGTGTCGTCCACGTCCGGGTAGTGCGGGTTGGCATATTGGAAGGCCCAGCCGCCGGGCGGCAGGCCCGGCCGCTGCTCGGCCCAGTCGCCAACCACATCCGTCACCTGCCGGTCGAGCAGCCAGGACAGGCCGCGGGTCACCGCCGCCTCGGCCCGCGGATCGCCGGTTTCCAGCAGGGCATGCGCCACCAGGGCGGTGTCCCAGATGGGGGACAGGCAGGGCTGCACATAGGTCTCCGCCGGGCGCTCGCCCCGCGGCGTGTCCTCGGCCGGCCGGTCCATCACCAGCTTCTCCACCGCCGCCCAGGCGGTGACGACGCGCGGGTCGTCCGCCGGCACGCCCAGGCAGTGATACATCCAGATGGCGTTGGCCATGGCCGGATAGATCGCCCCCAGCCCGTCCTCGCCGTTCAGCCGCTCGGTCACGAAGGCCTCGGCCTTGGCTTCGGCGCGGGCGCGGCTGGCGGCGGGGAACAGATGCTGGGTCCGCTGCAGCACGCGGTCCAGCGCGCCGAACAGGGTCCGCCAGGGCTCGGCGGCATGCGCGCCGCCGGGCCAGCGGCGCACCTGCCCGGGCGGGGTGACGAACAGCTCGTCCAGGGTCACGCCGGTCTCGGCCAGGGGCTGCGGCCGGCGGGCCATCACCACCGTCAGCGGCACCAGCACGGTGCGCGCCCAGTAACTGACCTTCGACAGGTGGAAGGGGAACCAGCGCGGCAGCAGGCAGATCTCGGGCGGCATGACCGGCACGGCGTGCCAGGGCACATGGCCGAACAGCGCCAGGGTCGCGCGGGTGAAGACGTTCGACTTCTCCGCCCCGCCGGCCCGCAGGATGGCGTCGCGGGCGCGCAGCATGTGCGGCGCGCCCGGCGCGTCGCCCACCAGCCGCAGGGCGAAATACGCCTTCACCGAGCAGGAGATGTCGAGCGGCCCGCCATGGAAGAGCGGCCAGCCGCCGCCGGCCGTCGCCGCCTCCTGCGCCTGGATCCGGCGAAGGTAGCGGCCGATCCGCATCTCACGCGCCGGGTCGCGCTTCCCGAAGAAGCGGCACAGCATCAGGTATTCGGCGGGGATGGTGGCATCCGCCTCCAGCTCGAACACCCAGTGGCCGTCGGCCTGCTGGCGCCGCAGCAGGTGGTCGGTGGCGCGGCCGATCGCGGCCTCCAGACCTCCCTGCCCCTGCGGCCCCGCCGGCGCCATCAGCGTGAGGTCCGGACGCGCCGCCATTGCGGCCAGGTCCTGTATATTCGACAAGTCGAACAATCCCCCGGTCAGCCGCGACGGCCCTGCGGGGCCGGTGCGGCATGACGCCATGTCAGATCGGATACGTCGCTTTTTCGCGGTTGCGAAGACGGAAGCAACCACGTGTTGTAGCTTTCATGCGGCAGTGTGGCTCAATTCACCCGCGAACCGGCGTCTCCATCCATTCTCGGGCCCGCTTCTCCCTTCCACATGCCGCCGCGGCCCCGCCATTCGGCCAGCGCCGAGTCCAGCGTGAACGCCATGTAGGCGAGCGCGATTCCGGGCAGGGCGATGCCGCGCAGGGGGGAAAGGCCGAATCGCCGGAGCGTCGGCAGGAAAGCCACAGCCATCGCCGCCCAGGCCAGCCCGCCCAGCGCCGAGGCCAGGCCGCCGGCGAACAGCGCCAGCAGCGGCGGCGCCAGGAAGACCAGCGCCAGCGCCAGCAGCATGCCGGCCAGCAGGGCGGGGTTGTAGCCGAGCTGGGCATAGGCGGTGCGCGCCACCATCCGCCGGATCGGCCCGACCGTCTCGTAGGGGCGAAGACTTTCCACCCGCGCAGCCTGGCGCGGCCGATTCAGCCCTTCGGGGGCTTCGCCCCTCCGGTCATCGGGCGCGCTGAGGCCCAGCCAGATCGGCCCCTGCCGCTTCATCTGCCGCGCCAGGGCGCAGTCGTCGATCAGCGCCCCGCGGATCGGGCCGAGGCCGCCCGCCGCCGCGAAGGCCCCGCGGTCCAGCAGCACGCAGCCGCCCGCCGCCGCGGCGGTGCGCGCGCGCGGGTCGTTCGACCAGCGGAAGGGGTAGAGCATCTGGAAGAAGAAGATGAAGGCCGGCACCAGCCAGCGCTCCGCCGCGCTGTCGCAGCGCAGCCGCGCCATCAGCGAGACCAGCACCCGCCGCCCATGCACCGCCCGCCGCACCAGCATCCGCAGGCTGTCCGGCGCATGGCGGATATCGGCATCGGTGAACAGCAGGTAGTCCGGGGCGGGGGCCATGCCTTCGGCCAGGGCCTCCCGCAGCCCCTGCTCCAGCGCCCAGAGCTTGCCGGTCCAGCCCGCCGCCCGCGCCCCGCCCCGCACCACCAGCAGCCGTGGATCGCCGGCCGCCGCGGCGCGCGCGACATCGCCGGTGCCGTCCGAGGAGCGGTCATCCACCACCACCAGCCGGAATTCGCCCGGATAGTCCTGCGCCAGCAGGGAGGCGACGGTGATGCCGATCGTTGCCGCCTCGTCCCGCGCCGGGACCACCGCCGTCACGCTTGGCCAGGCGGCGGGGTCGGGCAGCGAAACCGCGTCGCGGTCGTCGTCGCGGGCCAGCCAGAACCAGCCGCGGCCGAACAGCAGGACCAGCCAGGCGAGGCAGGCCGCGAGCGCGAGCCAGATCATGGACAGCCCGACGAGGGGGCGTCGCCCCCTCGTGCTCCCCCACCAGGCCGGCACCCGGCCTGGACCGCTCCTGGTCCGCTCATGCCAGCATCCCGGCCCCACGGAACCAGGCGATCGCGTCCGACACGCCCGCCTGCCAGGGGCGCGCCCGGTAGCCCAGCACGCGCTCCGCCTTGGCGCTGCTGAAATACATCCGGTGGCCGGCCATCCGCAGCCCGTCCAGGGTCAGCATCGGCTCCCTCCCGGTGACCCGCGCCGCCGCCTCCGCCACCAGCGCCGCGGGCCAGAGCGGCGCGCGCGGCAGCCGCACCGGCCGGCCGCGGCCGAATTGCGCGGCGATATGCGCCAGCATCTCGCCCAGCGGCACGTCCTGGCCGCCGAGGACATGCCGCTCCCCCACCGTCCCACGGTCCAGCGCGGCGACGCAGCCGGCGGCCACGTCCTCGACATGCACCAGGTTCAGGCCGGTATCGACATAGGCCGGCAGCTTCCCCCGCGCCGCCTCCAGGATCACCCGACCGGTCGGGGTCGGCCGCCGGTCGCGCGGACCGATGGGGGTGGACGGATTCACGATCACCGCCGGCAGCCCCGCCTCGGCCACCAGCCGCTCGACCACCCGCTCCGCCGCGGTCTTGCTGCGCTTGTAGGGGCCGATCGCCTCCTCCGGCCGGGCGGCATCCGCCTCGGTCGCCGGGCTGCCATCGGCGCGCGGCTTGAGGGTGGCGACGGAGGAGACATGCACCACGCGGCGGCAGCCCTCGGCCAGGGCGGCGCGCATCACCGCCTCGGTCCCCGTCACGTTCACCGCCGCCATGCGCGCTGGATCGGGCACCCAGATCCGGTAGTCGGCCGCGCAATGGATGAGCGCGGAGCAGCCGCGCAGGGCGGCGGACAGGGAGGCGGCATCGGTCAGGTCGCCGGGGCAGAACTCCACCGGCACGCCGGCCAGGACGTCCCGCGGCGTGCCCGGCCGGGCCAGGGCCCGCACGGCATGGCCCGCCCCGACCAGCGCGCGGGCGATGGACGACCCCAGGAAACCGGTCCCCCCCGTCAGCATCACCCGGTCCGCCATGCACCCCCGCCCCGAATCGCCGCGCGCTTTTGCCCCGGCCGCCGCGGCTTGGCCAGCCGAGGCGGGGTGCGCCCGAGGCGGGGCTGCCCGGCGCAGGCCGGGCGGCATGGCCGCTGCCGCGGCGACACGCCGTCATCCCCGCCGCCCCGCCGCGCGCCCCCAGCCAGGGCTCCGCGGCCCGCCGGATGCGACCCGACGATGCCCGCGGCGACCCGTGCCGGGTGCGGGGTGGCGACCCCGCCGGTGCCGGCATCCTCGCCCCCGACGAAGCGCGCCGTCATGTCCGATTGTCCGATGGCGACCGGGCCGGCGCATGGTGGCGCGGCCGGCGGGCCCCGGTCCTGCCCCGCCGGGCGCCAGCGGGCATGGGGCCGGCGGCGGCGCCCGCCTCAGGCCGCGTCGGCGCGGTTGCGCATGTGCCGGGCGAGGCCTTCAACCTGCGGCGGCACCGCTTCGGTCAGCGCCGCATCGGTCACCGTGTCCGCCCAGGCCTGGCGGAAGCAGAGCAGCCAGCCCTCGATCTCCGGCCCGGCGATCGGCGCGTGCAGGTGGCGCCGCCGCAGCATGGGCGGGCCGTGCCGTTCGACGAAGAGCGGCGGGCCGCCGAGCCAGCCGGTGAGATACTCGAACAGCTTCTGTTCCGAGCCGGCGAGGCTTGCCGGGTGGATGGCGCGGCAGGCGGCGGCCGCGGGCAGCGTGTCCATCAGCGCGTAGAAGCGGCCGACCAGGCGGCGGATGCCCGCCTCCCCGCCGATGCGGTCATAGGGCGTGGGGCCCGGCATGCGGCTGGCCGGTCAGGCCGCCACCGGCCGGCGCTGCGCATAGGCCCAGCACACCGCGACCGCCGCCACCGCGACCAGCGCCAGCGAGTAGAGGTTCAGCGGGAACCAGCCCAGCCGTTCCTGCAGGAAGCCGGCGAGGAAGCTGGAGCTGGCCGTGGTGCCGAAGACCAGGAAGTCGTTCAGCGCCTGGACCTTGCCGCGCTCATTCGGTCGGTAGCAGGTCGTCACCATGGTGGTGGCGCCCACGAACAGGAAATTCCAGCCGACGCCGTTGAGCGTCAGCGCGATGCGGAAATGCCAGTCGGTCAGCCCGGCCATGGCGGTGGCGATGCCTGCCAGCAGGATGGCGACGCCGGCCAGCATCACCTCCAGCGTGCCGAAGCGAGTGATGAGGTGGCCGGTGAAGAAGGCCGGCACGAACATGCCCATCACATGCAGGAAGATGACCCAGTGCGCTTCCGTGTGCGGCAGCCCGCAGGCGACGATGGCCAGCGGCGAGGCGCTCATCAGGAAGGACATGGTGCCGTAGGCCACCATGGCGGCGACAACGGCGACGATGAAGCGGGGCTGCGCCGCGATCTCGGCCAGGCGGCGGGGCGGCGGCAGGTCGGCGGCCGGCGTGCCGCCATTCGCCTGCGCCCCCTGCATGGTCGGGAAGCGGATGAAGCCCATCACGATGAAGACGGTCACATGGATGCCGACCATGGCGGCATAGGTCGCCAGGTACAGCGGCACCCACTGGTCATGCGTCAGCCGCACCAGGCTGGGCCCGAGCACGCCGGCGACCACGCCGCCGGCGGTGACCCAGGAGATGGCCTTGGCCCGGTAGGCCAGCGGGGCGAGTTCCACCGCGGCGAAGCGGTACATCTGCAGGCTGGCCACGGCATAGCCGAGGATCAGCCCGCCGAGGCACATCAGGTAGAAATTCGCCAGGTACAGGCCGCTGCCGACCACCGTCGCGCCCGCCATGCCGAAGACCGAGCCGACGCGGAAGCCGAAGCGCCGCCCCATCCGCTGCATCAGCAGCCCGGCCGGGAAGACCGAGAGCATGACGCCGAGATGCTGCAGCGTCACCGGCAGCGTCGCCAGGTCGCGCATCGGGAAGAAGGTGACGATGGAGAGCGCGGTCGCGGCGAACATCATCGTGTTGCCGGCCTGCCCGATCGCCTGGCAGGCGGCGAGAAGGAGGAGGTTCCGCCGCATCGCGGCGTCGAGGTGCTGCTGCATCGGCCCCTTGGCGTTCCCCTGCCGCTTATCGCTGCCGCCGGAGGTCGGGGCAAGCCAAGCTGACATGCGCCAGGGACATGGCAGCCGGACGAGGTCGCGCTCGCGGGTCCGACCCGGCCGGCACGGCCGCCGGCGCGGCGCGGTCGCCGCCCGCGTCCCCGGCCCGGCCACGGGCGGCGACGGAGGCCCAGGCCCGGTCCGGTCCGGCCTTCAGTGGCGGGCGACGTCGGTGAACAGCACCTTCCAGAGGACGAAGAGGCACGCGAAGACGCCGCTGCTGGCCAGGGTCAGGCTCCGCTCGGGGTATCTGCGGCCGATGTCCCGGATGCCGCGCATGAGGATCCACAGCAGCACGGCGTGGGAGATCAGCAGCCCATGGAACTGGCTGCCCTGAAGCCAGAACCAGATCCAGTACGGCGCCGCGCCGAGGACGATGGTCGCGTCGACCGCATCCGCCGGCGTGCGGATGCCCAGGCGGTCCGGGATGGCGGCGCCGGGATGCGGCCGGGATGGCAGCGCGGCGGTGGCGGGCATGGCAAGGGCCTCCCTTCCGGGGGACGGTGCCCCGCGCCGCGGCGGCGGCTCAAGCGCGCCGTCGTCCCGCGCCGCGAGTTCTGATCGGCCGGCTCAATAGCTCTTCGGCTGGCCCAGCACCCTTTCGGCGATGAAGGAGAGCACGAGCTGTTCCGAGACCGGCGCGATGCGGGTGATCATCACCTCCCGCAGCAGCCGTTCCACCACGTATTCCTTGGCATAGCCCATGCCGCCATGCGTCAGCACCGCCTGCAGGCAGGCCTCGTAGCCGGCGCGGCCGCCCAGCAGCTTGGCCGCATTCGCCTCCGCCCCGCAGGGCCGGCCCTGGTCGTAGAGCCAGGCCGCCTTCATCGCCATCAGATGGGCGCTCTCCAGCGCGGTCCAGCGTTCCGCCAGCGGATGCTGGATGGCCTGGTTCTGGCCGATGGGCCGGCCGAAGACCACGCGTTCGCGGGCATAGCGGGCGGCGCGGTCCAGCGCGTCCTGGCCGATGCCGATGGCCTCCACCGCGACCAGGATGCGTTCCGGGTTCAGGCTGTCCAGCAGGTAGGCGAAGCCGCGGCCTTCCTCGCCGATCCGGTCGGCCTCCGGGATGAACAGGTCGTCGATGAAGACCATGTTCGAATCGACCGCGGCGCGGCCCATCTTCGGGATCCGCTGCACCTCTACCCGCGTGCGGTCGAGGTCGGTGTAGAACAGGGTGATGCCCTCGGTCGGCCGCCGCGCCTCCTCCTTCCGGGTGGTGCGCGTCAGCAGCAGGATCTTGTTCGCCACCTGCCCGGTGCTGGTCCAGATCTTCCGCCCGTTGACGCGGTAGCCGCCCGGCACCTTGCGGGCGAAGGTGGCGATGCTGGTGGTGTCCAGCCCGGCATTCGGCTCCGTCACGCCGAAGCAGGCCTGGTCGGTGCCGGCGACCAGCGGCGGGATCCAGCGCGCCTGCTGCGCCGGCGTGCCATGCACCACGATGGGATGCGGGCCGAACATGTTGATGTGGAGCGAGGAGGCGGCGGCCATCCCGCCGCCCGATCGCGCGACGGTGTGCATCATGATCGCCGCCTCGGTCACGCCGAGCCCGGCGCCGCCATGTTCCGTGGGCATGGTGATGCCGAGCCAGCCGCCCGCCGCCATGGCCTGGTGGAATTCGCGGGGGAAGCGCGCCTCCGCCTCGCAGTCGCGCCAGTAGTCGTCGCCGAAGCGGCGGCAGGTGGCGGCCACGCCCTCCCGGATCGCCTCCTGCTCGGGCGAAAGGCCGAAATCCATGGCGCGTCCTCCTGCTCCCGCTCCCGTCCCGGCATCGGGTGAACCGGGCCACCCCGTCGATGGCCGCCGTTGCCGGGCGATGGATAGCAGGCTTACCATGTCGCCACGTCCAAGGAAGCCACCGGAGGAAAGCGGGCCGCATGAGCGAGCGCACGCTGCGGGGGAAGGTCGCGATCGCCGGCATCGGCGAGACGACCTACTACAGGCACGGCCAGTCGCCGGATGCCGAGTTCAAGCTGGCGCTCATCGCCATCCTCGAGGCCTGCCGCGATGCCGGCATCGACCCGCGGGAGGTGGATGGCTTCGCCTCCTATGGCGGCGACCGGTCGGAGGCGGTGCGGCTGGCGGCGGCGCTCGGCATCCATGAGCTCCGCTTCTCCAACATGCATTGGGGCGGCGGTGGCGGCGGCGTCGCCGCTTCGGTGGCGAACGCCGCGGCGGCGGTGCAGTCGGGGATGGCCAATTGCGTCATCGCCTTCCGCTCCCTCGCCCAGGGGCAGTTCGCCCGCTACGGCCGCGCCAACCAGCTTGCCTCGGTCGGCGGCGACGATGCCTTCCTCGCGCCCTATGGCCTGATGTCGCCGGCGCAGCGCTTCGCCATGAAGATCACGCGGTTCATGACGGACCACGGCATCCGGCATGAGGCGCTGCGGGCGATCGCCATGGCGTCCTACCACCATGCGCAGACGAACCCGCGCGCGGTGATGAATGGCCGGCCGCTGACGGAGGAGAAATACGACGCCTCCCGCTGGATCATCGAGCCCTTCCACCGGCTGTTCGACTGCTGCCAGGAGAATGACGGGGCGGGCGCGGTGCTGGTGGTGCCGGCCGACCGCGCGAAGGACCTGCCGCACAGGCCCACCTACCTGCTGGGCGCGGCGCAGGGCGGGCACCACCGCAGCGCCGCCCCCGTGCACAACGCGCCCGACTATGCCTCGGCCCATTTCAAGACGGTGGCGCGCAACCTATGGGACATGGCGAAGCTGGGCCCGCAGGATTGCGACGTGGTGCAGGCCTATGAGAATTTCACCGGCGGCGTGCTGCTGAGCCTGGTGGAGCACGGCTTCGTCGATCCCGGCCGTGCCAACGAACAGCTTGTATTGGACAACCTCCTCGCCCCCACCGGCCGCATGCCGATGAACACCAGCGGCGGCAACCTGGCGGAGTGCTACATGCACGGGCTGGAGATGGTGAACGAGGCGGTGCGGCAGCTGCGCGGCACCGCCTGCAACCAGGTGCCCGGCGCCGATGTCGTCGCGGTCCTCGGCGGGCCGATGGTGACGCCGGTCAGCAGCCTCGTCCTCGGCTCGGAGGCCAGCCTGTGAGCAGCACCGCTTTGCCCAATGCCCTCCCCTCGGGCCTGCCGGCGCCCGCCATCGAACCGCTGACGCAGCCCTTCTGGGAGGGCACGCGGGCCGGCAGGCTGGTGATCCAGCGCTGCAAGGCGTGCGGGAAGCACCAATGGGGCCCGGAATGGATCTGCCACCGCTGCCACAGCTTCGACCTGGGGTGGGAGGCGGTGGCGCCGCGCGGCCGCATCTGGTCCTGGCAGCGGCCGCACCACCCCGTGTATCCGGCGCTGACGGGCTTCGGCCCCTATACCATCGTGCTGGTCGAGCTGCCCGAGGCCGATGGCGTGCGCATGGTGGGCAACCTGCTGGTCCCGCCCGACGCGCCGGTGACCCTCGGCGCCGATGTCGAGGCGGTGTTCGAGCCGCATGACGACGCCACGCCGCCCTATACGCTGGTGCAATGGCGCGTCGCGGGCTGAAGGGGGAACGACACATGGACTTCACGGGCAAGGCGGTGATCGTCACGGGCGGCGCCAACGGCATCGGCGCCGCGGTCTGCCGCGGCGTGGTGGCGCGCGGCGGCAGGGTGGCGATCGTGGACCGCGACGCGGATTCTGGGCAGGCGCTGGCGGCGGAACTCGGCCGCGCGGCGATCTTCCGCGCCGCCGACGTGACCAAGGCCGCCGAGGTGCAGGCCTATGTCCAGGCGACGCTGGATGCCTTCGGCACGGTGGACGGCTTCCACAACAATGCCGGCATCGAGGGCAGGGTGGCGCCCATCGCCGAATATGACGAGGCCGTCTACGACGCCGTCATGGGCGTGAACGTGAAGGGCGTCTTCCTCGGCCTGCGGCATGTGCTGCCGGCGATGCTGAAGCAGGGGCGCGGCGCGGTGGTCAACACCGCCTCCGTCGCCGGGCTGGTCGGCACCGCCGGCATGTCGGCCTATGTCGCGTCCAAGCACGCGGTCATCGGCCTGACCAAGGTGGCGGCGGCCGAGGTCGGGCCGCAGGGCATCCGCGTCAACGCCGTCTGCCCCGGGCCGATCGACACGCGCATGGTGCGCGACATCGCCAGGCAGGTCTCGCCCAACAACCCCGACAGCGTGGAGCAGCGCTACACCTCGGGGATTCCTCTGCGCCGCTACGGCACGGCCGAGGAGGTGGCGAATCTCGTCATGTTCCTGCTCTCCGACCTCGCCGGCAACATCACCGGCGTCGCCTATCCGGTGGATGGCGGCCGCACCGCGGCGCCGGCCGGCATCTCCCAGGGCAGCGTGGAGCAGTAGCGAGGCAGGGGAGGCACGCGATGGAGGGGATCTTCGCCGGGCTGCGGGTGATCGACGCCGCCAGCTATGTCGCCGGCCCCTCCGCCGCCACCATCCTCGGTGATTTCGGGGCAGAGGTGATCAAGCTGGAGCCGCCCGGCGGCGATGCCTATCGCGCGCTGGCCACCATGCCCGGCCAGCCGCGCGGCGAGACCAACTACCCCTGGGTGGTGGACAACCGCGGCAAGCGCGGCCTGGTGCTGGACCTGAAGAAACCCGAGGGCCAGGCGGTGCTGCACCGCCTGGTCGAGCGCACCGATGTCTTCGTCACCAACGCCGTCCCGCGGCTCCGCGCCGGCCTCGGCATCGCGCCGGACGCGCTGCTGGGGCGGAACCCACGCCTGGTCTATGCCGCGCTGACCGCCTATGGCGAGGCCGGGCCGGAGGCCGACAAGACCGGCTTCGACGCCACCGCCTACTGGGCGCGCAGCGGGCTGATGGACCTGGTGCGCGCGCATGCCGAGGCGGCGCCCGGCCGCAGCGTCGCCGGCATGGGCGACCACCCGACCGGCCTCGCGCTCTATGGCGCCATCGTCACAGCGCTCTATCGCCGCGAACGCACGGGCCAGGGCGGGATGGTGCATGTCTCGCTGCTCGGCACCGGGCTCTGGGCCAATGGCTTCATGGCGCAGGCGGCGCTGGACGGCGCGCAATTCGTCCCGCGCCCGCCGCGGGAGCAGGCGCCGAATGCGCTCGGCAACCTCTACCGGGCTGGCTGCGGCCGCTGGTTCCTGCTGGCGCTGCTGAACGAGGCGCGGCAATGGCCGGCGCTGCTGGCGGTGCTGGGCGATCCCGGCTGGGGCGGCGACCCGCGCTTCGCCACCCAGGCCCTGCGGCGGGAGAATGCGCCGGCGCTGACGGCGCTGCTGGATGCCGCCTTCGCCGCCCGGCCGCTGGCCGACTGGCGACCGCTGCTGGACGCCGCCGGCCTGACCTTCGATGCGGTGGCGACCACGCAGGACGCGGTGGCGGCGCCGCAGGCCCGCGCCTCCGGCGCCGTCCGGGCCGCGCCCGGCGGCTGGACGGTGGACAGCCCCCTGCAGGTGGCGGGCGAGGCCAAGGCGCCGCCCGGGCCGGCGCCGGCGCCCGGCGAGCATGCCGCGGCGATCCTGGCCGAGCACGGCTATGGCGCGGCGGAGATCGCGGCGCTGCGGGCGGCCGGGGTGCTGGGCGGCCGAGGGGGCGGCTGACCAAACCCTCACGTCCCCGGGCGTTGCCGCTGGGCTGGCCTTGCCCTAGGCAGCGCGGCATGCCGATGCTCGCTCGCCGCACCCTGCCCGCCTTCCTCGCCCTGCTGCCGGCCATCGCGCGGGCGCAGGCGGCGCCGGCGCAGGTCATCGAAGGGTTCCACGCCGTCCTGCTCGACGTCATGCGCAACGCCCAGCGGCTGGGCGTGCGCGGGCGGGAACAGCGGCTGCGCCCGGCGATGGAGGCGGCCTTCAACCTGCCGGCGATGGCCCGCATCTCCATCGGCCCGCCCTGGGCGCAGATGCAGCCGGCCGAGCAGCAGGCGCTGGTCCGCGCCTTCTCCGACTGGTCGATCGCCACCTTCGCGCACCGCTTCGACGGCTTCGGCGGCGAGAGCTTCCAGACCCTGGGCGAGAGCCCGCTGCAGAGCGGCGATCGCCTGGTGCGGACCCAGCTGGTCCGGCCGCGCGACGAGCCGGTGGCGCTGAACTACCTGATGCGGGAGGCGGGCGGGGCCTGGCGGGTGGTGGATGTCTACCTGGCCGGCACGGTCAGCGAGCTGGCGAGCCGCCGGGCGGAGTTCACCGCCCTGCTGCGGGATGGCGGCGCGGCACGGCTGGAAGCCGAGTTGCGCCGGCGGACGGACACGCTGCTGCGGGGTTAGCGCCGCGTGCGCGGCCGCCCCGAGGCCCGGATCGCCGCCGGCCATGGCGTGCCGGGCGGCGTCGCGCGTCCGGGCGGCCCCGGCCTGGCATGTCCCGCCCCGGCAGGTCCCGCCCGGGCATGCCCTATCCTGGCATCCCCAGCCCTGGCCGGCGCCCCGCACCGCCGGTGGCGCCTTCCGCCGCTCCTGCTCGGCCTGCTGCTGTCCGGCTGCTCGCTGTCCGGCGTCATCGGCCAGCACAGCGTGGACTACAACCACAGCCTGGAAGTGGCGGCCGATACGCTGCTGGCGGTGAACATCCTGCGGGCGCGGGACCGGGCGCCGCTGCATTTCTCCACCATCGCCGCCATCCGCGGCGCCTTCACCGCCTCGGCCGGCATCGGCTACGACCTGACGGCGGTGAACAACGGCGTGCAGCCGGCCGGGCTGGTCGCCAGCAATCCCAGCTTCGACATCGGCCCGCTGGACCGGCAGGAATTCGCCCGCGGCCTGCTGCGGCCGATCGACCCCGCGCTGTTCCGCCTGCTGTCGGACCAGGGGCTGCCGGACGCGCTGCTGCTGCACCTGCTGGTCTCCCGCTTCGACGAGGGGCCGGGCGGAAGCGCCATTCCGAACGAGCCCGGCAGCGCCGCCTTCGCCGCGGCGGTCGCGGCGCTGACGCGGCACGGCCGGCTGCAGTTCAACGGCTATACCCGGCTCGTGCCGCTCGGCCCGCGCTTCTCCGCGACGCAGGCCAGCGCCCCGGAGATGCTGGCGGAGCTGCGCGAGCCCGGCGTGTCGCTGCGGCCGGACGGGCCGGGCTGGCGGCTGTACCGCCCGGTCGGGCAGCTCGCGCTCTGCGTCGCCGAGGGCGGCGGCCGCTACCGCGCGCTGGCGATGGATACCGAGGCGCCGCAGATCTCCCCCATGGCGCAGGAAGGCAATCCCTGCACCGCCGAGGAGGTGGCGGACCGCCCCATCGCGCCGGGCCGCGCCGCGGCGCCCGGGCTGTCCTGGTATCTCCGCTCGGTCGGGGAGGTGTTCCAGTTCCTCGGCGCGGTGCAGCGGCTGGAGGAGGCGGGGACGCCGGTCCGCATCCGCACCGGCGAGGCGACGCCGCGGCTGTTCCGGCTGTGGCCGGACAAGCCGCCGCGCGCCCGCATGGCGGTGGATTACCGCGGCAGCCGCTGGTGGGTGGCGGAAGCCGATGCGCGGGAGGACCTGACGCTGCCGGTGCTGGCGCTGACGGCGCAGCTGCTGAATCTGCAGAAGGCGGCCGGCGAGATCCCGGCGACCGGCACGCTGCGCCTGGTGCGCTGAAGGCCGGGCAGGAAGGCCGGCGCGGCCCGGGGCCGCAAGCGCCCCCTGCCCTCGACAGGGAGGCCGGCGCCGGTCCGCGGGCAGCGGCGCGGATCGCAGCCGCCGGCGCGGCGCACGCATGCGGACGACCGCGCAGGCCCGTCGCCTGTCGCGCCGGCGCATGGCCCGCGGCGTCGACGGCACTGCGGGATCCGCGGCGGCGGCGGTGCAACCCTGGCGTGGCCTTGCCCTTCGCATCCCGGCTGCCGATCTTCCCGGCTCGCCCGCGGAGCGCCCGATGCCCCTGTTCCCCTTCGACAACACCTATGCCCGCCTGCCGGATCGCTTCCATGCCCGCCTGCCGCCGACGCCGGTGGCGGCGCCGCGGCTGGTCCGGGTGAACGCGGCGCTGGCGGCGGCGCTCGGGCTGGATGCGGAGGCGCTGGCGGGCGAGGCGGGCGTTGCGGTGCTGGCCGGCAATGCCGTGCCGGAGGGGGCGGAGCCGCTGGCCCAGGCCTATGCCGGGCACCAGTTCGGCGGCTTCTCGCCGCAGCTCGGCGATGGCCGCGCCATCCTGCTGGGCGAGATCGTCGCGCCCGACGGAAAGCGGCGCGACATCCAGCTCAAGGGCTCCGGCCCCACGCCCTATTCCCGCCGCGGCGATGGCCGCGCCGCGCTGGGGCCGGTGCTGCGGGAATACATCGTCAGCGAGGCGATGCATGCGATGGGCATCCCGACCACCCGCAGCCTGGCGGCGGTGACGACCGGCGAGCCGGTGTATCGCGAGACGCCGCTGCCCGGCGCGGTGCTGACCCGCGTCGCCGCCAGCCATCTGCGCGTCGGCACCTTCCAGTTCTTCGCCGCGCGGCAGGATGTGGAGGCGCTGCGGATCCTGGCCGACTACGCCATCGCCCGGCACTACCCCGCGCTGCGCGACGCGCCGGAGCCCTGTCGCGCCTTCCTGGGCGCGGTGGTGGAGGCGCAGGCGCGGCTGGTGGCGCAGTGGATGCTGGTGGGCTTCATCCATGGCGTGATGAACACCGACAACTGCACCATCAGCGGCGAGACCATCGACTACGGCCCCTGCGCCTTCATGGATGCCTACGACCCCGCCACGGTGTTCAGCTCCATCGACTACCAGGGCCGCTATGCCTATGCGAACCAGCCCGGCATCGTGCACTGGAACCTGACGCGGCTGGCGGAGACGCTGCTGCCGCTGCTGGCGGCGGAGAGCGAGCCGGCGATCGAGATCGCCAAGGCGGAGCTGGCGCGCTTCGCCCCGGCCTTCGAGGGCGCCTGGCATGCCGGGCTGCGCCGCAAGCTGGGCCTGCTGGAGGCCGGCGAGGGCGACCTGGCGCTGGCGCAGGACCTGCTGGAGCGGATGCAGGCCAGCGGCGCCGACTTCACCCTGACCTTCCGCGCGCTCGCCGGCGCGGCCGAAGGGCCGGCGGGCGATGCCGCGGTGCAGGCGCTGTTCCGGGATCCGGCGGCCTGGGATGGCTGGGCGGCGCGCTGGCGCGCCCGGCTGGCGCAGGACGCCACGGCGCCGGCGACGCGGGCCGCCGCGATGCGCGCCGCCAGCCCCGCCATCATCCCGCGCAACCACCAGGTGGAGGCGGCGATCGCGGCGGCGGTGGAGCGCGAGGACCTTGGCCCCTTCGAGGCGCTGCTCGACGCGCTGGCGCGGCCCTTCGAGGACCGCCCCGGCCTCGAGCGCTACGCCCTGCCGCCGCGGGCGGAGGAGCGGGTGCTGCAGACCTTCTGCGGCACCTGATGCCGGTGGGCGGACGTCCTGGCGTCTGCTCACCGGTCTCGCGCGCGGGGTCGGCGTGGCGGCTGCGCGCCAAACCTGATGATCATGCCGGTCAGCATTGATGCTGACCGGCATGAGGCGCCGGCCCTACTGCTCGCGCGACGGATAGATGCCCTGCACGCAGATGATCCAGCGCGGCCCCTTCACGTTGAACGGGATGGGCTGGCCGTTGGCGTCCCGCGCGCGCAGGTCCGGCAGGCCGAAGCTGGTGCGGCCGTCGCCGCCATAGGTGGTGCCGAGGACCGAGAACAGCGCCTGGTTCGCCTGGATCTGCAGCACGGTGCCGTCGCAATCCATGTAGTATTGCGGCGGGTAGCTGCCGCCGAACATCTTGATGACGCCGATATACTCTTCCATGGCCGTCGCCTCCCCCTGCCCGCCGGTGTGGCCGGCGATCGGGGGAGCCTAGCGCGTTCCGCGCGTCGCGGAACGATAATTGGCGGCCGGGCGTCGCGGCGCGTGCCGCGGGACACGCCGCGACGCCCGGCGCCGGCCTTCGCGCGCTGCCGGCCTGCAATGGCCGGACGTCCGCAGGCCGGCTGAGGCGGGGAAGGCCGTGTCAGGCCGCCACGCGCGCGCCGGCCCGGGCGCTCGCCTTGATCATCTCCGCCGCGCGCTCCGCCGTCATCAGCACCGCCGGGTGGATGTTGGAGGAGGGGACGAGCGGGAAGACCGAGGCGTCCACCACCCGCAGCCCCTCCACCCCGCGCACCCGAAGCTCCGTATCCACCACCGAACGGTCGTCGGCGCCCATGCGGTTGGTGCCGCAGGGGTGGTAGACGGTGGTGCCGGCGGTGCGGAGATATTCGAGGAAGTCGTCGTCGGTCCGGGTGCCCGGGCCCGGCGAGATCTCCTCCTCCACCAGGTCGGCGAAGGGCGCGGTGGTGGCGATGCGCCGCGCCAGCTTCGCCGCTTCCAGCATCACCCGCACATCGGTCGGCGCGGTCAGGTAGTTGGCCTGGATGCGCGGCTTGTCCTCCACGCGCGGGCTGCGCAGCGTCAGCTCGCCGCGGCTGTCCGGCCGGCACTGGCAGAAATTGAAGGTGAAGCCCGGGTGCTTCGCCAGCCGGCTGGCCGAGAGGCCCTGGTTCTGCGTGTCCAGGCTGAAATTGACGAACTGGAACTGCACCTCCGCCTCCTCCGAGCCCGGCAGGACGCGGGCGAAGAGGCTGGCCTCGGAGGCGCCGATGGTCATGTGGCCGCGCTGCCGCAGCGCCCACTCGAGGCCCATCTTCGCGGTCTTCAGCGGGTTGGCCATCGACTCGTTCAGCGTGTCCGCCGGCTTGGTGCGGAAGGCCAGGCGGACCATGAAGTGGTCCTGCAGGTTCTGGCCGACCTCCGGCGCATGCACCCGCGTCTCGATCCCCATGCCCTGCAGCGCCGTGCCGTCGCCGATGCCGGACAGCATCAGCAGCTTCGGGCTCTCGATCGCGCCGGCGGAGACGATGACCTCCCGCCGCGCAGTCCAGCTCTCCTCCCGCCCATCCGCCGTGCGGACGACCACGCCGTTGCAGCGCTTGCCCTCGAAGACCAGGCGCAGGCCGAGCCGCTCGGTCTCCACCCGCAGGTTGGGGCGCTTGAGGGCGGGGCGGAGATAGCCGACCGCCGGGCTCCAGCGCCTTCCCTTGTGGACGTTCAGCTGGTTCGGCGCCACGCCCTCGAACCACTCGCCGTTGTTGTCGCGGTTGCGGGGGAAGCCGAGCTTCTCGCAGGTCTCGACGAAGGCGCGGCAGCCCGGCGTGGGGTAGGGGACCTCGGCGATCTGCATCGGCCCGTCCTGGCCGCGGAACTCGCTGTCCGGGCCGTGGAAGGTCTCCAGCTTGCGGAAGGCCGGCAGGCAATCCTCGTAGGACCAGCCGCGGGCGCCCTGCTGCGCCCAGCGGTCGTAGTCGCGCGGCGATCCTCGCAGGAAGACCAGCCCGTTGACGCTGCCCGAGCCGCCGACGACGCGGCCGCGCGGCCAGTAGACGCTGCGGCCGTTCAGCTCCGGCTCCGCCTCGGTCTGGTAGTTCCAGTCGAATTTGCGGGTGACGTAGAGCCGGGCAAAGCCCATGGGGATGTGGATCCAGGGATTGCGGTCCCAGGGCCCGGCTTCCAGCATGACCACGTTGACGCTCGGGTCCTCGGACAGCCGCGCCGCCAGGACGCAACCGGCCGAGCCGCCGCCCAGGATGACGTAGTCCGCCTCGTTCATCGTCGTCTCCCCCGCGATCGTCCTTCTCCGGGCATCAGGGCATGGCGGCCAGGCGGGGGCAAGCGCCCGGCGGTCGGCGCGGCAAGGAACGATTCAGCTTTCCCGCCTAGATGGAGTGGGGTCGCCGACCCGTTTCCGATGGAGGGCCGCCCCATGCGTGCCGTGCTCATGGCCCTGGCCCTCACGGTGGGGATCGCCGGCGGGGCTGCCGCCAGCAGCATCCAGGTGGATACGCGCTATTCCACGGCGGGGCCGCAGGCCGACGCGGCGTCGTATCGCGCCCTGATCGACGCGCTGGTGAACCAGCCGGCCGGCCCCGGCTACGGCACCGCGACCCCCGGCAGCTACGACAACCTGTCGAATGGCACCCTGTTCGGCAGCAGCTGGAACGACATCGCCTTCCGCTTCGACGTCACCTTCGTCGCGCCGGTGGCGGGGCAATGGGCCTTCCGCTTCGGGGTGGATTTCGGCCGCGGCGGCGCGGCCTTCCTCGAAGGCGCCGCCATGGCCTTCCGCAGCAGCGACATGTGGTGGAGCTACAGTTACGGCGATGCCGCGCAGTTCCTCGGCTTCCAGGCCCCGCTGAGCACCGGCCTGCACCGCATCACGGTCTATGGGCTGGAAGGCTGCTGCGACGGCGGCCAGCAGGGCCAGTTCCTGGCCCCTGGCAGCAACCAGTGGACCACCTTCTCGGCCGCGGACGGCATGGCCGCGACCAGCCCGGGCGTGGTGCCGGAACCCGCGACGCTGGCCATCCTCGCCGCCGGCCTGGCCGGGCTGGGCCTGGCGCGGCATCGCTGGCGCAAGCGCGGCGGCTGACCCGGCGCGGGCCGGCCGCGGCCGCCATGCCGGCCGGCCTGGATGCTGGCCGATCCGAACACATCCCGTCCGCCGTGCCGCCGCCCCGGCATCGGCGCCCGGGCATCATCCCCGCCAGGGCCGCAAGGTCCACAGCGCCTGCAGCTGCTGGTCCACCTGCGCCGCCATGGCGCGGTACTCCGCGCCGACCAGCGGCCGCAGCGGCATGGACTGCCGCGCCGCCTCCCGCAGGAAGCCGGCATCGCCGAGGGCGCCGCGGAAGGCTTCCTCCAGCCGCGCCGCGATCGCCGGCGGGAGGCCGGGCGGGCCGATGATGCCGCGCGACGCCGCGGTGACGATGTCGAAGCCCAGCTCGCGGAAGGTGGGCATGTCCGGCAGTTCCGGCAGGCGTTGCGCACTGGCCACCGCCAGGCCGCGCATGCGGCCTTCCCGCGCCTGCGGCACCAGCTCCGTCGTGTTGCCGACCGCGGCCGCCAGGTGGCCGCCGAGCAGCTGCGGGATCAGCGGCGCGACGCCGTTGAAGGGCACGTGGACCAGCGGCGGGATGCCCGACAGCGCCTCGAAGGCCAGCATCATGATGTGGTCGTCGCTGCCGATGCCGGTGGTGCCGTAGTCGAGGCTGCCCGGCCGCGCCCGCGCCTGCGCGACCAGGTCGGCCACCGAGCGCAGCGGGCTTTCCGTGCGGACATAGAGGCAGTTCGGATCCTCGACGATGTTGGCCAGGAAGGTGAAGTCGAGCGCGCGGTAGCGCGTCGCCCGCTCGATCGGGATGGCGCTGTGCGCCGGGGTGGAGGTGGCGCCGAGGGTGTAGCCATCCGGCGCGGCGTTGAAGGTCGCCTCCAGCCCGATCTGCGAGCCGGCGCCGGCGCGGTTGGTGACGACCACCGTCATGCCCGGGATGCGCTCGGCGACCAGCGGCATCACCATTCGCGTCATGATGTCGACGCCGCCGCCGGGCGGGAAGGGGACGATGACCTCCACCGGCCGGTCGCCGGGCCAGGCGCGCTGGGCGCGGGCGATGGCCGGCGTTGCGAGCGCGGCGAGCAGCGTTCGGCGCAGCATGGTGTGGTCCTCCCGGTCGTCGTTGCACTCGGGAGGGGCGCTGCGGGGTCCCCTCCCGGACCTACCCCGCCGGGGATCGAACCGACCCCTGGCCCCCCGTATGGGTTGATCGCCAGGGCGATGACCCAGGCCGGTCCAGGGGTCGCCTGACCCCTGGTGGGGGAAGCGCGAGGGGGCAGGCCCCTCTCGCAGCGCCCTAGGCCCGGCGCACGCCCCAGGGATAGGGCGACGTTCCCTTGAGCACGCCCGCCAGCCCGCGATGCGCGGTGCGGATGAAGAACTGCCCCAGCGGCAGGAAGGGCACGTTCTGCCAGCTTTCCTGCTGGATCTGCTCGGCGATGCGCTTCTGGTCGGCTTCGGTCTCCGCCACCAGCCAGGCGGCGTTCAGCTCCTCCACCCGCGGGTTGCTGTACCAGCCGAACCAGCCGCGCTCGCCCATGCCGCGGATCGGCGCGTTGACCGCGGGGTTGATGATGGAGATGCCGGGCCACCAGGTGTGGAAGATGCTCCAGCCGCCCTTGTCCACCGGTTCCCGGCTGACGCGGCGCTGCACGAGGCTGCCCCAGTCCATTTCCTGCAGGTCGACGTTCATCCCGCAGCGGCGCAGCACATCGGCGGTGATCTGGCCGAAGGGGCCGATCGTGGGGAAGTCCGTCGGGTTGATGATCACCACCCGCTCGCCCTTGTAGCCGGCTTCCTGCAGCAGGCGGCGGGCGCGGGCGGGGTCGCGCGGGCCGGCCAGCGCCTCGCTGCCGGTGGTGGTGCCGTAGGGCGTGCCGCAGGGCCACATGGAATGGCAGGTCTTCCACGCCTCGGCGTCGTTGCCGGTGACGGCGCGGACATAGTCTTCCTGGTCGATGGCGTGCAGCAGGGCGCGGCGGATGGCCGGGTTGTCGAAGGGCGGATGCAGCATGTTGAAGCGGCAGAAGCCGATATAGCCCAGCGTGTTGGCGATCTCGACCGTGATGCCGCGGCTGCGGCGCAGCGCCGGGATCAGGTCGGCATTCACCTGTTCCCACCAATCGACCTCGCCGGATTGCAGCGCCGCGGCGGCGGTGGCGCTGTCCGGGATGATGGTCCATTCGATGCGGTCGAAATTCGCCTGCTTGCCGCCGGCGGTGCGGCTCGGCGCTTCCTGCCGCGGCACGTAGCGGTCATGCCGCGCATAGACCACGCGGCTGCCGGAGATGTACTCGTTCGCCAGGAACCGGTAGGGGCCCGAGCCCACCATCTCCGTCACCTGCTGGAAGGGGTCGGTGCGCGCGATCCGCTCCGGCATGATGAAGGCGGCATTGGCGAAGGGCTTCGCCAGCGCTTCCAGCAGCAGCGGGAAGGGCGATTTCAGGCGGATGCGGATGGTGCGGTCGTCGGCCGCCTCGAAGCCCTCGGCCACCGCGCCCAGCGACTGGCCGAAGGTGTCGCGCCGCACCCAGCGCGCCAGGCTGGCGGCGCAGTCCCGCGCCAGCACCGGCTCGCCGTCATGGAAGCGCAGCCCCTCGCGCAGCCGGATGGTCCAGGTGCGGCGGTCGTCGGAGACCTGGTGGCCTTCCGCCATCTGCGGCCGCACCTGCAGGTCGTCGGTCAGGCCATAGAGCGTGTCGAAGATGGTCCAGCCATGGTTCTCGGTGACGCCGGCGGTGGTCCAGATCGGGTCCAGCGAGGTGAGGTTGGCCTGCGGCACCATGCGCAGGGTGCGCGCGCGGCTGTCCTGGGCCAGGGCCGGCATGGCGGCGAAGGGTGTGGCGGCGGCGAGCGGCGCGGCCGCCGCGGCCCTGAGCAGGCGGCGTCGTTGCATGGCGGGTCTTCCCGGATGTCTCCTGCCGGCATGCTGCCACCCTTCCGCCGGGGGAAGGAAGGGGGGCGCCATGCCTGCCGCCCGGGCCGGGCGCAGTCGCGTATCGGCCGCCCGGATGGGCGGCCCTGCCGGCTACCGGGGCCTGCGCGCGGGCCGGAACGCGCGGACCGCCGCGGCGCACCGGCCGCAGGGCGGCCGCACGCTCCGCGCTACTCCGCCTTCACCGCGTTGCGCAGCCGGCCGATGCCGTCGATCTCGCATTCCACCACATCGCCCGGCTGCAGCGTCTTCGGCGGCTGCATGGCGTAGCCGACGCCTTCCGGCGTGCCGGTGATGATCACGTCGCCCGGCTTCAGGGTGAAGCCGATGGAGAGCTGGTGGATGATCTCCTTCACGTCGAAGATCATCTTCGCCGTGTTGCTGTCCTGCCGCTTCTCGCCATTCACCCAGAGCCGGATGCCGGTGTTCAGCGCGTCCAGCTCCGCCGCCGGGACGATCCAGGGGCCGAGCGGGCAGGACCGGTCCAGCGACTTCCCCTTGAACCACTGGCCGTAGCGCCGCTGCAGGTCGCGCCCCGTCACGTCGTTGCCAATGGTCCAGCCGAAGACGTGGTCCAGCGCCCGCTCCTTCGGGATGTTGGTGCCCTCGGTGCCGATGATGGCGGCCAGCTCCACCTCGTAGTCCAGCCACTGCGTGATGCCGGCATGGGTGGGGATCCAGTCCTCCGGCCCGATGACGCAGTCGGGCGCCTTGGTGAAGAATTGCGGGAATTTCGGCAGCTCGGAATTGGTGATGCCGCGGGTGCGGTCGCCTTCCGCCACATGGTCCATGTAGTTGCGGCCGACGCAGAAGACGTTGCGGCGCGGCCGCGGGATGGGCGCCAGCAGCGTCCAGCTGCCGGCCGGCAGCAGGGCGGCGGGCGGCGGCGCGGCGGCCAGAGCGGTGACGGCGGCCAGCGCCGCCGGCCCGGCCGCGATGAGCGAGAGCATGTCGCCGCCGCCGGGCGCGCCGGGCACGGCGGAGAGGTCGAGCATGCGCCCATCCTCCTGCACGCAGCCGATGCGCGTGCCGCGGGCGTCGGAGAAGGTGGCGAGCTTCGTCATGGCGTTTCCCCCAGGGGTTCCATCGGGCGTGCAGGGGACAGCGGGCCGGCCGGGCTGGCAAGCCCCGGGGCGGGGTGGCACCCCGGCTCGAGCGGCTTCCGTTCGCCATGGCTCACGGCAACCGCGCCAGCCATTTGAAGCTATGCGCATCTTCACCCGATCAGGTGGTCCCACCGGATCGGGATCTGCCCTGGTATCCTGCCGGCTGCGAACGCAGCGGACCAGCAAGCCACTGAAAACAAAGGCGAGTGGCCCGGACCGAAGGACGCCACCCGTGGCGGCGAACCTCGGATCCGGGACACTAGCCGGCGGCCGGCACCGCGATGTCGAGCCAGCCCCGGGAATCCATGCGCGCCGCATCGCCCGGGCGCAGAAGCACCGTGGTGGTCGCGCTCTCGACGATCGCCGGGCCGATCACCGCCTGGCCAGGCGCCAGCGCCCCGAACCGGAAGACCGGCGCCGTCGCCGCCCCGCCCTCCAGCAGGATGCGGCGCTGGCCGGCGGGGGCGGCCGCCGCCGCTTCCGCCCCCGCCGCCGGGACATGGCGCGGCAGCACGCCCACCGCGGCGACGCGGGCATTCACCAGCACCACCTCCTCCTCCGGCAGGTCGTAGGTGAACAGCGCGCGGTGGCGGGCATGGAAGGCGGCGCGGACCTGGTCGGCCAGCGCCGGCCCCTGCCAGTCGATGCCGTCCAGCGGCACCGCGATCTCGAAGACCTGCTCGCCATAGCGCATGTCGGCGCTGCGCCGGGCGGCGACGGCGCCGCCATGCCACTCGGCCATGCGGTCGCGCCCCTCGGCCTCCAGCCCGTCGAACAGGGCGCGCAGCGCCGTATCGCCGGGCAGGCCGCCGGCCGTCACCGCGCTGCGGGACAGCTCGTAGCGCAGGTCGGTGTGCAGCATCCCCCAGGCCGAGAGCCCCGCCGCGAAGACCGGCACGGCGGCGCGGCGCAGCCCCAGCTCGCGCGCCACGGCCGTCGCGTGCAGCCCGGCGGCGCCGCCGAAGGCCAGCAGCGTGAAGTCGCGCGGATCGACGCCGCGCCGCACCGTCGCCAGCCGCACCCCATCCGCCATGCGGGCATTGACCAGGGCATGGATGCCGGCGGCGCAGGCGTCCGGCGCGATGCCGAGCCGCTCCGCCAGCCCTGCCACCGCCCGCCGCGCCGCGTCCAGATCGAGCCGCCGCGCGCCGCCGAGGAAATTTTCCGGGTCGAGATAGCCGAGCACCAGGTTGGCGTCGGTGACCGTCGGCTCCGTCCCGCCCAGGCCATAGGCGGCCGGGCCGGGCACCGCGCCGGCCGAGCGCGGCCCCACCTGCAGCGTCCCGCCCGGCCCGACGAAGGCGACGGAGCCGCCGCCGGCGCCGAGCGTGGTGATGTCGAGGCTCTCGAGCGCGATGCGCTCCCCGCCCACGGTGCGGCCGCGGCCGAGCGCCGCCTCGCCCCCGGTGACGAGGGCGATGTCGGTGGAGGTGCCGCCCATGTCGAAGGTGACGAGATCCTGCCCCATGCCCTGCAGGGCCGATTCCACCGCCGCGGCGACGCCGCCGGCGGGTCCGGACAGGGCGGTGCCGACCGCCAGCCGCGCCGCCTCCTCCACCGGCGCGACGCCGCCATGGGAGAGGATGACGAAGAGCGGGCCGCGATAGCCGGCCTCCGCCAGCCGCGCCTTCAGCCGGCCCAGGTAGCGGGAGACCACCGGCCCGACATAGGCGTTCACCGCGGTGGTGCTGAACCGCTCGAACTCCTTGATCTGCGGCAGCACATCGGCCGAGCAGGTGACGAAGGCGTCCGGCATCGCGGCGGCGACGGCCTCGGCCGCCGCATGCTCGTGCCGCGGCGCCGCCCAGCTATGCAGGAAGCCGATGGCCACGCCCTCCACGCCCGCCGCCCGCAGCGCGGCGATGGCGGAGCGGAGCGAGGCGGCGTCGAGCGCCTGCTCGACGCTGCCATCCGGCCGCAGCCTTTCCTTCACGCCGATGCGCAGGCGGCGCGGCACCAGCGGCTCCGGCGCCGGCAGGCGCAGGTCGTAGCGCTCGGGCTTCAGCCCCTCGCGCATCTCGATGACGTCGCGGTGGCCCTCGGTGGCCAGCAGGCCGATGCGGGCGCCCTTGCGTTCCAGCAGGGCATTGGTGGCGACGGTGGTGCCATGGACGATGCGCGTCGCCTGCTGCAGCAGCTCGGCCAGCGTCAGGTGCAGCGCGTCGGCCAGGTTGCGCAGGCCCTGCACCACCCCTTCCGACTGGTCGGCCGGGGTGCTGGCCGCCTTGGCGAGCGTCTGGGTGCCGTCGGTGCAGATGCCGACCACGTCGGTGAAGGTGCCGCCGACATCGATGCCGATGGTGTAGCCGGGCATCAGGCATAGCCCTCCGCCGCGTCGCGGGCGCGGGCCTCGGGCGTGCGCTTCTCCGGCGGGCCCCAGCCGCCGCCGCCGCCCGCCTCCACCACCAGCCGGTCGCCCGGCTGGACGGGGATGCCGACTTCCTTGGTCTTCAGCACCCGCTCCGTGCCATCCGCGTGCCGCAGGCGGTAATGGTGCGGCGCGCCGTCCCGCCCGCCCAGCATCCCGGCGGCGCCGTGCCGCGCGCCGTCGCCGGCGGTGTTGGCGCGGCAGGGGCCGTCGCTCTCGATCCGCAGGCAGAGCTGCCCGCCCAGCCCGCCGCGATGCTGGCCGTCCCCGGCCGAGCCGGGGAGGAATTCATGCGTTTCGAACAGCAGGGGGAAGCGGGCCTCGGCCATCTCCACGCTGCCGAATTTCAGCCCGCCGGCGGAATGCCATTCCCCGGCGCAGGACCAGCCATCGCCGCGGGCGGACCCGCCGCCGCCCGGCCGGGCATGGAACATGTGCCAGACGAAGCGGCGTCCCGGGCGGCGGGCATCCTGGCCGGTGATCGCCACCCGGAAGCGCCGGCCCCAGCCGCCCATGGCCCGGTCGGGGCAGCCATGCTGCAGGGCGCGGACGATCGCCTCGACGATCTCGTTCGCGCAGTGGGAGGTGCACATGGTCACCGGCGCCCCCTCCCGCGCCCAGACCACCGTGCCCTCCCGCGCGATCACCTCCAGCGGGCGGAAGGCGCCGTCGTTCTTCGCCACCTCCGGGTCCAGCAGGAACGCGAACGCCATCGCCACGGCGCTGCGCATGTTCGGGTAGCTGGAATTGACGAAGCCGGTGGTCTGCGGGTCGCTCTCCGACAGGTCGACGGTCAGGCTGTCGCCGCGTTTCGTGACCCGGGCGCGGATCGCCACATCCGTCTGGCCGAAGCCGTCATCGTCCAGGAAGGCCTCGCCCAGCCAGGAGCCGTCCAGCCAGGTGGCGAGGATGCGGCGGGCATGCGCCTCCGACAGGTCGAGGATGGCCGAGACCGCTGCATCCAGCGCATCGGCGCCGTAGCGGGCCAGCAGGGGCAGCAGGCGCTGCTCCCCCAGCCGCGCCGCGCCGATCATTGCCATCAGGTCGCCACGGAAGTCGCGTGCGATGCGGGTGTTGGTGGCGAGCATGCGGATCAGGTCCTCCCGCAGCGCGCCGCCCTCGCCCAGGCGGATGGGCGGGATCCGCAGCCCTTCCTGCCAGATTTCCGTCGCACCCGGGTTGTAACCCCCATGGGTGGCGCCGCCGATATCGGACTGGTGGGCGCGCACCACGGACCAGAAGCGGAGCGACCCGTCGCCGAAGACCGGGAGGATGATGGTGAGGTCGGGCAGGTGGCTGCCGCCATGGTAGGGGTCGTTCAGCAGGAAGCAGTCGCCCGGCCGGATGTCGCCGGCGAAGGCCTCCGCCACCGCCTTCGCCGCCCAGGGCATGGCGCCGACATGCACCGGGATGTGGTCGGCCTGCGCGACCAGCCGGCATCCGGCGTCGCAGAGCGCGATGGAGAAATCGCGCGAGGAGTTCAGGATCTGGGAATACGAGGTCCGCAGCATCGCCTCGCCCATCTCCTCCACGATGGCGCGGAGGCGGTTGTCGAGGACCGCGAGGGTCACCGGGTCCGGTGCGGGCCGCGTCGCCGGATGCGGCGCGGGGTGTGTTGCGGCGGCGGAAGCATGCGTGGCCATGCGGCCACGGTCGGCCGCGTGATGGTGCCGCGTCAAGCCGCAGCGGCAGAACGGGACAAAACCCCGTCCAGATTTCGTGTTAAGGACCGGTTTTCGCGCCGGCCCCGACAATGTTGCCACGGGAATGCCGGCCGACCGGCACGGAGAGCATGAGCACCACCTTCCTGAGAGGCCCTGCCCTGAAAGACCCGGGGTCCGGCCTGCTGGACCGGTCGCGCCCAGGGGCGGGTCCAGGCCTGCATGCGCCCTGGCCGGCGGGCTCCGCATCGCGGGTCTGGCTGGACGCGGCCTTCATCCCGCTGCTGATGCTGGGGGCGTCCCTGTTGTTCCGCGGGATCGGCTTCACCGTCGCGGTGATCGACACCGATGAGGGGCTGTACCTGGTGCAGGCCCGGGAATGGCTGCGTGGCGGCTGGCCGCTGGTCGCGGTCTGGGACATGCACCCGATCGGCGCCCCCGCGCTCTACGCCGCGGCCATCGGCCTGTTCGGCGAGAGCATCGCCACCATCCGCATGCTGGGCATCGCCTGCGTCGCGGCGGCGGGCTGGGCGCTCTACGGGCTGGGGCGGGCGGGCGGGCTGGCGCGGCCGGTCGCAGCCGCCGCCGGCGTGCTCTACATCGCCCACACCGTCCTGCTCTTCGGCCTGGCGAGCAACACGGAGGTGCTCTTCGCGCCCTTCGTCGTGGCCTCACTCGCCATCGGGCTGCGTGCCGCGATCCGGGCGCTGGAGGATGGGCGGGCGCCGGGCTGGGGCGAACTGGCCGGCATGGGCCTGCTGATGGGCGTGGCCTTCTGCATCAAGCCGGTGGTGACGCCGGAAGGCTGCCTGGCCTTCGCGCTGCTGACCTTCCCGGCGCTGTGGCGGCGGCTGCTGCCGGTGCCGCGCTTCCTCGGCATGGCGGCGGCCTATGCCGGGCTGGTCCTGACGCCCATGGCGAGCTTCGCCCTGGCCTATCTGGCGCAGGGCGACCTGGCGGAATTCCTGGACGGCAGCCTGCTCGCCCCGATCCGCTATGCCGAGGCCAGGCTGAGCCTGCCGGAGGCGGCGCAGCGGGTCCAGGTCGCGCTCATGGTCCTGCTCTGGCCGATGCTGCTGGCTGGCCTGGCGCTGGCCCGCTGGGGGCTGCGGCGCGGCCGCGGCGGCCGGCTGGCGCGCATCGCGCTGCTGTGGTTCGCCTGCGGCAGCCTGGCGATCATCGGGCCGGGCTTCTTCTACCCGCACTACTTCCTGATCTGGATGCCGCCCATGGCCCTGCTGGCCGCCATGGGCGCCTGGCGGCTGGCAGGGCTGGTCCGGCCGCGGCATGGCATGGCCGTCTTCGTCGCCCTGGTGGCGCTGGTGGCGGCCGAGGCCTGGCGGCAGGAGGCGACGGTGCGCGTCGGCCGCGGCCACGGCATCTGGACCCCGGACCCGGTGGCCGAGGTGGCGAAGGCCGTCCGCGCCCGCATCCATCCGGGCGACCCGATCTTCGTCGCCAACTACCACCCGGTGATCTATGCCATGGCGCGGGCGGCGGCGCCGACCCGCTTCGTCTTTCCCGCCCACCTGACCGGCGGCTTCACCCAGGTGGCCGATATCGACACCAACGAGGAACTGCGGCGCGTCCTGGCGACGAAGCCGAAGCTGGTGGTGGTGGATCGCGGCTGGTGGTGGCAGCTTCGCCCCAGCGCGGCGGCCATCCTGACCGAGGCGCTGGCCCGCGACTTCGTGCTGGACGGCACGGTGGCGGAGGAGCGCGGGCCGGTCGAGCTCTGGCGGCCGCGCTAGGGCATCGCGGCGCGAAGCGCCTCGCGCCGCGGCACCCCGCGTGATCCGGGCGTGCCGCCCCGCCGCATCCTGCGACCGCCGCGCGGCGCGGGGCGGCTTGCATCGCCGCCGCGGTGACGCATCATCCCCCGGCACGAACGGGGGAAACAGCCAATGAGCGACGCGAGCGGCCTGCGCATCCTGGCCGAGGGCCTGCGCTTTCCGGAAGGCCCCATCGCCCTGGCCGATGGCAGCGTCATCATCGTCGAGATCGCGGCGGGCCGGATCACCAAGGTGGCGCCGGACGGGACGAAGACGGTCGTGGCGACGCCCGGCGGCGGGCCGAACGGCATCGCCATGGGCCCGGGCGGGAAGATCTTCTGCTGCAACAATGGCGGCTTCGTCTGGCATGAGGGGCCGGAGGGGCTGCGCCCCGCCGGCGTGCCGCTCGACTATGCCGGCGGCCGGATCGAGGTGATCGACCCCGCCACCGGCAGCGTCGCCCGCCTCTACGACCACTGCGGCGAGAACATGCTGAAGGGCCCGAACGACATCGTCTTCGCGCCCAAGGGCGCGCCGGGGGAGGGCGGCTTCTGGTTCAGCGACCTGGGCAAGGTGCGGGCGCGGGACCGCGACCATGGCGGCGTCTACTGGGCGGCCAGCGACGGGTCGAGGATCGTCGAGGCCGCCTTCCCGATCTTCGGCGGCGCCAACGGCATCGCCCTCTCGCCCGATGGCCGCGCCCTCTATGCCGCGGAGACCGAGACGGGCCGGCTCTGGGCCTGGGACATCGAGGGGCCGGGCGTCGTGCGCAAGGACCCCTGGCCCTCCTCCAACGGCGGGCGGGTGATCTGCCAGTTCCCCGGCTACCGCCGGCTGGACAGCATCGCCGCCACGGCCGCCGGCAATATCTGCGTCGCCACGCTGGTAAGCGGCGAGATCACCACCGTCTCGCCCGCCGGCGAGATCCTGCGGGTGGTGAAGATGCCGGAGCGGATGCCGACGAATATCTGCTTCGGCGGCCCGGGGATGCGCACCGCCTATGTCACGCTCTCGCTCAGCGGCAAGCTGGCGGCGCTGGACTGGGATGAGCCGGGGCTGGAACTGCCCTTCGGGTGAGCGCATGCGGCGGCATGGCCTTCCACGCCCGGGCCGACGGCCCGCGCGCTTTGGAGGGCTTGGCCGCGCCGGGGCGGTTTCGCCGCAGGCATCGAGGCAGGTGGGCCTGCCCTGCCGCGTGTTGCGCGCGGGCCCGGCCTGCGGCAGGACGCCCGCCGCAGACTTGCCGCCCCGGCCGCGCCCCGGCGCGCCGCGCGGCACGGACAGGGGAGAGCGGGATGGCCCTTTGGGTGCGCTATGCGCGGGGCGATGCGGAAGGCTTCGGCGTGCTGGAGGGCGAGGCGATCGCCGCCCATGCCGGGGATCTCTTCGCCGGCGCGACACCGACCGGCGAGCGGCTCGCGCTGGCCGATATTCGCCTGACGGCGCCGCTGCGCCCGGGTGCATTCATCGGGTTGTGGAACAATTTCCATGAGGCGGCGCAGAAGCAGGGCAACGCCATCCCGGAATTCCCGCTGTACTTCCTGAAGAACCCGCGCTGCGTCATCGGCCCCGGCGAGGCGATCCGCCCGCCCGCCGGCTATGCGGGCAAGGTGCTGTACGAGGGCGAACTCGGCCTGGTCATCGGCCGCACCGTCTCGAACGCCGACGAGGCGACGGCCGAAGCGGCCATCTTCGGCCTGACCTGCGTGAACGACGTCACCGCGCTCGACCTGCTGACCGCCGATGCCTCCTTCCCGCAATGGGCCCGGGCCAAGGGCTGCGACGGCTTCGGCCCGATCGGGCCGGCGATCGCCACCGGCCTCGACTGGGCCGCGCTGCGGGTCAAGGTCGCGCTGAACGGCCGGGTGCGGCAGGACTATCCCTGCGCCGACATGATCCTGCCGCCGGCGCGGATCGTCTCGCTGATCTCGCGGGAGATGACGCTGCATCCGGGCGACGTCATCGCCTGCGGCACCTCGGTCGGGGCGCTGCCGATGCGGCCGGGCATGGAGGTGGCGGTGACGATCGAGGGCATCGGGACGCTGGCCAATGCCTATGCGCCTGCCTGACAACCATGGGATGGTCAGCACCGGCGCGGATCGCGGCGCGGCCCGATACCAGCGGCATGAAGGCTTCATCCATGCCGAGCGTCTGGACGGGCGCCGCGGCCTAGGCCGCGCCGCCAAGGGTTGCGGCGCAAACCGCCCGGCGATCGGGAGGGACCGTCGATTGGTCACGATCGACGGCCATCAGCATAGGCGCCGTGGCGCGTGGAGCCGGCCTGCAAGCGAAGGCCTGATGCGGCTCGCGCGAAGCCGCAGGCCGCGGCCTGTTGCCTTGAGGGCGGGTTCACGCGCCGCGGCCTTCACGCCGCCCCGCGACCCGCCCGGGAGCGGTTTCCGTTCGCCATGGCTCACGGCAACCGCTGCAGTCATTTGACTCTGCGGGCATCTTCACCCGCCCAGGGGATCCCACCTGAGCGGGATCTGCCCTAGCCGAGCCGCGCCACGATATCCGGCATCGCCTCGGCCTCCACCGTGGCGAAGGCCAGCCGCAGATGCCGCTGGCCACCGGGGCCGAAGGCGCCGCCAGGCAGGGTGACGAGGCCACGCTCGCGCGCCAGGCGCTCCGCCACCATGGCCGAGTCCGGACCGTCTTCCGGCACCCGCAGCCAGGCGAACATCGCCCCGGCCGCCTCCAGCCGCCAGGCCGGCGCGCGGGCCAGGGCCTGGCGGAAGGCCCGGCCGCGCGCGGCCATGCGGGCGCGGTTCTCCGCCCGCCAGGCGCGCAGCGCGGGGATGGCCCAGGCCAGCGCGAGCTGGGGCGGCCGCGGCGCGCAGATCTGGATGTTGTCCACCGCCTTCACGAATTCGGCCAGCATCGCCGGCCCGGCGGCCAGCGCGCCCATCCGGTGCCCCGGCAGGCCATAGGCCTTGGAGAAGGAGTAGAGTTGGACGACGAAGTCCCGCCAGTCCGGCCGGCGGAGCAGCCGATGCGGCGCGGGAAGGGCGCCCGGGGCCCGGCTGCCGGCCTCCGCCCGCCCGCCTGCCGGCAGCGGGTCGGGCAGGAAGTCGCGATAGGTCTCGTCCAGCACCAGCCATAGGCCACGTGCGCGGCAGAGCTCGGCGAAGCGGCCGAGCAGCGCCGCCGGAATCGCGGCGCCGGTCGGGTTGTTCGGCGTGACCAGCAGGATGGCGCGCACCCGCGGGCCGAGCAGCGCCGCCGCGCGCTCCGGGTCCGGCAGGAAGCCGTCCTCGGCCCGGCAGGGCAGCGGCACCGCCTCCACCCCGCGCAGCGCGAGCGCCATCCGGTGGTTGAAGAACCAGGGCGCGGGGATCAGCACGGCATCGCCCGGGGCGGTCAGCACGCTCATCGCCAGGGTGAAGCCGATATTGGCGCCGGCGGTGATGCGCAGGTCGTCCGCCGCGATGTCGCCGCCATAGATCCCGCGCATCTCCGCCGCCAGCGCCGCGCGCAGCGGCGCCTCGCCCTCCAGCGGGCCATAGCCGGCGGTGGCGGGGTCGGCCGCGGCGGCGGCCAGGCGTTGCAGCAAATCCTGTGGCGGCGCGACGCCGGGGACGGATTGCGTCAGGTCGAGCAGCGGGCCGCGAGCGCCGCCATAGCCCGCCGCCCAGGCGCGGCAGGCGGGGATGGGTGGCGGGGGGAGCGCGGTGGCGGTGCCGGCCAGCCTCGGGGCCGGCCAAATGGTGGCGTCCTGGAGCATGCGACGGCAACGCGGCGATGCCGCCCGCGGTGCCGAAGCGCCATGCTCCGGCGCCCCTGATCCTGTGCCCCGCTCAGTGCGCGATGCCGCGGGCGGCCTCGACATAGCCGATGCGGCGCTCGGGCGGCACCGGATGTCGCCCCGCCACGCGTTCCAGAAGCATCCGCGCATCGCCGGCAAGGCCGGCCTTCACGGCGCTGTGCAGGAACAGCTGCTCCAGCACGTCCTGCTGCGCATGGCTGCCGCCGAGCCGGTACATTCCCTGCAAAGCGGGGCGCATGGCGGCGACCGCGCCGGCGAAGTCGCCGCGGGCGTGGCGCAGCACCGCCTCGCTGACCGGCAGGGCGTAGTGCGCGACCAGCGCGGCGTTGCCGCCGGCATTGGCGCGGGCCGCGTCGCGCAGCGCGGCCAGCATCCGCTCCGCCGCATCCCAGCGGCCCGCCCCGCACAGCGCCATCATCCAGTGCGGCAGGGTGAAGGCCGACAGCGTGTCGCCGATCCGCGCTTCCGCCTTGTCCGCCAATTCCTCCCAGCGCGCGCCCGCCGGCACGCCATGCAGCGACAGGCGGAACAGCATGGAGGCGGCGTTCTGCACGTCGATGTAGAGATCGGGCTGCGCCTGCGTCACCGGGCTGTCCAGCTTGCGGAACCGCGTGTCGTAGAGCGCGAGCACCGCGTCGAAGTCGCGCTGTTCCAGGTGGTACATCGCCCGATGCCACCAGAGGTGGTGCATGATGTTGTTGCCGCCTTCCCAGTGCGGCTCCAGCGACTGGATCCAGGCGATGCCCTCGGACCGGCGGCCCTGCATCTCCAGCACATGCGCGACGGCATGCGCCGCCCAGAGATCGCCGGGGTCGAGCGCGATGGCGTCGCGCCCGGCGGCCTCGGCGATGGTGTAGTTGCCGCATTCCTCGTTGGCGAAGCTGCGGCAGGCCAGAACGCTGCCATAGCCCGGCAATTCCTTGCCCCAGCGCGGCAGCACGCCTTCGACCGAGGCCAGCATCCGTTCCGGCGCGCCCTGCCAGAAGGCGGTGAAATGGTGCAGGCGGAAGGCCAGGATGTCGCGCGGATGCTCGGCCAGGATCTGCTCCCACACCGCGAGGGCGCGGCCCGTCTCGCCCTCCGCCCAGGCCGATAGGGCGGCGACATGCGCCTGCTCGCGCGGCGTGGCGCGTTCGGTCAGCCGCGCGGCGCTGGCCAGCGCGTCCCGCGCCATCGGGATGAAGGCCTGCTTGTAGCCGAGCAGCAGGAAGGCCGCCTGCAGCGCCTTCGCCAGGCCGAATTCGGCGTCGGCGGCGAGCAGCGCCTTCTGTCGCTGGCTGGTGTCGAACCGGTAGCGCAGGAAGCCCTCGATGACATGGTCGAAGGCCCGCGCGGCCTGCGGGCTGTCGGTGCTGATGGGATGGCCCTGGGCATCCTGCTGCATGGATCGAGGCTCCCTATTCGCCGGCGCGCTCGGCCAGCCAGTGCGTGAGGACGGAGACCGACGCCATCAGGTCCCCGGTCTCCATGGCTTCGTCGGGGTTGTGGCTGCCGTTACGGTTCCTGGCCAGCAGCATGCCCGTCGGTACGCCGGCGGCGGCGAAGTTGTTGGCGTCATGGCTGCCGGGGCTGTTCAGGCGCGGCGCCGGCAGCCCGGCCCGCGCCGCGGCGGCGGCGAAGCCCTCCAGGATGGCGGGATCCATGCGCCCGGGCGCGGCGGCGCTGCGCGCGCCGAGGTCGATCCGCACGCCGCGGCGCGCGGCCACCTCGGCGACGATGCCGGCCAGCCGCGCCTCCAGCGCTGCCAGGTGGTCCGCCGCATAGGCGCGCAGGTCGAGGCTGAGCTCGAACCGGCCCGAGACCATGGTCAGGCTGTGCCGCTCCGCCGGCGTGTGGAGGCGGCCGATGGTGACGGCCATCGGGCGGCCCGCCGCCTCCTCCGCGAGCCAGAGCTTTTCGAGTTCCAGCGCCAGGTCGGCGCCGGCCAGCGCGGCGTCGCGGCGGAAGCGGTGCGGCAGGCCGGTATGCGCGTCCTCCCCGGTGATGCGGATGAAGGGATGGCGGACATTGCCGGGATTGGCGAGGCAGAGCGCGACCGGCGCCCCGGCCTCCACCAGCTGCGGCGCCTGCTCGATATGCACCTCCAGATAGGCGCCGAGCGTCGCGGGGTCGCGCAGCGGCGTTCCCGCGGCGATGCGTCGCGGATCACCGCCGCAGGCCGCGATGCTCTCGGCCAGCGTCAGGCCGGTGCGGGCATGGCGCAGGTCCAGCGCGCCGGGCGGCAGCCGGGCCAGCAGGCAGCGCGAGCCGATAAGGCCAAGGCCGAACCACACCGCCTCCTCGCAGCGCAGCGCCAGCACTTCGATGCCGCAGCGCGGGTGGATGCCGGCGGCCTGCAGCGCCGCAACGGCGGCGAGTCCCGCCACCACGCCCGCGGCCCCGTCGAAATTGCCGCCCTGCACCACGCTGTCGAGATGCGAGCCGATGAGGATGGGCTTGGCCGCCGGGTCGGAGCCGGGCCAGCGCAGCGACAGGTTGGCGCCGGCATCCGTGGCGGCGACCAGCCCGAGCGCCTCGCCGGCCTCGGCGACCAGCGCGTGCGCCGCGTTCTCGCCGCGTCCATAGGCATCCCGCGTGATGCCGGGCGGGTCGGCGCCGAGGGCGGCGAGGCCGTCCAGCAGCCGCTGCGCCAGTGGCGCCTGGGCGGCGACGGCCTCCCCGAGGGTCATGCCCGGCTTCCCGGACGGGCGTCGGTCACAGCCCCATCTCCTGCAGCACCGCCTCGGTATGCTCGCCCAGCGCCGGCGCCGGCACGCTCCAGGGGCCGAGGCCGGGCAGGCGCGGGAAGGGCAGGGTGCCGAGGCCAGGCTGCGCCAGCGGGATGGCGGCCTCCACCGCCTCGGCATGCGGGTCGGCCAGCCAGTCGAGCGGCGAGTTCACCATATCGCAGAGCATGCGCGCCGCCTTGAAGCGCTCGGTCCAGGCCGTGGCTGGTTCCCGCGCGAAGGTCTCGCGCAGCACGGGCAGCAGCGCCTCCCGGTGCTCGGCGCGCTTGGGGAAGCTGTCGAAGCGCGGGTCGGCGGCCAGGTCGGGCCGGCCCGCCACGCCACAGAACTGCACCCATTCCGCCTCCCGCAGGAAGGCCACCATGAACCAGCGGCCATCGCTGCCCTGGTAGGTCCCGGCCGGCACGTTCGACAGCGGCGGGACGCGGCCGAGCAGCCCGGCCTCGGCGACATTGAAGGCCATGAGCGCCGCGGCGCTCTGCATCAGCGAGACATCCAGCACCCGCCGGCGCGGCGCAGCGCCGGCGGCACGGTCGCGTGCCTGCTCGGCCAGCGCCGCCTGCACCGCGATCATCGCCGACAGACCCGTCGTCATGTCCACCACCATCACCTGGCCGGTGCGGTGCGGGATGCCGTCCATCCCGAGGTTGAGCGAGACGAGGCCGCTATAGGCCTGGACCACGCCATCGGTCGCCGGCCGCTCGGCATTCGGGCCCTGCTGGCCGAAGCCGGAGATGGAGAGGAACACGACATCGTCCTTCCCCGCCTCCGGCACCAGGCCGAGCCGCTTGGCGACGCCCGGCCGGAAGGCTTCCAGCATCACATCGGCGCGCGCCGCCAGCCGCGCCATGGCGGCGCGCCCGGCCTCGGTCTGCAGGTCCAGCACCACGCTGCGCTTGCCGCGGTTGAAGGCGACATGCATCACGCTCTGCGTCCCTTCCCGCGTCGAAAGGCCGCGGGACCAGTCGCCTGCCGGCGGTTCCACCTTCACGACGGTAGCGCCGCAGGCGGCCAGCAGGCTGGCGCAATAGGGCCCGGCGATGCCCTGGCTGGCATCCAGGACGAAGAGGCCCCGGTAGGGCTCGGGCCGGTCGGCCATGGCTGTTTCCTCCTGACGCGTCGCGCCTATCCTGCCGGGAATGGCGGGAAGGGGAAGGGACCGCATGCGTGCCCTGGTCTGCGAGAGCTGGCGCGAATTCGATGCGCTGGAGCTGAAGGACATCCCGCCGCCGCCGCTGCGGCCGGGCGGCGTGGCGATCCGGGTGGAGGCGGCCGGCGTGTCCTTCGCCACCCAGCTCGTCGTCGCCGGCAAGTATCAGCGCAAGCCGCCGCTGCCTTTCGTGCCGGGCACGGAGGTGGCCGGCACGGTGCTGGAAAGCGCCCCCGACGTGCCGGACCCGCTGCCGCCGGGCACCCGCGTCTTCGCCGTGCTGGACTGGGGCGGGCTGGCGGAACAGGCCGTCGCGGATGCCATCCATGTGGTGCCCATCCCGGACGGATTGCCGCTCTCGCCCGCCGTCGCCATGCCGATCAGCTACCCCACCGCGGCCAGCGCCCTGATCTGGCGGGCGCGGCTGGCGGCCCATGACTGGGTGCTGGTGCATGGCGCCGCGGCGGGCGTCGGCCTGGCGGGGGTGGAGGTGGCGAAGGCGCTCGGCGCCCGGGTCATCGCCCGCTGCGGCGCGGCCAAGCGCCATGTGCCGGAGTCGCGCGGCGCCGACCTGGTGCTGGACAGCGCCGCGCCCTTCCGCGAGGCGGTGCGCGAGGCGACGGGCGGCGCAGGGGTCGCGGCGGTGCTGGACACGCTGGGCGGTCCGGTCTTCGACGACAACCTGCGCTGCCTGGCCGATGGCGGGACCCTGGTGACGGTCGGCTTCGCCGCCGGCGGCATCCCGACCTTGCCGATCAACCTGCTGCTGCTGAAGAACATCGCGGTCGCCGGGCTCAACTGGGGGACCTATGTCGGCTGGTCGCCCGGCGACAACCGCGCGCTGCATGCGCCACGCGCCCGGGGATTGTGGCAGCGGCTGGTCGCCTGGTGGGCCGAAGGGAAATTGCAGCCCGAGGTGCATGCGAGCTTCCCGCTCTCCGGCTTCCGCGAAGCGATGGCGGAGGTGCGCGGGCGCCAGGCGATCGGCCGCGTGGTGCTGCGGCCCGGCGAGGCGTGACGCAGGGGGCACGGAGGGGGCTCTGCCCCCTCGCGCTCCCCCCCACCGGGCCACCGCCGTGGCCCGGACCGACCCAGGTGGTCGCCACCGACGGGGCCTTGCCCGAGGCAATCGGACTCTCGCCGGGGTCCGGGGCCTCGCCTGTGGCCCCGGCTGGGTGGTTCCTGGAGGGGCGGTGTCCATCCCGCCACCGGTGCCGGGCTGACCGATTTGCAATGCGGCATCGGCGCCGCGGCCGTTCCCGGCGCGCCGCCATGGGACTAGTTTGGTCGCATGACCACCATCGGCGGGGCGGATCCCGCCCAGCCCCGCAAGGCCGACCCCCGCCTGGTCGCCGCCATCGTCGCCAGCGCCTTGTTCATGCAGAACCTGGACAGCAGCGCGGTGACCACCGCCCTGCCGGCCATGGCGCGGGACCTGGCGGTGGAGCCGGCGCGGCTGGGCGCCGCCATCACCGCCTACCTCGTCGCGCTGACGGTCTTCATCCCGGTTTCCGGCTGGGTGGCGGACCGGTTCGGCGCCAAGCGGGTCTTCATGGCGGCAATCGTCGTGTTCACCACCGCCTCCGTCCTGTGCGGTCGCGCGACCGGCGTGCCGGAACTGATCGGCGCCCGCGTCCTGCAGGGCGTCGGCGGCGCCATGATGGTGCCGGTTGCCCGCCTGCTGCTGCTGCGGCAGATCCGGAAGGAGGAGATGCTGGGCGCCATGGCCTGGCTGACCATGCCGGCGATGATCGGGCCGATCAGCGGCCCGCCGCTTGGCGGCTTCCTGACCGATGCCTTCGGCTGGCGCAGCGTCTTCCTGATCAATGTCCCGATCGGCGCGCTCGGCCTGCTGCTGGTGGCCTGGAAGATCCCCGCCGTGCCGCCCGGCAATCCGGGCCCGCCGGACCGGCTCGGCCTGTTCCTGCTGGGCACCGCGCTGGCGCTGTTCATGTTCGGGCTGGAGACGATCGGCCGCGGCGTGGTGCCGGAGGGCATGTCGCAGGCCGGGCTCGTCCTCGGCCTCATGTTCGGCTGGGCGGCGGTGCGGCATTGCCGGGTGGCGGAGCGGCCGGCCCTCGATCTCTCGCTGCTGCGGATCGAGACCTTCAACCAGTCCACCCTGGCGGGCAGCCTGTTCCGCATCGGCGCCGGCGCCACGCCCTTCCTGGTGCCGATGCTGCTGCAGGTGGGCTTCGGGAAATCGGCGTCCGAGGCGGGACTGGTGTCCTTCGCCACGGCGCTCGGCGCGCTGGCGATGAAGCCGCTGGCGCGGCCCATCCTGCGACGCTTCGGCTTCCGCACGGTGCTGATCGGCACGGCGTTGCTGTCGGCGGCGGGCGTTGCCGTCGCCGCCTTCTTCACGCCGGCCTGGCCCTTGCCGGTGATCTTCGGCCTGCTGGCGCTGGGCGGGCTGTTCCGCAGCCTGCAATTCACCTCGCTGAACACGCTCGCTTTCGCCGATGTGCCGCAGGCGCGGCTTTCGGCCGCCACCAGCTTCTCCGGCACCGCGCAGCAATTGGCGCCCGCGCTCGGCGTCGTGCTGGCAACGACGACGCTGGAGGCGAGTGCGCTGATGGCCGGCCGGCATGCCCTGGCGGTGCCGGATTTCGGCGTGGCCTTCCTGGTGGCCGGCGCGGTGGTGGCGGCATCCGCGCCCTTCTTCGCCCGGCTGGCACCGGATGCGGGGGCGACCGTCAGCGGCCACCTGGCCGTGCCGACGGCGAAGCGGCTGCCGGCGGAATAGCGGCCCGCCACCGGGCCGGCGCGGCGGCGGGCCGCCCCAGCCCTGGGTGGGCCGACGGGTGAACGCAGTCAGCGAGCGTCCAGCACATGGCCGCAGCGGGGCCGGCTGGCGATGCTGCCCGGGTCGTGGCTCGGATGGGAAAGGGCTGCCGCTGGAATGCGTATGTGCGCGGTTGCCCGCAGCGGGCTCGGCACCGGCGGATCGGACCGTGCCGCCGCGCTGCAATCAAGCCGCTTGAGCGGCCGGATTTCAGTCCTGGCCGCGGCGCCGCATCGCGGCGGTCCGCAGGTCCTGGATGCCCGGCAAACCGGCGCTGCGCGGAATGTGCCAGGAGCCCGCGCGGTGCAGTCCACCCACTGGCCGGAGCACCTGCCCCGGGCAGCCGGGTCCGGATCAGTCCACGATGAAGAGCTTCGCCCCCGTGCGGGTCGAGGACCGGTGGGCAGCGTCGCCGAAGTCGGAAACCTGGTAGCTGGTCCCCGGCCGCAGCGTGAAGCGGCGGCCATCCCGCAACTCCGTCTCCAGCTCGCCTTCCAGCACCAGCAGCACATGGCCGCGGTCGCACCAATGATCGGCGAGGTAGCCCGGCGAGTACTCCACCATGCGGACGCGCAGGTCGCCGACCTCCAGCATGCGCCAAACCGCTTCCCCGGTCTCGCCGGGATGCCGCGTGGCGGGCACCCCGGACCAGTCGGTGACGGTGAAGGGAAGGGTGGGGATCTTCATGCCGGGAATTCCGGGGCTGATCCCCCCTTATCGCGCCGGCGCCGCAATGGCGCCAGCCCCGGCCCGGCGTCGCGCGGGGCGACACCGGCATGACCCTGCCGGTGCGGGCGCCGCCCGCACCGGCCCGATCCTCACTCCGCCGGCGCCGTCGCCGGGGCTTCTGGGACCCGGCCGCGACCGAAGCTGAGCCGCCGCGCCAGGCTGTCGAAGCCGAGATAGAGCACCGGCGTGACGAACAGCGTCAGCACCTGGCTGACCGCCAGGCCGCCGACGACCGCAAGGCCGAGCGGCTGCCGTAACTCGGCCGCCGCGCCCCATCCGGCGGCGATGGGCACCGCGCCGGCGCCGGCGGCCAGCGTGGTCATCAGGATCGGCCGGAAGCGCAGCAGGCAGGCTTCCCGCACCGCCGTGAAGGCGGGCGATCCGGCGCGTTGTCGTTGCAACGCGACGTCCACGATCATGATGGCGTTCTTCTTCACCAACCCGATCAGCAGCAGCACGCCGATGACGGCGATGACCGATAGGTCCAGGCTGAAATAATGCAGAGTGAGGAAGGCGCCGAGCGCCGCCGCCGGCAGGCCCGACAGGATCGTTAGTGGGTGGATGAGGCTCTCGTACAGGACGCCCAGCACGACATACATGATGCAGATGGCGGCGATGACCAGCACGCCCTGGCCGGCCAGCGCCTGCTGGAAGACCTGCGCCGCGCCGGAGAAGCCGGTGACGATGGTGGGCGGCATGCCCATGTCGCGCTCCACCGCGCGGATGGCGTTCACCGCATCGCCCAGCGCCACGCCGGGCGGCGTGTTGAAGCCGATGACGACGGCCGGCAGCTGCCCCTGGTGGGAGACGTTCAGCGGGCCCGAGCGCCGCTCGATCGTGGCGACGGCCGAGAGCGGCACCAGCTTGCCGGTGACCGAGCGGAGATAGAGCTTGGCGAGGCCGGTCTCGTCGCGTTGGTCCTCGGGCAGGGCCTCCAGGATCACCGGATAGGCATTGGCCTGGCCGTAGATGGTGCTGATCTGCCGCGCGCCGAAGGCGGAGAACAGCGCCTGCCGCACCTGGTCCACCGTGACGCCGAGGGTGGTGGCGCGGTCGCGGTTCACGTTCACCTGCACCACCGGGGCGTCGAGCTGCAGGTCCGTGTTCACGTCCTGCAGCTGCGGCAGCTTCTGCAGCCGTTCCTCCAGCCGCGGCGCCCAATCGTACAGCTCCTCCAGCTTCAGGCCTTGCAGCGTGTAGAGGTACTGGGTGCGGGTCTGGCGGGCGCCGAAATTGATGTTCTGGATCGGCTGCATGAAGACCCGCAGGCCGGGGAAGGCATTCGCCGTCCGCCGCAGGTCCTGGATCACGTGCTCGACAGCCGGGCGCTCGCTGCGCGGCTTCAGCTCGACGAAGAGGCGGCCCTGGTTGATCGAGATGCTGCCGCCGACCGCGCCCAGGTTGGACACGACATTGGTCACATAGGGTGTCTGCCGCAGCGCCTCGACCAGGCGGTTCTGCACATCGGCCATCGCAGTCATGGATGACCCGCGCGGGCCTTCGGTGTTGACCAGCAGGAAGCCGGTGTCCTCGACCGGGAAGAAGCCCTTCGGGATGTGCACCGCCATCCAGCCGGCGGCGATGCAGGACGCGATGAAGGCGCCCCACACCACCATGCGGAAGCGGAGCGCGAGGTCGAGCATCCAGGCATAGCCGCGCTCGATGCCGACGAAGCCGCGTTCCAGGGCGCGATCCCACAGGGGCGGCTTCTTGTGCAGCGAATGCCCCTTCAGCCGGCTGGCCATCAGCGGCGTCAGCGTCAGGGAGACGACGCAGGAGGCGATGACCGCGAGCGAGACGGTCGCCGCGAAGGCGTTGAAGACGCGCCCCACGACGCCGCCCATCAGCAGGATCGGCAGGAAGACGGCGATGAGCGACAGGGTGATCGAGAGGACGGTGAAGCCGATCTCGCGCGACCCGCGGATCGCCGCCTGGATCGGCGACATCCCCTCCTCGATGTGGCGGACGATCGCCTCCAGCACCACGATGGCATCGTCGACCACCAGGCCGACCGCGATGGTGAGGCCCAGCAGGGTCACGTTGTCGATGCCGTAGCCCATCACATACATCAGGGCGAAGGCGACGCAGAGGCTGATCGGCACCGCGATGGTCGGGATCAGCGTGGCGGTGATCCGCCGGAGGAAGAGGAAGCACACCAGGATCACCAGCCCGATGGCGATCAGCAGGCTTTCCTGCACGTCATGCACGGCGTCGCGGATCGAGAGCGAGCGGTCGAGCGTCACGGTCAGCCGGGCACCCGGCGGCAGGGAGGATTCCAGGGCCGGAAGGGACGCCTTCACGCCATCCACGACCTCCACCGTGTTGGCGTCCGGCTGACGCAGCACGGCGAGCACCAGCGCCCGCTGGCCGTTCCGCCAGGAGGCAATGCGCTCGTTCTGGACGCCATCGGCGACCTCGGCGATCTCGTTCAGCCGGATCGGCGCCTGGGCCCGGCCGCCGACCACCAGCCGGCCGAATTCCTCGGCGCTCTGCGGCTGGTCGTTGGCGCGGAGCGTGAGCTGCTGCCGCTGGCCGTTCAGCAGGCCGACCGGGGTGTTGGAATTCGCCTGGGCCAGGCTCTGCTGCACGGTGTCGAAGGCCAGCCCCATGGCGGCGATGCGGTCCGGGTCCAGCCGGACGCGGACGGAATAGAGCTGCTCGCCGAACACCTGCACCTGCGCCACGCCGGGCACGCGCGACAGGGCCGGGCCGATGATCGTGCTGGCGATGTCGTTCAGCTTGTAGAGCGGCGTCTCCCCGCCCGACAGCGCCAGCAGCACCACCGGGGCATCCGCCGGGTTCACCTTGCGGTAGCTCGGCGGGATGGTCATGTCGATCGGCAGGCGCCGCTGGGCGCGGGTCATCGCCGCCTGGACGTCCTGCGCCGCGGCGTCGATGTTGCGGCCCAGGACGAATTGCAGGGTGATCTGGGTGGTGTCCTGCCCGTTGATGGAGGACATGGATTCCAGCCCGGCGATGGTGCTGAACTCCCGCTCCAGCGGCAGGGCCACGCTGGTCGCCATGGTCTCGGGGCTCGCGCCGGCGAAATTGGCGAAGACGGTGATGACCGGGAAGTCCACCCGCGGCACCGCCGCGACCGGCAAGCGCAGATAGGCCACGATGCCGATGACCACCGCCGCGATCGACAGCAGCGACGTCATCACCGGCCGACGGATGCAGAGTTCCGAGATGTTCATGCGTCCCGCTCCTGTCCGTCGGCTATTGCAGGGCCGAGACACGCTGTGGCGTGGGCGCGACATTCCGCTCCACCGCCCGGCTGCCGTCGGTCACCCGCTGCGCGCCATCCACGATCACCTTCTCGCCCGCCGCCAGCTCGCCGCGCACCACGGCGCGGTCCCCCGCGGTGCGCAGGAATTCCACCGGCCGGCGCCGCGCCGTGCCGTCCTGCGTCAGGACGAAGACGAAGCGGCCCTGCTGGCCGGTCTGCACCGCGGCCGAGGCCACCGTAATGGCATTCGGGTCCACCCGCGGCGACATCATCACCTGCACATACTGGCCGGGCCAGAGCTTGCCGTCGCTGTTCTGGAAGCGCGCCTTCAGCAGGATGGTGCCGGTCGTCGTGTCGACCGCGCTGTCGACGAAGACAAGCTGCCCCTCCACCCAGGGGCCAGGGTCGGATTCGGCATGGGCGCGCACCACCGGCGGATCCCCGCGCAGCGCGGCACGGATGGTGGGCAACCAACGTTCCGGGACCGCGAACTGTACGAGAACCGGGTCCACCTGGGTCAGGGTGGTGATGGCCGTGTTTTCCGCCTGCCGGACGAAATTGCCGGCCCGCAACGGGATGGCGCCAAGCTGGCCATCCATTTCCGCAGTTATCGTCGCAAATTCGACATTCAGCCGGGTCTGGGTGATGAGCGCCTCGGTCGCCCGCACCGTGGCCGCCGCGGCCAGCGCATCCGCCTGGGCCTGCTCGAACCGCTGCTGGGATGCGAAGCTTTCCCCTCGCAGCGACTGGTAGCGCTGCGCATCGGACTGCGCCCGGGCGGCCTGTGCCCGATCCCGCGCCAGCTGCGCCTCCTGCTGCGCCAGCAATGCCTGGTTCTGCCGGCTGTCGAGGATGAACAGCGGCTGGCCGCGCCGCACCATCTGCCCTTCATTGACCAGCACGCGCTCGATCTGGCCATCCACGCGGGTCCGGATGGTCACGACGGATTCCGAGGCGACGATGCCGTTGGCCAGGATCTCGACCGGCACCGGCCCGATGCGCACCTGGTCGGTGGTCACCGGCACCCCGCCGCCGCCGCTTCCCTGCGCAAGCGCTGCCCCGGCCGGCGCAAGCCCCAGGATCGCGGCACAGAGGAACCGCCGAAGCGGCGAGAGGCGTGGCATCATCCGTTCCGTTCCCCGGCAAACCCGTCGCGCGCCCTCTGCGTGAGGGCCGTCAAGCATCCTGATACGGCCGACTATCGGCTACCCCACGCGTCCGGTCGATCACAGAACGAATGGGGCGGTGCCTCCCCGGTGGCGGTGGCCCAGGGGCGGAGCAAGCTGCATGCCAAATGATCGCGGTATCTTCTTCCCGCAAGGGTCGCATCGGGCGGGCATGTCATCGGTGCCCGGCGCCGGCCGTGCCATGCTGGCCATCCGAGACTTCCCACCGCGAGGCTGCCCGCCCATGCGCCTGATCCTCCTCCTGCTGGCCCTGCTCGCCAGCCTGCCCCAGGCCCGCGCACAGGATTTCGACCTGCCGGGTCTCGCGGGCGACGCCGCGGCCTATCAGCGGGACCTCGGCCGCCGCTTCCCCGCCGGCGCCACGCCGCAGCAGCGCCAGGCGGCCGAGACCCGCGCCGCGCAGGCCGAGCGGCAGCAGAACTGGGCCGCCGCCGCCCAGGCCTGGGAGGAGCGGGTGGGCGGCGGCGAGCCGCGACCCGAGCATTGGCTCGCCCTGGCCCGCGCCCAGCTGCAACGGACCCCGCCGGAGCCGGCCCGCGCCCTGCAGGCCGCCTGGACGAATTTCCAGATGGTCCCGGCCGGCGCACCGGAGATCCCCTCGCTCCTTCTCATGGCCGAGGCCTTGCAGCGGCTCGACCGCCCGGCGCAGCAGCTGAAGGCCCTGCAGGCCGCGGTGGAGCGGGCGCCGGAGAACCCCCGCTACCGCCAGATGCTGGCCGAGGCCCGCCGCGCCGCCGGCCTGCTGGTCGCCGGCATCAATACCGAGCCCGAGGCGGAGCCGGCCCGCGCCTGCCTGTCCTTCACCGTGCCGCCGGCCCGCCGGACGGACTGGCAGCCCGGCGACTGGGTGCGGACCGACCCGCCCGTGCCTGGCCTCGCCGTGCTGCGGGAGGGCGACCAGCTTTGCCTGGCCGGCCTGCCGCATGGCCAGTCCACCCGCATCCTGCTGCGGGCCGGCCTGCCGGGGGAGGATGGGCTGCGGCTGAACCGGGAGGCGTCGCTGCGCGTCGCCATGCCCGACCGTGCGCCGCGCCTCGTTTTCGATGCCAGCCGCTTCATCCTGCCGCGTGGCCAGGCGCAGCAGGTGGGCCTGGCCACCGTGAACCTTTCCGCCCTGTCGCTGAAGGTGGTGCGGGTGACGGAGCGCAACCTGGTCCCCTTCAGCCGCCAGGCCTGGACGCCCGGCGAGGGCATCCAGGGCTGGGAGGCGGAGACCCTGCCGGACAGCTGGGGCCGCACGGTCTGGGAAGGCCGCGCCGAATTGCCGCGCTTCGAGGCCAACCGGACCCAGCGGCATGTGCTGCCCTTGCCGGAGGCGCTGCGGACCGCCGGCCCCGGCCTCTACGCCCTGGTCGCGGCGCCGGCCGATGGCCGTCGCGGCACGCCGGTGGCCTTGCCGGTGATCGTCACCGACCTCGCGCTCACCGCCTGGCGTGGCCCGCAGGGCCTGGCGGTGCAGGCGCGCGCGCTGGGCGCCGGCCGGCCGCTGGCGGGGGTGCAGGTGCGGCTGCTGGCCAGCGGCAACGACATCCTGGGCGAGGCCATGTCCGGCGCCGATGGCGTGGTCCGCTTTGCCGCCCCCCTGCTGCGTGGCCAGGGGCCCATGGCGCCGCGCGCCCTGCACGCCGTGCTCGGCGACGACCTCGTCTCGCTCGACCTCGACTCCGCTTCCTTCGACCTCTCCGACCGCGGCGCCGCCGGGCTGCCGCATCCCGGGCCGATGGATGCCTTCGCCTGGCTCGACCGCGGCATCTACCGCCCGGGCGAGACCGTGCAGGCCGCGGTGCTGCTGCGCGACGGCGGCGGCGCGCCGCTCGACATCCCGGCGCGGCTGCGGGTGCGGCGGCCGAATGGCAGCGTCCTGGCCGAGAGCGTGCCGGCGCGGGAGCGCGGCGCCGCCTTCCTCTGGCCCATCCCGCTGCCGGCCGGCGCGCCCGCCGGCGTCTGGACGCTGGAGGTGCTGGCCGACCCCGATGCCCCGCCGATCGGCCGCGCCGAGTTCCGGGTGGACGCCTTCGTGCCCGAGCGGCTGGAGGTGACCGCCGGCCCTGCCCCCGGCCCGCTGGTGCCGGGCCAGCCCCTGGTGGTCCCCGTCACCGCCCGGTTCCTCTATGGCGCGTCCGCGGCGGGTCTCACGGGCGATGCCGAACTCCGCCTGCTGGCCGATCGCTCCCCGTTTCCGCAGCACAAGGAGTTCCTGTTCGGGCTGGAGGACGAGCAATTCGCCCCTGACCTGCTGCCCTTCGAGATCGAGGCGCTGGACGACCAGGGCCGCGGCAGCCTCACGCTCGCCCTGCCACGGGCCCCCGACACCACGCGGCCGCTGCGGGCGGAGGTCGCCGTGTCGATCGACGAGCCGGGCGGCCGTGCCTCCCGCACCACGCTGTCCTTGCCGGTGCGGGCCGACCATCGGCTGATCGGGGTCCGGCCACTGTTTCCCGACCTGGCGGTGGATGCTGGCGCGGAGGCGGGCTTCGAAGTCATTGCCCTGGATGGCGCCGCCAGCCCGGTCGCCGCCCGGCTGCGCGCGCGGCTGGTGCGGGAGAGGCCGGACTGGCGCGTCGTCATCCGCGGCGCCCAGGCCCGCTACGAGACGGTCTGGCGGGACGAGGCGGTGGACAGCGCCGACCTGGCCGTCGCCGCCGGCACCCCGACGCGCTTTGCCCGGACGCTCCCCTTCGGCCGCTACCGGCTGGAGGTGGCGGAGCCGGGCGGGCTTGCGATCACCTCCGTCCGGTTCCGGGCCGGCTGGGCGGGTGGCGAGACGACCGAGGTGCCGGACAAGGTGGATGTCGCCACCGACCGCCGCGCCTATGCGCCGGGCGAGACCGCGAAGCTGCGCATCACTCCGCCCTTCTCCGGCCCCGCCAGCCTCGCCGTGCTGACGGACCGGCTGGTCCAGGTCCGGGAGATCGAGGTGACGGAGGGCGGCACCGAAGTGGAGGTGCCGGTGGACGCCGCCTGGGGACCCGGCGCCTATGTCGCCATCACCGCCTTCCGGCCCGGCGAGGCCAGGCAGGGGCACCCCGGCCGCGCCCTCGGCCTGGCCTGGCTGCAGCTCGACCCCGCCTCCCGCCGCATCGCGGTCGAGATCGGCACGCCGGAGCGCGTGCGCCCGGCGCGGCGGCTCGCGGTTCCGTTGCGTCTCGCCGATGCCGGCGCGGAGGCCATGGTGACCCTGGCGGCGGTCGATGAGGGCATCCTGCGCCTGACGCGCTTCGCCTCGCCCGACCCGCTGGGGCATTTCCTCGGCAAGCGGCGACTGGGCGTGGATATCCGCGACGATTACGGCCGCCTCATCCCGCCGCCGGAGGGGGAGGCGGCGCTGCTGCGCCAGGGCGGCGACGAGCTGTCCATGGCCGCGATCGACATCCCGCAGCGGACGATCGCGCTCTTCTCCGGCCCGGTCGCGGTGGCCCCGGACGGCACGGCGACCGTCGTGCTCGATATCCCCGACTTCGCCGGCGAGCTGCGGCTGATGGCGGTCGCCTGGTCCGGCAGCCGCATCGGCGCCGCCAGCAAGCCGCTGACGGTGCGCGACCCCGTGGTGGCGGAGGCGCTGCTGCCCCGCTTTCTCGCCCCCGGCGACGAGGCGCGGCTGCCGGTCCTGCTGCACAACCTAGACCTGCCGGCGGGCGAGGTCAGCGCCATGCTCTCGGCCGAGGGCGCCATCGCGCTGGCGGGGCCGGAGCGCGTGACGGCCACGCTCGCGCCCAACGCCCGCGCCCTGCCCGCGACGGCGCTGCGCGCGACCGGGGCCGGGCAGGGCGTGCTCCGCCTCGCCGTGAGCGGGCCGGACGGCTTCACGGCGGTCCGCGAGGCGCGGATCACCATCCGCTCCTCCCGCCCCATCACCACCGAGGTCGCGGCACAGGAGATCCCGCCGGGCGCCGAGCGGCCGCTCTCCCTTGACCCCGCGCGCTGGGTGCCGGGCACCTGGGTGGCCCGCGCCGGCTTCGGCGGGCCGGTTCGCTACGACGCCGCCGGCATGCTGCGGCAGCTCGAGCTCTACCCCTTCGGCTGCCTGGAACAGTCCTCCTCCCAGCTGCTTGCCTTCGCGCTCATGCCGGGGTTCGGCGAGGCGGCGGAGGCGCGCGCCGCCCGGCTGCAGCGCGCTGCGGAGGCGGTGCTGAACAAGCAGCGCTTCGATGGCAGCTTCGGCCTCTGGTCGGCCGGGGGCGAGCCGCAATGGTGGACCGGTGCCTATGCCGCGGAGGCGCTGCTCCGCGCCCGCACGGCCGGCGCCGCCATCCCCGACGCCGCGCTGGACCAGGCGCTGCAGGCGATTGCCGAGCAGCTGGAGGATGTCTCGCCCGACGGCGCCGAGGAGTTCGCCGCGCAGGCCTACCGGGTGCATGTGCTTTCCCTGGCCGGCCGTCCGCGGCTCGGCGCGGCGCGGCGCCTGCTGGAACGGCTGGACGACCTGCCGACGCCTCTGGCCAAGGCGCAGCTCGGCGCCGCCTTCGCCCGGGCGGGCGACCGCGCCCGGGCGGAGCCGGCCTTCGCGGCCGCGCTCGCCGGCATCCTCGGCCCCGGCGCCCGGCAGGGCTGGGTGTACGACTATGGCAGCGCGGCGCGCGATGCCGTGGCCGTGGCGCTGCTGCTGAAGGAAAGCGGCGTGCTGGCCGAGCGCCTGCCTGAGGTGATTGGCCGCCTGCCGGGCGCCGAGTTCACGCCAGCCCTGGCCAACACCCAGGAACTGGCCTGGGCGGTCGGCGCCGCCGCCGTGCTGGGCCGCGACGGCCGCCCGGTGCGTGTCGCCGTGAACGGGCGGGAGGAGGCGTCGGCGCCGCAGCTCGCCGTCGCGCTCACGGCACCCGGCACGGCGAGGAATCTCGGGCCGGGGCCGCTCTGGTCCGCGGTTTCCGTCACCGGCATCCCGGCCCAGCCGGCGCCGGCCGGGCGCAGCGGCCTGCGGATCGCCCGGCGCTTCCTCGACCTGGCGGGCCAGCCGCTGAATCTCGACCAGCTGCGGCAGAACCGCGTCTTCGTGCTGTTGCTGGAAGGCCGCGCCGAGACCGGCCAGCGGCTGCGTGCCCTGGTCCAGCAGGGCCTGCCGGCGGGGTGGGAGATCGTCGGGCGCCTGGGGGAAGGCGAGGTGGCGGGCATGCCCTGGCTCGGCACCCTGACGGGCGCCGAGGCCATGCCGGCGCTCGACGACCGCTTCGCCGCCGCGCTGGAGCTGACGCCGGAGGCGCCCGAATTCCGCCTGGCGGTCCGGCTGCGCGCGGTGACGGCGGGGCGGTTCGAGCTGCCCGGCGCGCAGGTGGAGGACATGTACCGCCCGGCGACCTATGCCCGGCAGAATACCGGGCGGGTCGCGGTGCTGCCGGCGGAGTAGCGTGCCAATGCGCCGCGTCATCGAGGGGGGCGCAGCCCCCCATCGAACGCTTGCGTTCGGTTCGCCGCCGAAGGCCGATGGGCCAGCGGACCCCTCGGGTCCGGCCGGAACCCCGCACCCACAGCGACGGCGTCCCCGCATGGCTTCGACGGCGTCGGAGGCGATCATGGCCCATCGCCCTGGCCGGCGGGCGCGGCGCGCCCTCCTCGCCAGCGCCGCCCTTCTCCTTGCGGCCCTGGCACTGGACAGGCTGGCCCCGCCCGACCTCTCCCGCCTGCACGCGGTCGGCACCGAGGTGCTCGACCGCGAGGGCCGGACCCTCTCCGTCCTGCCCGTCCCGGGCGGCACCTGGCGGCTGGCGACCACCAGCGCCGAGGTGCCGCCCCACCTCATCGCCATGCTCATCGCCGCGGAGGATCGGCGCTTCCATGCGCATCCCGGCGTCGATCCGCTGGCGCTGGCACGCGCGGCCGGCCAATGGCTGCATGCCGGCCGCGTTGTCTCCGGCGGCTCGACCCTGACCATGCAGGCCGCCCGCCTGCTGGAACCCCGGCCGCGCACCCTTCGCAGCAAGGCGATCGAGATCCTGCGCGCCCTGCAGCTGGAGGCCCGCTTCACCAAGGACGAGATCCTCGGCATCTGGCTCACCCTCGCCCCCATGGGCGGCAACCTGGAAGGGGTGCGGGCCGGCTCCCTCGCCTGGTTCGGCCGGCCGGCGCAGCAGCTCGACCCCGCCGAGGCGGCGCTGCTGGTCGCCATCCCCCGCCGGCCGGAGGCGCTGCGGCCGGACCGCCACCCCGCCGCGGCGCTGGCCGCCCGCGATGCCATCCTCGCCCGGCGCGCCGCCGGCGTGCCGGGGCTGGGCGCGGCTGACCTGGCGCTCGCCGAACCGGTGCCGGCTGCCCGCCGCCCCATGCCGCGCCACGCGCCGCATCTGGCGCGGGAGCTGGCGTCGCCATCATCCCTGGCCCCGGGCGGTCGGAGCGGCTCTGCCATGGCCGCCGCGACCGCGGCGCGCCTGCCCGCGGCCTTGGAGACGGCGGTCGACACAAAGCCTGCAAGCGCCGGACCCGGGCGCAGCGCGCCCGGCATGCCGAGCGGCCAGCCTCCCGCCCGCACCCCTCGGCAGGGCGGCGGCCGGATCGGCACCACGCTCGACCTGCCATTGCAGCGGGCGGTCGAGGCCATTGCCGCCGAGGCGCTGCGCGGCCTGCCGGAGCGTGCGTCCCTCGCCATCCTCGTCGCGGACCTTCGCAGCCGCGAGGTCCGCGCCCTGGTCGGCGGCGCATTCGGCGCCGAGGCGCGTGCCGGCGCGCTCGACCTGACGCGGGCCATCCGCTCGCCTGGCTCCGCCCTCAAGCCTGCGCTCTATGCGCTGGCCTTCGAGGCCGGGCTGGCCGCGCCGGAGACCCTGATCGCCGACCTGCCGCGCCGCTTCGGCGCCTATGCGCCGGAGAATTTCGACCGCGGCTTCGCCGGCCGCATCACCGTGGCGGATGCCTTGCGGCAATCGCTGAACCAGCCGGCGGTGGCACTGCTGAACGAGCTTGGCCCCATCCGCTTCGCCGCCGCCCTGAAGGCCGCCGGCGCGCCGCCGCGCCTGCCGCCGGGCGCCGACCCCTCCCTGCCCCTGGCGCTCGGTGGGTTCGGGACCACGCTGCGGGACATGGTCGCGCTCTATGCGGCGCTCGGCGATGCCGGGCAGGCCATGCCGTTGCGCCTGGTGCCGGGCCCGCCGGAGGCGCGACGCCCCGCCTTTGCGCCACGCGCCGCGGCTTCGGCCACCGCCGTGCTGGTGCAGCCTTTCCCCGGCGGCGGCCCGCCCGGCATCGCCTGGAAGACTGGCACGAGCTGGGGCGGACGCGATGCCTGGGCGCTCGGCCTCGATGCCCGGCATGTGGTCGGCGTCTGGGTCGGGCGGCCGGACGGCACGCCGTTGATCCATGGGTCCCTGGGCGCGACCGGCGCCCGTACCGCCCTGCCGATCCTGGCCCGCATCATCGAACGGCTGCCGCCCGCGCCACGCGAAGGGCTGCCGGTCCGCCTCGCCGCCCCGCCGCCGACGGCCGAGGCTGTGGACCGGCTGCGCCTGACCTTCCCGCCGCCTGGCGCCGTGCTGGCCGACCCCGGCGCCGCGGTGACGCTGCGCGCCGCCGGCGGCCGCCGGCCACTGACCTTCCTGGTGGATGGCACGCCCCTGCCGGCGGAGCCGGCCCGGCGGGAGGCGGCCTGGACGCCGCCCGGACCGGGCTTCTATCGGGTGACGGTGCTGGACGCGGCGGGCGCCGCGGCGCGGGCGGAGGTGCGGGTGCGGTGACGGTGATCTATGTGGATGGCGATGCCTGCCCGGTGCGCGACGAGGTGTTCCGCGTCGCCACCCGCCTGTCGCTGCCGGTGAAGGTCGTCAGCAACGGCAGCCGCCCGGTGCGGCCGCCCGGCCTGCCGAATGTCGAGATGGTCGTCGTTGCGGAGGGCGCCGACAAGGCGGATGACTGGATCGCCGAGCGGGCCGGCCGCGGCGATGTCTGCGTCACCGCCGATATCCCGCTGGCCTCCCGCTGCCTGGCGCGCGGCGCGCGGGCGCTGGGCTTCAAGGGCCGGCCCTGGACGCCGGACAATATCGGCAATGCGCTCGCCGGCCGCGCCGTTTCCTCCGAGATGCGGGAGCGGGGGATGGTCACAGGCGGCCCGGCGCCGCTGACCGTCGCCGACCGCTCGCGCTTCCTCTCCGCGCTCGATGCCGAGATTGCGGCGGCCCGGCGCGACCTGTCGGCCCCGCCGCCGCGGCCCTGGGTGAGCTTCGAGTAGGAAAGGGCCGCGGGCATAGGCCCATGGGTCCGTGCCGATGGCCGGGTTGAATGAGCGCCGCCTGCGATCCGCCCAGCCGCCTTTTGGGATTTCGATGATCGCGGGAGGGGCCCTGGCGCTGCCGGCGGGGGCCGTGCTGCGATGCCGGCAGCCGGTCGGCAGGCCCCGAGGTCGCGTGCGATGGCGTTGCGGTGGCGCCGTTGCTGCGCATCCCGCGCGGCCGGACTGGCGAAGCCGGCGGCGCGTTGCTGCTGCTCGACCGCGCCGCGCCGGCTTTGCTGACCGCCGCCCTGGCTGGCCCTGGCCTTCTGCCGCCGCGGGGCCGGTGGTCGCGCCCCTGCCGGTGGCCGAGAGCGCACCCGCACGCCTCGAGGCGACCCTGCCGCTCGGCGGCGGAGCGGCCGGGCCGGCGTCGCTGCCGGAGGAACCGATGATCCCGGCAGCCTCCGGGGCGCTGCTCGGTGGCGCGGCCAGCACCGCGCAGGCCGCCGCCGAAGGCGCCCCGCGGACGTACAGGCCCGCCGGCGGCAGGCCGGGCAGAGAGGGCGAGGGGCGGGGAGGATCGAAGACCCTCCATCGCGGGCTGGCCATGGGCGCGAAGCGCTGCGTCCCCCCTTGGCTGGGAGCGGCTTCAGGCCCGGCGGCAGTGTGCCGCGCCGCGATCCGCTCGAGCCTGCCGCGAGATCAGCCGCAGCCGCTTCGATCGATGATCCGGCGCGCTTCCTCCAGCGTGAATCGGATGCGGCCAAGCGGGCGCCGCAAGTCATCGAGGCTGGTCTCGAACCGCGCCTGCTCCGCCAGGCCGCGCGAGGCGCGCGCTTCCTCGGCAACCCGCGGACAGCCGCACCCGGCGAAGCGTCGGGTCGCTTCCTCCAGCCGCTCCGCCGCGGCCTCGGCCGCTGCCCGCCCGGCCAGGAGGTCGTCTGCAGCAAGGCCCGCCTGCACCTGCCGGCCGGCCTCGCGCAGCGCCTCCAGCCCCTGGCCGAAGCCGCAGCGGGGCGTCTGCGCCGCGGCTGGTGCGACCAGGGCCAGGAGCGCGAGGACCAGCGCCGCGATCATGTTGCGTCCCGCCAGCCGCAGGCGGCCAGGGCGGCCCGCATATGCGGCGGCGGCGGCGCCGTGGCCGCGACCGGCGGGTCGAGCGGCAGGGCAATGCCGCGCGCCAGCAGGTGCAACCGGCCCTCGCCGCCGCCGTAGCGCGGGTCGCCCAGGATGGGGCAGCCGAGATGCGCGCAATGCACGCGCACCTGGTGCGTGCGGCCGGTACGCGGGTGCAGTTCCAGCCAGGTGAGGCCGTCGGCCGCGCCGAGGACGCGCCAGGCGGTGCTGGCCGGCTGTCCGGCCGGGTCCACCACCATGCGCCAGCCCTCCTTGGCCGTGCTGCGCTTCAGCAGCGGCGCCGCCACGACGCCATCCGCTGCATCGGGCGCGCCTGCATTGGGCGCGCCGCGGACCACTGCCCAGTAGGTCTTGGCCACCTGCCCGCTGGCGAAGAGGGCACCGAGTTCGGCCAGCGCCGGCTTGGTCCGGCCCAGGACCAGGCAGCCGGCGGTATCGGTATCCAGCCGATGCGCCGGCTGTGGGATGCGGCGCTTGCCCAGCGCCAGCGCCGGCAGCCAATCCTCGAGCGAGGGCCCGCCCCGAGGACCGGCATGCACCGGCAGGCCGGCCGGCTTGTCGAGGATCAGGAGCCGGTCGTCCTGATGCAGCAGCCGTGTGGCCAGGCCCGCCGCCGCACCCGAAGGCTGCGGGGAGGCCGACCCCGCGAAAGACTGTCCCGCGAAGTCTGGCCGCCGTCCTGTCTCAGGCGGGAGCCGACGGGCAGCCTTCCGCAATCCCTCAGGCCCTGCCGTGGCAGTGCTTGTACTTCTTGCCGCTGCCGCAGGGGCAAGGCGCGTTGCGCGGCGTCCGCGACCAGGTGGTCGGATCCGCGGGGTCCACCGCATCGGCCCGACGCGACGCATCCGCCGCGGCCATCGCCGCCGGCGCGTAGCCAGGGCCGCTGGCGCCGGCCATCTCCATATCCGCCATCGCCGGTTCGGGGTGGCGCATGTCCAGCACCCGCACCGGCTCCGGCATCGGCGGCGGCGCATCCGGGCGCAGCTCGATGCGCATCAGCACGCTCGTCACCCGCTCCCGCAGGTCGGCGAGCATGCTGTTGAACAGCAGAAAGGCCTCGGACTTGTACTCGTTCAGCGGATCGCGCTGGCCATAGGCGCGCAGGCCGATGCCCTGGCGGAGGTGGTCGAGGGCGAGGAGGTGCTCCTTCCACACCTGGTCGAAGATCTGCAGCAGCAGCGACTTCTCGACCATGCGCATCAGGTCGGGGCCGATATTCGCCGCCTTGGCGGCATAGTGCTGCTCGGTCGCCGCCTCGATGCGCTCGCGCACCTGGGTCTCGTCGATCCCTTCCTCCTTCGCCCAGTCCCGCACCGGCAGGTCGAGGCCGAGGAGGTCGCGCGTCTTCGCCTCGAGCCCGTCGAGATCCCATTGCTCGGGATAGGCGTTCTCGGGGATCGCCTTGTCCACCAGGCCGCCGATGCATTCGCGGCGCATCTCCGCTACCGTCTCCTGCACATCGGCCGCCTTCATGAATGCCTTCCGCTGCGCGTACACCTCGCGCCGCTGGTCGTTCATGACGTCGTCGTATTTCAGCAGGTTCTTGCGGGTGTCGAAGTTGCGCGCCTCGACCTTCTTCTGTGCCTTCTCCAGCGCCTTGTTGATCCAGGGGTGGATGATCGCCTCGCCTTCCTTGAGGCCGAGGCGCTCCAGCATGCCGCCCATGCGGTCGCTGCCGAAGATGCGCATCAGGTCGTCTTCGAGGGAGAGGAAGAAGCGCGAGGCGCCCGGGTCGCCCTGCCGGCCGGAACGGCCGCGCAGCTGGTTGTCGATGCGCCGGCTCTCGTGCCGCTCGGTGCCGATGACGAAGAGGCCGCCGGCCTCCTTCGCCCGGGCGCGGCCGGTCTCGACCTCCGCCTTGTGGCGGGCCAGCGCCGCCTCGTACTCGGGCCCCTCTCCCTGGCCCGTCTCCTGCCGCGCCAGCATCTCGACATTGCCGCCGAGCTGGATGTCGGTGCCGCGGCCCGCCATGTTGGTGGCGATGGTGACGGACCCCGGCCGGCCGGCCTGGGCGACGATCACCGCCTCCTGCTCGTGGTAGCGGGCATTCAGCACGTTGTGCGGGATCTTCGCCTGCTTCAGGAGGCTGGAGATCAGCTCCGACTTCTCGATGCTGGTGGTGCCGACCAGCACCGGCTGGCCGCGGGTCCGCGCCTCGTCGATCAGGGTGATGACGGCGTCGTACTTCTCCTTGGCGGAGCGGTAGACCTCGTCGTCGCTGTCCTTGCGGGCCACCGGCACGTTGGTCGGGATCTCGACCACCTCCAGCTTGTAGATCTCGGCGAACTCGTCGGCCTCGGTCGCCGCCGTGCCGGTCATGCCCGCCAGCTTGGGATAGAGCCGGAAGTAGTTCTGGAACGTGATGCTGGCGAGGGTCTGGTTCTCCGGCTGGACAGTGACGTGCTCCTTCGCCTCCAGCGCCTGGTGCAGCCCGTCCGAGTAGCGCCGGCCTTCCATCATGCGGCCGGTGAACTCGTCGATGATCACCACCTTGTCGTCGCGCACGATGTAGTCGACGTCGCGCGCGAACAGCACATGCGCGCGCAGCGACTGGTTCACGTGATGAACCAGCGTGACATTGTGGAAGTCGTAGAGGTTGCCTTCCTCCAGCAGCCCGGCCTCGCGCAGCGCCTCCTCCACCCGCTCCGACCCGTCCTCGGTCAGGTTGCAGGTGCGCTGCTTCTCGTCCTTCTCGTAATTGGCCTTGTCGGCCGCCAGGACCTTCACCACCGCATCCACCCGGCGATACAGGTCGGAACTGTCGTCCGACGGGCCGGAGATGATCAGCGGCGTCCGCGCCTCGTCGATCAGGATCGAATCGACCTCGTCCACGATGGCGTAGTTGAAGTCGCGCTGGACCATCTCCTCCAGCCGGTATTTCATGTTGTCGCGCAAGTAGTCGAAGCCGAACTCGTTGTTCGTGCCGTAGGTGACGTCGGCGGCGTAGGCGGCCCGCCGCTCCTCATCCGTCAGGCCATGGACGATGACGCCGGTGGTCAGGCCGAGGAAGCGGTAGATCCGCCCCATCCACTCGGCATCGCGCCGGGCCAGATAGTCGTTTACCGTGACGACATGGACGCCCTTGCCGGTCAGGGCGTTCAGGTAGACCGGCAGGGTGGCGACCAGGGTCTTGCCCTCGCCGGTCTTCATCTCGGCGATCTTGCCGGTGTGCAGGACCATGCCGCCGACCATCTGCACGTCGAAGTGCCGCAGGCCGAGGACACGCCTGGCGGCTTCCCGCACCGTGGCGAAGGCGTCGGGCAGGATGTCGTCCAGCGTCTCGCCCTTGGCGAGGCGATCCTTGAACTGGGCCGTGCGGGCCTGCAGCGCCTCGTCCGACAGGGCGGCGAGGGTCGGCTCCAGCGCGTTGATCTGCGGCACCCGCCCCTGCAGGCCCTTGAGGGCGCGGTCGTTGGAAGTGCCGAAGATGGCGCGGGCGATGCGTCCGAACATGCGGGCCTTGGAACTCCGGGGAGGGCGCCGGCCGGTCCGCGTGGGCCGCGGCCGCACCGGCGCCGCAGGCGAGACGGCTTGGTAACGGTCGGGGAAGGGGGCCTGTCCGGGCCCCAGGCCCTTCCGGGCGGCGGGTGCTGCGCGACCCCGGCGCTGCCGCGAGAGATAGGCAAGCGGGGCGGCCGGGTCAACGTCGACGGCGCCTCCGCCGGTTGCCGCGCCCGGCGGCATCCGCCATTGTCCCGCGCCGTCCGAAGGGTTTTGTTCCGCATGCGTGCCCGTTCCCTGACGCTGACCGCCGCGCTGCTCCTGCCGCTCGGCCCCTTCGGTGCCCTGGCCCAGCCCCAGTCCCAGACCCAGTCCCAGCCCCCTGGCGCGCCGAATGCCGCGCCGGCCGCCGGCCCCGCCGCCGAGGACCCCCTGGTCGCCCGCGTGGATGGCCAGCCGGTCCGCCTGTCCGACGTGCTGGAGACCGCGCAGGACGTCCTGCCGGCCGACATGAAGTCGATGCCGCCCGCCCTGCTGCTCCAGGTCCTGCCGGCCGAGGTGCGCCGCCAGCTGGTCGAGCGGACGATCACCGAGCGCGCCATCACCGCTGCCGCCCGCGCCGCCGGCCTCGACAAGGACCCGGAGGTGCGCCGCCGCGTCCAGCGCGCCGAGGAGCAGGAGCTGCAGCAGGCCTATATCGGCCGCGAGGTGGGCCCGCAGATCACTGACGCGGCGGTGCGCGCCCGCTACGACCAGGAGAGCGGCAAGCGCCAGGGGGAGGAGGAGGTGCGCGCCCGCCACATCCTCGTCCGCTCCGAGGCCGAGGCGAAGGCGGCCATCGCCGCGGTGCAGGGCGGGGAGGATTTCGCCGCCGCCGCCCGCCGGCTCTCGACCGATCCCGGCTCGCGCGAGGGCGGCGACCTCGGCTTCTTCAAGCGGGCCGACATGGTGCCGGAATTCGCCGAGGCCGCCTTCGCCATGAAGCCCGGCGAGGTCAGCGCCACCCCGGTCCGCAGTGCCTTCGGCTGGCATGTCATCAAGCTGGAGGAGCGGCGCAGCGCGCCGGTGCCGGGCTTCGAGGAAAGCCGGCAGCAGATCCGCAACCAGCTGGTGCAGGAGCAGGTGGACGCCCTGGTCCAGCGCGTGCGGGCGAATGCCAAGGTCGAGCGCCTGGACCTGCCCGCGCCGGCCGGTGGCGGTTCCCTGCTCGACAACGCCGCACCGCCGCCGGCCCAGCCCGGCGCCCGCCCGGCGCCGCAGCGGCGCTGAGCATGATTGCCTGACGGCGGCACCGCCGCCGCCCCGAGAAGAGGACAACGCCATGGCCGGCAAGGACCTGCCCGTCTCACCGCTTGCCCTGCCCCTGCCGGGGATGCCCCCGATCGCCGGCATCCGCCTCGGCGTCATCGAGGCGGGCATCCGCTACAAGGGGCGGGCCGACCTGACCATGATGGAGTTCGCCCCGGGCACCACCGTGGCGGGTGTCTTCACGCGCAACCAATGCCCGGGCGCGCCCGTCGAATGGTGCCGCCAGGTGTTGCCGGGCGGCACGGCGCGGGCGCTGGTGGTGAATGCCGGCAATGCCAATGTCTTCACCGGCCGGGCAGGGCGGGTCGCGGTGCAGGCGACCGCCGGGGCCGCGGCCGGCCTGGTCGGCTGCCGGCCGGAGGAGGTGTTCCTCGCCTCCACCGGCGTGATCGGCGAAACCATGCCGCACCAGAAGCTGACCGCGGCGCTGCCGGCGCTGCATGCCGCGCTGACGCCCGCGCGCTGGCAGGAGGCGGCGCGCGGCATCATGACCACCGACACCTTCCCGAAAGGGGCAGTGCGGACGGCCGAGATCGGCGGCACCCGCGTGACCATCGCCGGCATCGCCAAGGGCAGCGGCATGATCGCGCCCGACATGGCGACCATGCTGAGCTTCCTGGCGACCGATGCCGCCATCCCGGCGCCGGCGCTGCAGGCGCTGCTGAGCGCGGGATCGGAGCGCAGCTTCAACTGCGTGACTGTCGATTCCGACACCTCGACCAGCGACACCGTCCTGCTCTTCGCCACCGGCCAGGCACGGCACCCTGCGGTGCCGGAGAGCGGCGGTGAGATCCTGGCGGATTTCCGCCGCGCCCTGGACGAGGTGCTGATGGACCTTGCCCTGATGGTCGCGCGAGACGGCGAGGGGGCGCAGAAGCTGATCGAGATCACCGTGACCGGCGCGGTCTCCGACGCCTCGGCCAAGCGGATCGCCATGAGCATCGCGAATTCACCCCTGGTGAAGACCGCGATCGCCGGCGAGGACGCCAATTGGGGCCGGATCGTCATGGCGGTGGGCAAGGCCGGCGAGCCGGCGGACCGCGACCGCCTGTCCGTCGCGGTCGGCGGCACCTGGATGGCGAAGGAAGGCGGCGTGGTGCCCGGCTATGACGAGGCGCCGGTCGTCGCCCACATGAAGGGCCGTGAGGTCGAGATCACCGTGGATATCGGCCTGGGCCAGGGCCGTTCCACGGTTTGGACCTGCGACCTGACGCATGGCTACATCGACATCAACGGATCCTACCGGAGCTGAGGCGCCGGCTCAGCGGGCTGGCCGCCGGTCATGCGCCGGCGTCGGCAGCGGTGGCGGGGCCCCGGGTGCGCCTTCCAGGACGGCACCGCCGCCGCGATGCGCGGCATTCGCCTCCGCGTCGCGCGGGCCCTGGTCGATCGGCGGCCCGGGGGACCGGGTGTCGGATCGTGCCTCGAGCGGGGCGGGGCGGGGTGCCTCGGCCCGCGGCACTTGTCCCAGGGCCGGCAGGGCGATGAGGCCCAGGACGAGGGATGGCAGCAGCCGCATGCAGATCTCCGCCGGATGTCGTGTGGTGCGCCACTGGAACGAGCTGGGATGCGGACGGTTGCCGTTGCCTGCCGCGCCGGGGTGGCCGGCCGGGCCCGACCTCGTTCCCTGCCGTTGACAGCGGGACTGGCCTGCCCCTCCCTGGCAGCCCCGCCAGCGAGCCGTCGCGCCCCGTGACTCCCTCAATTCCCGATTTCGCCCCGCTCCGGACCGAGCGGCTGGTCCTGCGGCCCCTGCGGACCGCGGATGCCCCGGCGCTGCATCGCCTGGTCAATGACTGGGAAGTGGCGAAAACCCTGGCACGCGTGCCCTTCCCCTATCCGCGCGACCTTGCCGATACCTGGATCGCTTCGACCTGGGCGCAGATCGCGGCCCGGGAGGCCTGGCACCTAGCCATCGTTGGGGAGGAGAACGGCGCCGAGGTCCTGGTCGGCTGCGTCGCCCTGACGCGCAGCCGCGACGGCAAGGCGGCGGAGCTCGGCTACTGGGTCGGCCGCCGCTTCTGGGGCCACGGCGTGGCGCCGGAGGCGGCCGCCAGGCTCTGCCGCTGGGCGCTGGCGCAGCTCGATATCGCCACCATCCGAGCGAGCGCATTGAAGGACAACCCACGGTCCCAGGCCGTGTTGCGGCGCATCGGCCTGCGGCCCGCCGGCGAGGGGGTGCAGACCTTCCTCTCCCGTGGTGGGCCGATGCCGGTGCTGCTGTTCGAGGGTGGGCGGGAGGAAATCACTGGCGATGCCGCCCCCCCGTCGCCGCCCGCCGGCGCGGCGACGCCGCCTGGGAAGCCGGTGCTGCTGGTCGCCGCCGTCGCGCTGGTCGATCCCGATAACCGCGTGCTCCTGGCGCGCCGGCCCGAGGGCAAGCCGCTCGCGGGGCTATGGGAGTTTCCCGGTGGCAAGGTGCAGCCCGGCGAGACGCCGGAGGCGGCGTTGATCCGCGAGCTGAAGGAGGAGTTGGACATCGACGTCTCGGCCGCCTGCCTCGGCCCGTTCACCTTCGCCTCGCATGGCTACGAGAAATTCCACCTGCTGATGCCGCTCTATCTCTGCCGACGATGGAACGGCACGGTCCGCCCGGTGGAAGGGCAGGCCCTGGCCTGGGTCAGGCCGCAGCAGCTGGGCGCCTATGCGATGCCGCCGGCGGACAAGCCCCTGGTGGCGATGCTGCGGGATTTCCTGTGACCCTGCGCGGCGCGGCATCCGCAGGTCGGTGCATCGGCGAAGGCCCGGGAAGGCCGGCACCCGGAACGCGATCGCGTCTGGCACGGCCGGTGCGTGTTCCCGGGCGCGGCCCGGGGTGGACGCCCCGGGACGTGGTCTGCAAGCTTCGCTCATCAGCGGTCGAACCGGTCCGCCAGGAGGATTGCCGATGGCCCAGGACATGAACCCTACCGCCTGCCTGCTGATCATCGGCAACGAGGTCCTCTCCGGCCGCACCCGCGACGCCAACCTGCAATTCCTGGCGACCCGGCTGGGCGAGATCGGCATTCCGCTGCGGGAAGCGCGGGTCATCCCAGACGTGCCGGAGACCATCATTGGCACGGTGAACGAATGCCGGGCGGCCTTCACGCATGTCTTCACCACGGGCGGCATCGGCCCGACGCATGACGACATCACCAGCGAATGCGTGGCGCGGGCCTTCGGCGTGCCGTGGGAGGTGCATGAGGAGACGCGGGCGCTGATGGCGGCCGACTATGCCCGCCGCGACCCGCCGGTGGAGTTCAACGCCGCGCGGCTGCGCATGGCGACCTTGCCGCGCGGCGCGGTGCCGATCCGCTGCACGGAAACGACGGCACCCGGCTTCAGCATGGGCAATGTCCATGTGATGGCCGGTGTCCCCCGGATCATGCGCAGCATGTTCGAGGCATTGGCCCCGACCCTCGAAGGCGGGCGGCCCATCCTCTCCCGCACGGTGCATGCCCACCAGGTCTATGAGGGACAGATCGCCGAAGGCCTGTCCGCCATCCAGGCGGCGCATCCAGCGCTCGATCTCGGTAGCTATCCCTATTACCGCGGCACCGGTGGCGGCGTCGCCCTGGTGGCGAAGGGGACGGATGCCGCGGCGGTGGAGGCGGCCGCCGCGGCCTGCTTCGCCCTGCTCGCCCGCTTCGGCGAGGCGCAGCAGGGTGAGCCGTCGGCCGACCAGGTCTCCACCTGACCCGGGTCATCGCGGGCCGGCAGCGGTTCTCACCGCCACGCCGCCTCGGACGCCGTCCCGGTGGTCGCGCCTGCCGCCTGCGGCCGTCGAGGGCTCGAGGCGACGAGCGGCTGCTCCGGCGGCGCGCGTTGCAGGCGTGAGACCGGACCGGGCCCGGCGAAGGCACGGGGCCAGGTCATCAGCGGATAGCGTCACCCGCTGACCTGTCCGACATCGTCGGCGCCGCGGCCATGCCGGGCGACCGGCGATCCGGCGGATGTCGTGGCGGCGATGGCCCTTGGCGCCGCGGCGATGACGCCGGCTTGCGGTCGCTGCCCGGCCCTCGGCCCGGTCAGGCGCCGACGAAGCGCGCCATGCGCACCGCGGTCTGCCCCGGCATGGTCCGCAGGCTGGGCATCACCAGCAGGCAGTCGTCATGCGGGGTGCGAATCTCCTCCTCGCCATCCAGCGCGATCAGCGTGTTCCGCGCGGGCACCACATGGCCGCCGCGGAAGGGGCGCAGGAACGCGAAGCCGGGCGTCCGTGCCGTCACCGTGCGGGTCACGGCGGCCAGGCGGGGCGCCGCCGGCCGCGGCTCCGGCATCGCTTCCGTCATCAGGCCGGTCAGGCGCAGCAGCCGTGCCGCCGCCTGTTCCATGACCGCGACCGTCGGTTCTTCCCAATGGGCGCCGGCTTCCAGAAGGATCGCGGTGCGGTCGCCCTCGGGTTCGGCGAAGGGGCCGTAGTCGATCAGGCGCAGCCCGGCCGCATGGCCCTCATCCGCCACGACCAGCGGCGGCATGCCAAGCCGCAGCGCGAGATCCGCCGCCCGCCTGGGTCGGCCCGTCAGAATCAGCGGGTCGGAAGGCCAGAGCATCGAGTGCAGGTCGAGCAGCACGTCCACCGTGTCGAACAGTGGCCGCAACGCCCGTGCCCGCCGCAATTCGCAGGACCGGCGCCCGCTCGACAGCGTCTCCTCGTCCCAGAGCCGGTTCAGGTCCTCGTCGATGAAGCGGCTGGCCGTCGGATCCTCGGGGTCGAAGCGCCCGAGCGCATCGAGATTGGCGAAGACCAGGGAAAGCCGCCCGCATGCCGGCCGCAGCCCGGCCCGCAGCCACCGGTCCAGGAGCACGGCGCCGCCGATCTCATTGCCATGCGTCGCCGCGACGATGGCGACATGCGGGCCGGGCGCGGGCGCCGGGAAGCTCCAGACCCCCGGCAGCGCATTGCCGGCCACCCAGGGGCCGAGGTCCGGCAGGGCGATGCCCACATCCATCCGTGGCGGCCGGCCGGAAGGCGCGGCGGCCAGGAAGGCCGCAAGGGCCGGCGGCAGCGAGTCCGGCTCAGCCATCACGCCTCGGTCAACGTGCCGGCGAGGCGGTCTAGCAGATCGAGGCAGGCCGCGATCTCGCTCTCGGCAATCCATTCCTCGGGCTGGTGCGCCTGGGCGATATGCCCGGGGCCGCAGACGATGGTGGCGATGCCGGCCGCCTGGAAGAACCCAGCCTCAGTGCCGTAGCTGACGCGGCCGGGGCGGTTGCGGCCGGTCAGCCGCTGCATCGTCAGGGCGAGCGGCGCATCCTCCGGCAGGTCGAAGCCTGGCATCGCCGAGCGCACCGCCACCTCCAGCCGTGCCTCCGGCGCGACGGCGCGCAGCCGGGGCAGGACGGTGCCCTCCATGAAGGCGTGGAAATCCGCCAGGATCGCGCCTGGGTCGTCGCCCGGGACGCTGCGGACCTCGAAGGTGAACTCGGCGCGGTCCGGCACGATGTTCAGGATGCTGCCGGACCGGAAGGTGCCCACATGCACCGTGGTCCAGGGCGGCTCGAAGCCCTCCACCCGGCGGCCGCTCTCCGCGAGTGCCCGGGCGCGGGCCGAGAGCCAGGCGACGCCCTCGGCCGCCGCATGCAGGGCATTCGCCGTCTCGGTCGTGCGGGAGGAATGGCCGGACAGCCCGGTGACCGTCACGTCCCAACTCGCATAGCCTTTCTGCGCGATCACCGGCGCGAGCCCGGTCGGCTCGCCGACCACGCAGAGCGCCGGCGGCGGCTGGTCCTGACCGAGCATCGGCACGAGGCGGCGGGCGCCCTCGCCGGTCGTTTCCTCGTCATGCGTGAGGCAGAGATGCACCGGGCGGCGCAGCGGCAGGGCGGCGAGGCGCGGCAGCATGGCGATCGCGCAGGCCGCGAAGCCCTTCATGTCGCTGGTGCCGCGGCCGATCAGCCGGCCGTCCTCCTGACGCAGGGTGAAGGGATCGGCGAGCCAAGCCTGGCCCTCGACCGGGACGCAGTCCACATGCGCGGACAAGGCGACGCCGCCCGGCACGCGCGGCCCGACCAGCGCATGCAGGTTGGCTTTCATGCCCGAGTCGTCGGGCAGGATCCGGCTCTCGACGCCGCGCGCCGCCAGCCAGGATCCGACCCATTGCAACAGGGCCAGGTTGCTGTTGCGGCTGGTCGTGTCGAAGGACACGAGCCGCGCCAGCACCGCGACCGCTTCGTCCTGCATCCCTTGTCTCCCGCCGCCAGTCTATACGCCGCGGGCGGGCGGGCAATCCGTCCGGGCTGGCCGCGGCGCCGTGGCCGGCTTGGTCTCGGCACCATCCGATCCACCTGCGGTTCGCCATGCCGGGGCATGACGCGCTGACGCAGGGCATGGTGCGCATGCCCGCCGGCTCGCGGCGCCGGGCTTCGCGGCACCTGCCGAGGGCCGCGGGCGATGACGTGGCGGGACGGGTATCAGGGCTCCGGCATGCTGTAGAGCCAGGCACAGTAGCGCTCGGCGCTGCGCGCCAGCGCGCCCTTGCCGTCGGCGAGGATCTCCCGCTCATGGAAGGCGCCGTAGATCGCCTCCCATTCCAGCGCCAGGCACTGGTCCGCCATGCGCCGGACCTCGGCCGCGGGCAGCGGGATCAGGCAGGGATAGCTGCGCATGAAGCCGATGAATTTGCGGTCGGGCAGCACCTGCAGGATGTCGCCCGACAGCAGCGCGCCCCGGCCCTGCGCGCCGTCCCGCCAATGCGCCACGGCGGCGCCGGCGAAATGCCCGCCCAGCCGGTGCAGCGTCAGGCCGGGTAGCGGTTCGGCCGTCTCGCCCTCCCAGAAGCGCAGGCAGGCATCCGGCCGCGTCACATGTCCTCGGTCCGCCGCATGCAGCCAGACCTGCACGCCGAATTCGCGGCCCCATTCGACCATGGTCGAATAGTAGTGCGGATGGCTCAGCGCCACGCCGGCCAGGCCGCCGAGCGCCCGGATGATGCCGATGGTGGCATCGTCGAGCAGCGCGATGCAGTCCCACAACAGGTTGCCGGCCGGCGTCCGAACCAGCAGAGCACGCTGGTCGATGCCGAAGGCCGGCACGGTGCGGATGGCGTACAGCGCCGGTTCCAGCCGCCGCCAGGTATTCGCATGGCCGCCGCGCAGCGCCGCCAGCGTGGTCCAGTGCTGGCCCCGTGCCGGGACATATTGCCGCTCATCCTCGCAGATGGGGCAGCGGTCAGGCGGCGCCGCGCTCTCGGCGAACTGGATGCTGCAGGTCTCGCAGAGGAAATGCGGCATGGCTCTCCCCCCTTCGGCGGCTCAGGGTTGTGACGATGTCGGATGCGGGAATGCAGGCCGGCGGCGACCCACAGCCCGCTTCGCTGGGCGCGGCGCCGGCCGGCCTCCTGTCACGAGCGCTCAGCCCCCCGACTTCGCGCGCGCCTCCGCCACCAGCCGCTCCAGCGTCGCCAGGTCCACGGCCCCCGGCACCAGCGTGTCGCCGATGACCAGGGCCGGCGTGCCTTCGATCCGCAGCGCACCGGCGAGGCGGGTATTGGCCTCCAGCCGGCGGCCGATGGCGGGATCGTCCATCTCCCGCCGCAGCCGGGCCCAATCGAGCCCCACCCGCTCCGCCTCCCGCCGCAGCACCGGCTCGGCCGGCTCCTCGCGCAGTGCCAGCAGGGCGTCGTGCAGCTCGGCATATTTCCCCTGGCGCTGCGCCGCCAGCAGGGCGCGGCTGGCCAGCAGGCTGTTGGGGCCGAGGATGGGCAGGTCCTTCAGCACCAGCCGCACGTCGCGCTGCCGCTTCAGCAGCTGCTCCACCACCGGGTGCAGCTGCTTGCAGTAGCCGCAGCGGGCGTCGAAGAACTCCACCAGGGTGACGCCGCCCCGTGGGTTGCCCTTCACCGGGTCGTCGGCATTGCGGAACAGCGCCTCGGCGTTCTCGAGGATGGCGGCGCGCTGCGCGCCCACGCGGTCGAACGCATCCGCCTGCTCCAGCGCCACCAGGGCGTCGCGCAGGATGCTGGGGTCCTGGCGCAGCGCGTCGCGCAGCACCTCGACGATCTCCCGCCGTTGCTCCGGCGTGAAGCCGCCCGGGGTCCCCTGCGCGAGGGCGGGGAAGGCGAGGCCCAGGCCCAGCAGGGCAGCCAGCAGGGGAAGGCGCATCAGCGTTGTCTCCGGCGCATCGCGTCATCCTGCGCGCGCTGCTCGGGGGTCAGGTTGTCCCGCTTCGCCGCCTCGCGCAAATCCTGCGCCCGCAGCCGGGGCGGCCCGGGCGGCAGCGTCTCCTCGGCGCGGCGGGCCAGCATGCGGGCGCCGGGGAAGTCGCCCAGCAGCATCGCCTCCTCTGCCAGCGCCAGGTCGGCCTGCGGCATCTCGCCCAGGCGGCCATGGGCGATGCCCAGCTGCCGCCAGGTGAAGGCATTGTCCCGCTCCAGCCGCAGGCTCGACTCGAACTCGCCGATGGCGGCGCGCAGGGAGGCCGGGTCGCCCGCCTCCAGCAGCGCCCGCCCCAAGGCCGTGCGGATCAGCGCCTCGGCCGGGGCGAGCCGCGCCGCATCCCGCAGCGGGACCAGCGCCTCGGCCGGTCGCCCTGCCTCGAAGAGGATCTGTCCCTGCAGCTCGCGCAACCAGGGATTGCCGGGCTGGTCGCGGACCAGCGGTGCCAGGATCTGGAGCGCGAGGTCGGCCCGGCCGGAACGGTATTGTGCGATCGCCCGGGCATAGCGGGCAGCCGCGGCGGGATCGGTGTCCGGATACCGCCGCCCGGTCGTCAGCGGCGCCTCGATGAAGCCATCCAGCTTGGCCCGCACCATGCGGAACCCGGCCTCGAGCGCCGGCGGGTAAGCTGCGTCGCCGGCGCGGCTGCGCGCCGCATGCTCGGTCACGAAGGCGAGGCGGTCCCGCGACAGGGGGTGGGTGCGGAAATACGGGTCCTGCCGGCCGACCGCGAGCAATTCCTGGTCCTGCATCCGCCCCAGCAGCCGGACCAGCCCGCGGGACGACCAGCCGAGCCGGTCGAGATAGGCGACGCCGGCCTGGTCCGCCGCCTGCTCCTGCGCCCGGGTGAAGGCATAGAGTTCCCCCATCGCCATGGACTGGCTGCCGAGCATGACGGCGCCGGCGGCGTTGCCGCCGACATTGCGGCCGCCGCCCACCGCGGCGCCCAAGCCCAGCATCATGCCGCCGATGGATTTCAGGAAGGCGTTGCGCATCTCCTCCGGCAGGCGGGCGACATGGCCGCCGGCGATATGCCCCGTCTCATGCGCCAGCACGCCCGCCAGTTCCGCCACGCCCTCCGCCTGCTGGATAAGGCCGGTGTTGATGAACATGCGGTTGCCGGTGGTGACGAAGGCGTTTATGGGCCGCGCCTGCACCAGCGTGATCCGCACCAGGGCGGGATCCACACCGGCGGCGCGGAACAGCGGATGCGCGACGGCGCGGAGGAAGGCCTCCGTCTCGGCATCGCGGATCGTCACCACCGGAGCCGCGGCGCCCTGGGCCCGCGCCGCGACCGGCGCGAAGAAGGGGACCAGGGACGCCAGCATGACCAGCAGCTTCAGCAGGGACCATGCCGGCAGGCACCATGCCGAGCGCATGTCTGGGAGGGACCACGCCTTCCGCATGCCCGGCCTTCTACCGCGCCCCGCGGCGTGCCGCCCAGGGGCGGCGCCGGGGCTTGGCGGCCGGCTGCGGGCCGGCGTGCTGGCGCTGGGCGCCCTGGCCCTGCCGGGCTGCGAGACCCTGTCAGGGCTGAATCCCTTGGGCAGCGCCGGCCCGGCCGAAGGCACGCCCGGCTTCGTCCGCGGCTTCCTCGGCGGCATCGCGGCGGAGGATCCGGCGGCAGCGCTGGTCGGGCGGCAGGTCCTTTCGGCGGGCGGGACGGCGGTGGATGCCGCCGTCGCCGCCGGCTTCGCCATGGCGGTCACGCTGCCGTCCCGCGTCGGGATCGGCGGCGGCGGCGCCTGCCTGGTCTTCGACCCGGCCAAGGCGGCGACCGAGGCGGTGCTGTTCCTCCCCGGCGCCCGCCAGACGGTCCCCGCCGGGGCGGACCGGCCGGCGGCGGTGCCGCTGCTGGCCCGCGGCCTCTTCGCCCTGCACACCCGCAACCCGCGCCGGCCCTTCGAGGAGCTGATGGCGCCGGCGGAACAGCTGGCGCGCTTCGGTACGGAAGTCAGCCGCGGCCTGGCCGCCGACCTGGCTGCCGTGTCCGGCCCGCTGCTGGCCGACCCGGCGGCGCAGGCGATATTCGGCCGGCCCGGTGGCGGCGCGAAGCAGTCCGGCGAGCAGATGCTGCAACCCGAGCTGGCCGCGACGCTCGGCCAGCTGCGCCTGGCCGGCGTGGGCGACATGCACCAGGGCGTCCTGGCGCGACGGCTGGAGGATGTCTCGCGCAGCGCCGGCGGCCACCTGACGCTCGAGGAGCTGCGCACCGCCCTGCCGGGCCTGGCGCGGCCGATCGACCTGCCCAGCCGCGGCGGCGACCGGATCGCCTTCCTGCCGCCGCCGGCCGATGGCGGCCTCGCCGCCGCGGCGGCCTTCGAGGCGATGCGGGGCGGCGCCGACCTCACGGCCGCGACCGAGCGCGGCCTGGCCGCCGTCGCCGCCTGGCGGCAGCAGGGTGGCGATCCGGTGCGGCTGGTGGGCAGCGGCGACCTGCCGCCGGCGCGCTTCGCCGCGCTGCCGGCGTCCGCCGGGCTGATCGTCTTCGACCGCACTGGCCTCGCCGTCTCCTGCGCCTTCACGCTGAACAACCTGTTCGGCACCGGCCGCGTCGCGCCCGGCCTCGGCTTCCTGCTGGCGGCGGCGCCCGGCACCGGCGCGGTGCAGCCGGCGCTGCTCTCGGCGGCGATCGCCTACAACGCGAATATCCGCGGCTTCAAGCTGCTGGCGGTGGCCTCCGGCCAGCAGGCGGCGCCCATCGGCGTGGCCGGCCCGGCGGCGCTCAGCCTGCTGCGCGGGGACCTGCCGGAATCGGCGCTCGACCGCGGCTCGCCCGCGCCGGCCCGGACGCAGCTGGCGGTCTGCGCCAACTACCTGCCGGGCCGGCCGGACCGCTGCATCGCGCTGACCGACCCGCGCGGTGCCGGCGTCGCGCTGGGCGCGGTGGACCAGTAGGAGGGGGCGGCGATGGCGCTGAAGATCGGCCGCGGCGCCGAGGCGCCGCCCTTCCTGGTGATGGACGTCATCACTGCCGCCAACGCCAAGGCGGCCACCCTGGCCCCGGGCGACCCGGGGGTGATCCGGATGGAGGTCGGCCAGCCCGGCACGGGCGTGCCGCGCGGCGCGGCCGAGGCGGCGATCCGCGCCCTGCAGGCCGGCGACCCCATGGGCTACACCGAGGCCTTCGGCCGGCGCAGCCTGCGGGAGCGGATCGCGCAGCATTATGCCGAGCGCTACGGTGTCCCGGTCCCGGCCGACCGCGTGGCGGTGACGGTCGGCGCCTCGGGCGCCTTCCCGCTGGCCTTCCTGGCGGCCTTCGATCCGGGCGATGCGGTGGCCATGGCGGCGCCCTTCTACCCGCCCTATGCGAACATCCTGACCGCGCTTGGCATGCGCCCGGTGCTGCTGCCCTGCGGGTCGGAGACGCGCTGGCAGCCGACGGTGGCCATGCTGGAGGCGATGGACCCGCGCCCGGCCGGGCTGATCCTCGCCAGCCCCTGCAATCCGGCCGGCACCATGCTGCCGCCCGAGGAATTCGCCGCCATCGCCGAATGGTGCGGGACCAACGGCGTGCGGCTGGTCTCGGACGAGATCTATCACGGCCTCACCTACGGGGCGGTGCCGGAGACCACGGCCGCCGCCATCCCGGGCGCGATCGTGGTCAACAGCTTCTCCAAGTATTTCTCCATGACCGGCTGGCGCATCGGTTGGCTGGTGCTGCCGGAGGATCTGGTCCGGCCGGTGGAATGCCTGGCGCAGAACCTTTTCATCTCCGCCCCGCATGTCGCGCAGGTCACGGCGGAAGCGGCCTTCGGCTGCCGTGAGGAATTGGAGGCCAACATCGCCCGGTACCGCCGGTCCCGCGCCGGGCTCCTGCAGGCGCTGCCGCAGGCGGGGTTCGACCGGCTCTCCCCGGCCGATGGCGCCTTCTATCTCTGGGCGGATATAGGCCACCTGGCCAACGACTCGATCGAGTTCTGCCGCCGCATGCTGGCGGAAGCCGGCATCGCCGCGACCCCCGGGGTGGATTTCGACCGTGACCGCGGCCGCCGCTTCCTGCGTTTCAGCTATTGCGGGCCGGAAGCGGACATGGCCGCGGCGCCCGGCCGGCTGGCGGCCTGGCTGGGGCGCTAGTTTCGGCCCTGGAAGGCCGGAACACATTGAGCACACTGGCATTTTTTTTGGGCATGCGATGCCGCGGGACGCGCATGTCTCGATTCATAACAAGATAGCTTGCTCACAACCCCAAAATACAATCTATGATTGAGCACGTATTTCGGTAATCTGCAAAGGCGGGTGCACGCCCGCGAATCGCCCATCCGCGAGCGGCTTCGGCTCGGCGGTGAACGTCAGGGTTGCAGGCGGAAGCCGAAGGCATCGCCCAACCGCCGCGCGCCCTCTGGCGTGATGGTCAGGCGCCGCCGCGCCAGCGCGTCGCCCCCATCCTGGCCCGACAGCCGCGAGACCCAGTGCCGCCGCAGGCAGCAGGCGGCCAACTCCCGCCCCAGGCCGCCGGCGAGATGCGCCCGGCGCTCCGACCAGTCCATGCAGTCGCAGGCGAGGCGTCTGGCGCTCCGGGCCGCCGCGAGGTCGACGCCGAGATCGGCCAGGTGCGCCTCTCCGGCCGGCGTCGGCGCCCAGCCGCCGGGGGCCGGCGCCATCCAGCCCCGGTCCACCAGGCCCGCATGCAGCGCCACCCCCAGCCGCCCCGCCAGGTGGTCGTAGCAGAGCCGCGCCGTGCGGAAGGCCTCTCCATGCGGCCAGCGGCGCGGCGGCGCCACCCGGTCGGCGAGGCCCCCGAGCATCTCGATCGCCGCCGCGACGTCCTCTGTCGCCAGGCGGTGGTAGCGATGCCGGCCCTGGGGATGCACCGTGACCAGCCCGCCCTCGACCAGCCGCGCCAGATGCGCGCTCGCCGCCGGAGCCCCGATGCCGGCCACCCGTGCCAGCTCGCCGGCGGTCATCGCCTCACCGGAGAGCAGGGCCTGGAGCATGGCCGCCCGCGGCGGCTCGGCCATCAGCGCGGTGGTGGCGGCGAAGGCGGCGGGGGTCGTCATGGCCCGCAGACTAGCGGCGCCGTCGTCCGCGCGCTTCGGGCCAGGACGAAGGACAGGCCGCGACCGGGCGTGACAGCATGCGGCAGGACAGGGGAGTGCTGGCGATGATTGCGGTGATCTTCGAGGTGGAGCCGGCCGAGGGCCGGATGGACGAGTACCTGGACCACGCCGCCCGCCTGAGGCCCGAGCTCGAGAAGGTGCCGGGCTTCATCTCGGTCGAGCGCTTCCGCAGCCTGAGCGATCCGCGCAGGCTGCTCAGCCTGTCCTTCTGGGAGGACGAGGCCGCGGTGACCTGCTGGCGGACCCATGGCCTGCACCGGCAGTCGCAGGCGGCGGGCCGGGACGGGGTCTTCGCCGGATACCGGCTTCGCGTGGCGGCCGTGCTGCGGGACTACGCCATGGCCGAGCGGCGGGATGCCGCGCCAGCGGATTCACGCGCATTCCACGGCTTCTGATTCCACGCCAGGATTGATGGATTCCAGGTTGCACGGCATCTCACATTTTCGTATTCAATCTACAGATCGCGTTTTCGTGAGGTCAGGCAGAGCAACGCCGCCCCCTCGCCACGGTCGGGTCCTGCCGGACCGCTGCGCCTTTCGGATTGCCTGTACCCCCCGCTCGATACCGATGCCGCGGAGCCATTTCATGTCGCACGTTATCCCTTTCCGTCCCCAGGCCGCTGCCTACACCGCGCCCGACGTCCAGGCCCTGTCGGCCCGCCTGCTGCAGGTCGAGACCGCCGAGACCGCGGACGAGGAACTGCTGGACCTCCTGCTCGAGGCCGAGATCGCCGCGCTCGGTGCTCTGGCCAAGGCGCGCGCCGTCTCGGTCGGCGATGTGGTGCTGAAGCTGGCGACGGTGGTGCGGCGGCTCGGCGAGGAGCGTGACGGCCCGCTGCTGGAAGGCGAGATCGGCCTCCTGCGCTCGACGCTCTGCGATCTGCAGCGGCTGTCGAAGGAGCCGGCCAGCGCCGTCTCGGCCTGAAGGCGCGTGGACGGAGGCCCGGCGGCACCCGCCGGGTGAGGACGGCGGATTTCCGCACCGGGCCTTCCGCCGTTCATCAATGGAATGACCGGCTGCCGGGACCGGGTGCCGGCAGCCCGCCGGGACGGGACGATGCCCCGGCGCTCGCCCCTCGACGGCCTGCCATGGCCCATGCCGGCCGCCGGCGAGGCGTCCGGCCCCGTCGGCGCCCTGACCGGCAAGTCGGGCGCCAACGCGTCCCCGGGTGCCGGCATGGCCTCCCATGGCCCTGACCGGCGATCGCTCACGAGGCCGCGACCAAACCCTTGGCTCTGCCCCGCCGGGGCGGCATTGTCCGCCGCATGGTGCGCTTCGCCGAGGTCGGGCTGCGGTATGGCGAGTCGGCGCCCGAGGTGCTGCGCGACCTGTCCTTCGTGCTGGAGCCCGGGAGCTTCCACTGGCTGCTCGGGGCCTCGGGCGCCGGCAAGACGTCCCTGCTGCGGCTGATGCACCTGGCGGCGCGTGCCACCCGCGGCGAGGTTGAGGTGCTCGGCGTCGCGCTTTCCCGCACCAGGCGGGCAGCGCTGCCGGCGCTGCGGCGCCGCGTCGGCGTCGTCTACCAGGATTTCCGCCTGCTGCCGCACCTGCCGGTCTTCGACAACGTGGCGCTGCCGCTGCGGGTGGCGGGCCGGGCGCCGCACCAGATCCGCGCCGATGTCACCGAGATCCTCCGCTGGGTCGGGCTGGCGCCGAAGGCGGATGCGATGCCGGCCGCGCTGTCCGGCGGGGAGCAGCAGCGCGTTGCCATCGCCCGCGCGGTGGTCATGCGCCCGGCCCTGCTGGTGGCGGACGAACCGACCGGCAATCTCGACATCCCCCAGGCTCGCCGGGTGCTGTCCCTGCTGCGCGAGATGCATCGGCTCGGCACCACCGTGGTGGTGGCGACACATGCCGAGACCCTGGTTGCGGAATATCCGGCGGCTTCGCTCCGGCTCGATGCCGGGCGCCTGGTGTCGCATGGCTGAGCCGGGAGCGGCGCCGGCGTCCCGGCGGCAGCCGAGGGGGCGGGACGATGCGGCAGCCCGTGCAACGGCGCGGCGCGGCATGGGGGTGTTCCCGTGACGCTGCGGCGCGCCCGCGGGCGAGATCCGCTCGGGCTTCGGAGGGTCCTCTCCGACCGCCTGCTGCCCGCGCTGGTCGGCGCCATGGGCCTGCTGGCCGCGCTGACCCTGGCCGGCGCGCGCGGCGCGGCCGATCTGGCGTCGCGCTGGGAAGGTGGGGCGGCGACCGCGCTCACCGTCCAGCTCGCCCCCGGTGCCGCGACCGATCGCGCCCTGGCCGTGCTGGAAGCCATGCCGGAGATCGCCGAGGCGCGGCTTGCCGATCCCGCCAGGCTCGCCGCCCTGCTGCGCCCCTGGCTCGGCGACGCCATCGCCATTCCCCTGCCGAAGGTGATCGAGCTGCGCCTGGCGCGGCTGCCGGCTGATCCCGCCGCGCTGGCCGGCCGCATCGCCGCGCTGGTGCCGGGCGCGCAGGTGGAGGCGCATGGCGTCTGGGTGGCCCGGCTGCTTGCGCTGGCGCGCAGCCTGCAGGCGGTTGCGGTCGCCGCCCTGGTGCTGGTGGCGGGGATCGCCACGGCGGTCATCGCGGTGGCGGTGCGCGCCGGCATCGCCGCGCGACGGGACGCGATCGCCGTGCTGCATGCGCTGGGCGCCACGGATGCCGATATCGCCGGCCGCTTCGCCGGGCGCGTGGCCTGGCTGGTGGGGCTGGGGGCCTTCGGCGGCACGGTGGTGGCGGCGCCGATCCTGGCCGGCTTCGCCGACATGGCGGCGCCGCTCTCGGGCGGCCGCGTGGCGGAGGGGCTCCTGGACCTGCCCTGGCAACGCCTGCCTTGGGCGGAGCTCGCGCTGCTGCCGCCGGCTGCCGCGCTGATCGGCTGGGTGACCGCGCAGGTCACCTTGCGCCTCTGGCTGCGGCGGCTGCCCTGATGCTCGCGGCCCAGGCGACGAAGTCGCCGCCGCGGCGCAACCGCCGCCTGCGGTGGCTGCTGCTGCCGGTCCTGCCGGCCTTGCTGCTGCTGGCCAGCTTCGCGTGGTTCCTGCGCCAGGCGGCGGCGCCGCCGGCGGAGGCCTGGCGCGACACCGACGGCATCGCCGTTCTGACCGGCGGGGCCGAGCGCGTGGAAACCGGCCTGCGGCTGCTGCGGGAGGGTCGGGGACGTGTCCTGCTGGTGTCCGGCGCGCATCGGCTGGTCGGGCTGCCGGAGGTGGCACGGCTGGCGGCGATGGAGACCGAGGATTTGGCAGGCCGCGTCGCGCTGGGGCATGAGGCGGCGACGACGCGCGGCAATGCGGCGGAGATCGCGGCCTGGGCGCAGGCGGCAGGGTTACGGTCCGTCCGCATCGTCACCGCTGGCTACCACATGCCCCGCGCGCTGCTGGAACTGCGCCGGGCCATGCCGGAGACGGAGTTGGTGCCGCACCCGGTCACGCCCGCGCCGCTGCGGGACGCCGGGGCGGCCGCCCGGCTGCGGACCTGGTCGCTGCTCGGCCGCGAATACCTGAAATGGCTCGCGGTGCTGGCCGGCCTGCCCGGCCCGGCTGCGCCGCCGGTGGATGCAAGACGATGATCTGGCTGCGGTCGCTGTTGTTCAACATCGCCTTCTGGGGCACGACGATCGGCTTCGGCCTGATCTGCCTGCCGTTGATGCTGGCGCCGCGGCGCTGGCTGCTGCTGCCGATGCGCGTCTATGCCCTGATCGTGATCGGCTGGCTCCGCCTGCTCTGCGGCGTGCGATTGGTGGTCGATGGGCGGGAGAACCTGCCGCAGGGGCCAGGGCTGGTTGCTGCGAAGCACCAGTCGGCCTTCGACACGATCGTCTGGTTCGCGCTGCTGCCGGATGCGGCCTATGTCCTGAAGCGGGAACTCCTCTTCATCCCGATCTGGGGTTGGTACTGCTGGAAAACCCGGCACATCGCGGTCGACCGCGCCGCCGGGGCGAATGCCCTGCGCCATCTGGTGAAGGCCGGAAAGGCCGCCGTGGCGGAGGGCCGGCAGGTCGTCATCTTCCCCGAAGGCACGCGGGTCGCACCCGGCCTGCGGGTCGGCGTCCAGCCGGGCATCGTCGCGCTGGCCGCGGCGACCGCCCTGCCGGTGGTGCCCGTGGCGACCGACAGCGGCCTGGTCTGGGGGCGCCGCGCCTTCCGCAAGCAGCCGGGGACCATCACCATCAGGGTGCGTCCGGCCATCCCGCCCGGCCTGTCGCGGCCCGTCCTGGTGACGCGGCTGGAGGCCGCGATCGAGCTTGCCGAGGATTCGACAGGACAGGTGCCGCTTGTGGATAAACCAGTGGAAAGCCCTGCGTGAAGGCTGCGCCCGGACTCAAGCCGCTGAAGCCAAGTGGCTGCAAAAGACCGGTTTTCCGCACTGCCGCCTAGGGTCCGGTGGCCTTGTCCACAGCCGGTGATTCCGCATAAATATCTGAATTGATTGATTTGTTCGATTGCCAAGGCGGGGCGGGCCTGTCACGCCCTCCCGCGCGCGGCCGCGGCGATCAGGCCTGCGCGATCCGGCGGCAGTTAGAGTTCATGACTGTGGACAATCCGTGCGGGTTGCGAATCGGTCGCCATCAAGCAGCGTCAGGTTGTGGCGGGAGAAGTTCGGCGATCCTGTCGAGCCCCGCATCCCGGACCCCCATGGCCTGCAGATGCGCCAGGGTGTTCAGCAGGTAGTCCCGGTTCGGTCCGGCCCGGCCGATGCCGCGGGCGATGGCCCGCGCCGCCTCCTCGGCCGCGGGTCGGCAATACTGCGCTGCCCGGCGATCCACCACATAGGCCACGGCCATGACCATGCGGTCGCCGTCGAGGAGCCGCACCGGCAACCGGCGGCGCGTGTAGACGACCTCGCCGCCGATATTCTCCCGCTCGTCGAGATAGGCCAGGACCGCGGCTGCCTCTGCACCCGGCACCCGGAAGGCGATGCCCCGGCAGGCACCGCCGCGGTCCAGGCCGAGCACCAGGCCCGGCGTTTCCGGCGAGCCGCGGTAGAACCGGCTCCAGAGGCAGAAGCGGCGGTGGAACCCGCGCAACAGGGCTGGATGGGCCGATGCGTGCGCGAAGCCCGGACGCCAGATCAGCGAACCATAGGCAAAGACGTAGAGATGCCCATCGGGATCGAGGGCATGGTCGGCAGGGGCGTGCGGGGTGGCCATCGTCGTTCCGGGGCGGCGTCTCGCCGTCGCCGCGCCGACCGCCTATAGGCCCCGGCGGAATGACCCTCAAGCAGCCAGGCCCGCATGGCCGCCCTGCCGCAGGTGGCCGGGGCGGCGCCGGCCGCCTGGTGCTGCGCGCGGCCTTGGGCACCGCCCTGCTCGGCGCCCTGCTGGTGGCGGGGCATGCCCTGCTCTGGCGGTGGATGGGGGCGCAGCTCGAGGCCGGGTTCCGCGACTGGGCGGCGCAGCGCCGCGCGCTTGGCTGGCGGGTCGAGCATGGTCCGCCGGATCGCGGCGGCTGGCCCTTCGCCGCCACGCTCACCCTGCCGGCCTTTCGGCTGGAAGGGGGTGCGGGCACCCTGCCCGGCGGGCTGGACTGGCAGGCGGAAGCCCTGGTGTTGCGCCTGGCGCCGCCGCGGCTCGACCGGCTTGCCGTCCTGATGCCCGGGCGACAGCGGCTCCGCCTCGGCGCGCTGGACCTGCCCTTCGCCGCCGACCGGCTGCAGCTCAGCCTGCCGCTCGAGCGCAACGTCCTGCCGAGCGAGGCACGGCTGGAGGCGGACCGCCTGCGCCTCGGTACGCCGCTGGGCACGGTGGAGGCGCGCAGTGCCGAGGCCGAGGTGGAGGCGCGCCTGACCGCCATCGAGGGCGAGCCGGCGCTCGCCTTCCGGCTCTCGGCGCTGGAGGTCTTGCTGCCCCCTGCGGCAGGGCTGCTGGGCCGGATCGTGCAGGCGGCCTCACTCGACGCGGCGCTCAGCGGTCCCGTCCCGCCCGGCCGCGGCCCGGCGGCGAAGGCGGAGGCGTGGCGCGACGGCGGCGGCACCTTCGAGCTGCGCGAGCTGGACCTCCGCTGGGGATCGCTGGCCGGCACGGCGACCGCGACGCTGACGCTCGACGAGGCGTTGCAGCCCATGGGCGCGGGCGTTCTGCGGCTGACGGGCGCGGCGGACGCGTTGCAGGCGGCGCGGGAGGCGGGGCTGCTGACTCGGCAGGCCGCGGCGGCCGGCACCATGGCGGTTCGCCTGCTGAGCCGGTCGCCGGCCGAGGGCGCACCGGCGCAGCTCGAACTGCCGCTGACCCTCGAGTCGCGGGTGCTGACCGCGGCCCGCCTGCCGCTGGTGACCCTGCCGGCCTGGCGCTGGCCGGCACCGCCACCGCTGCCGGATGCCGTCCAGGATCCCTCGCTGCCGGCGCGGGACTGACGCCGGGGCCGCATCCTAGGGCCCTCGGCAGGGCGCCCGTCGGCCGAACGCATTCAATCCGATAACATTATGGTGGTCGGCCGCGATGCCGGGCCGAGAGGCGGGGCGCCCCGGCATGCGCGACGCGGATGGCGGGTGTTCGCCGTGCGCTGCAACCATGCTCTCCTGCGGCGAGGAGGACGCATGGACCCGAACCCGCCCAGCATCGAGAGCCGCGCCTCCTGGGCCGCCGCCGTCGCCGCGACCGCCATCCTCTCCGTCTCCTTCGGCGCGCCGCAGCTGCTGGTGGTCGCGCTGGTGCCGATCGCCGCGGATCTGGGGTCGGCCCGCGCCGTGCCCTCGCTCGCGGCCTCGGTCGCCTATTTCGGGGCCGGCGCGGGCGGCATCCTGATGGGCTGGATCGCCGGCCGGACCTCGGCGCGGCTGACCGCCCTGCTGGGCGGCGCGATGCTGGCGGCCGGCTGCGCGCTGGCCAGCGGCGGCACGGCCTGGCAACTCGTCCTCGGCTACGGCCTGCTGATCGGGCTGCTCGGCAATGGCGCGCTCTATGCGCCGCTGGTGACGCATGTGTCCCACTGGTTCGACCGGCGGCGCGGCACGGCGCTGGCCCTCGTCTCCTCCGGGCAATACGTCGCCGGCGCCCTCTGGCCGCCGATCTTCGAGCGGGCCGTGGCCGCCTGGGGCTGGCAGCGCACCATGCTGGGCTTCGGCGTGCTGGCGGCGGCGACCATCCTGCCGCTCGCGGCACTGCTACGGCCGGCCCCGGCGCTGCCGGCGCCGGGCAGCGCAGCGGCGGGGCCGGCGCCAGGCGCGCCGGTGCTGGGCCTGCCGCCGAACCTCGCGCTGCTGCTGCTGGCGGTCGCGTCCTTCCTCTGCTGCATTCCCATGGCGATGCCGGCGGCGCATCTGGTCGCCTTCTGCGGCGATCTCGGCATCGGCGCGCGGACCGGGGCGCTGATGCTGTCGCTGCTGCTCGCCATGGCCTTCGTCGCCCGGCAGGCCTGGGGCTGGGTCTCCGACCGCATCGGCGGGCTGAACACGGTGCTGGCCGGCAACCTGTTCCAGGCGGCGGGCATGGCGGCCTTCCTGGCGACGCAGGCGGAGGCCGGCCTGTTCCTGGTCGCGGCGGTGTTCGGCCTCGGCTTCAGCGGGATCATCCCCGCCTATGTGCTGGCGGTGCGCGAGCTCTTTCCGGCGCGGGAAGCCGCCTGGCGGGTGCCCTGCCTGCTGTTCCTCTCGCTGTCCGGCATGGCGGCGGGCGCCTGGCTGGCGGGGTGGCTGTATGACGGCTTCGGCAGCTATGCGGTGGCCTGGCAGCTGGGCATCGGGGTGAATCTCCTGGCGCTGGTGATCCTGGGCGGGCTGGCGCTGCGCCAGGGCGGCCGGATGCGCATGGCAGCAGCCTGAACGCGACCGGGGCGGCCGGCGCATTCGTCGGAAGACCGGAACCGCTTCAGGTCATCGATCCTGCGGTGGTGTCAGGCTGCGTGGCCATGGCGCCAGTCCGCGCTCCGCCCGACCTGGCGCTCGTCGGTCGCCGCGTTCCTCCAGCCGCCTGGCCGGGCAATCGAAGTCGCATGCGGCGACGATGCCTGCGCCTCGCCTTCCCGTCGGCGCCGGTGTCCGGGGATGGCCTTGCGGCCCGCCCCGGGCACTGGCCGCCTGCACCCCGCCGGGGCGCGGAGCCGGCCGATCACATAGGCATGGCCGCGCTGCGGCGCATGGTCTGAACCGCAAGGCGCAGGGGGGCCGCTGCCGATGCATCGCCGGGTCGACCCGATGCCCGCGCCTGCGGCATGGCTGCGGTTGCGACCGGGCACCCCGGCGCGGGCGGTGCGCCCCGCCGGCAGAAACCGCCGGGCGCTACCGCCGCATCAGCGTCCGCGCATTGGCGTGCACCCGCCGGCGCGCCGGGGCCAGGGCCGCCTCCATCACCTCATATGCCGCGGCACCCGAGAGGGCTGCCTGGCCCGCCGCCACGGCCCCCGCCGCAAAGGCCTTCTGCTTTTCGAGCGCATAGGCGGCGAGACGCGCCTGCGCTGCCGCCGGCTCGGTCCAGAGTTGCAGGCTGCGCAGGGTGAAGACGAAGGTCGTCTGCCAGGCAAGGGTGGCGGCGGCGAAGGGATTCAAGGCCGGCAATCTCCAAGCGGGGCAGGGCGCCGGACGCGCCGTTCCGCCCCAATACGAATGCCCTGGCGCGCCGCGCGGTCCTGACCGGCGCAGCACACCGGGATGGCGGCCAGGAACGAAAAGGCCGGCCCGCGGCGGGTTCCGCGGGCCGGCCCAGTATAGGCCCGGGCGTCGCCCGGGCGAGGCATCAATGCGGTCAGAGGGCGCCGAGAACCGCCTCGGCCCTGCTCACCTCGAAGGCGCCAGGCGCTTCCACGGCCACATGGGTCACCTTGCCGTCCTTGGCGACCAGGGCGAAGCGCTGGCAGCGGATGCCGAGGCCCCGCGCGGTCAGGTCCAGCTCCAGCCCGAGCTTCTTGGTGAAATCGGCGCTGCCGTCGGCGATCATCACCACCTTGCCGTCGACGCCCTGGTCCTTGCCCCAGGCCGCCATGACGAAGGCATCATTGACCGCCATGCAGGCGACCACGTCGGCGCCCTTGGCCTTGAGCGCGTCGAAATTCTCCACGAAGCCCGGCAGGTGCTTGGCGGAGCAGGTGGGGGTGAAGGCGCCCGGAACGCCGAAAAGCACCACGGTCTTGCCGCCGAACAGCGCCTCGGTCGAGGTTTCCTGCGGGCCGTCGGGCGTGCCCTGCATCAACTTGGCGGACGGGATGGCGTCGCCGACCTGGATCGTCATCTGGGGGGTCTCTCCCTCGTTCGGGTCCCGAGGCATGTACGCGCTTCGCGGTCGCCTGTCACCGCAGCCGCCGGCCAGGCGCCTCGGTCCACATGTCCGGTCCGCGGCGGCGGGCGGGGTGACAGGTCGCGGCGAGCCCCGGCCGGCCTGCTTGCGCCTGCGCAGGGCTGCCGCCATCTTCCTGCCATGGCAAGACATGCGCGCCCCGGGCGGCGGCCCGGACCATCGGGAGAAGGCTATCTCGGCGGGCAGGTGCTGATCGCCATGCCGTCGATGCAGGATCCGCGCTTCGCAAAGACCGTCATCTGCCTGTGCGCCCATTCGCCGGATGGCGCGATGGGCATCGTGCTGAACAAGCCCCTCGATGGCCTGTCCTTCGACGAACTGCTGAAGCAGCTGGGGCTGGAGCCGGTGCCGCCGCAGCGCCGTATCAGGTTGTGCCAGGGCGGCCCGGTGGAGGGCGGCCGCGGCTTCGTCCTGCACACGCTCGATTGGTCGAATGACCAATCCCTGCGGGTCACCGATGACCTCGCCCTGACCGCGAGCGTGGACATCCTCTCGGCCATTGCCGGAGGCGGCGGGCCGCGGCAGGGCATCCTGGCATTGGGGTATGCCGGCTGGGGCCCCGGCCAGCTGGAGGAGGAGATACAGGCCAATGCCTGGCTATCCGTGCCGCCGGACGAGGGCCTGCTGTTCGGCGAGGATGGCGACCGCAAGTGGTTCCAGGCGCTGGCCAAGCTGAAGGTGGACCCGCTGCTGCTGTCCGGCGCCGCCGGGCACGCCTGAACCACGGCCCAGCGCCCCGCGGCAGGCCGGCGGGCCGCTGGGGCGATCGACGCGGAGACTGCGATCCCGTCCAGGTTAAGCGTTCCGCAGGATTGCCGCGTCGTGGCGGACGCGCCAGCCTGAACCGGCGCCCTGGACCTCGGCTGGCTGCCGCGTCGGATCGTGTTCGGGTCTGCGCGCCGGGCCGCTGCCGCGCCGCCGATTGGCGTCCTGATTCGCGCCGCGTCTGCCGCGCCGCGACGCGGCCTATCCGCCGTGCCGCCGCACCAGCATGAGTCCGGCTTGCGCGCCGAGGGCGCCTGCCAGCATCCAGGCGCCGGTCGCCAGCCCCGCGCCGCTTTCCGTCACGCCGGCCAGCACGGTGGCCAGTGCGCCCGCCCCCATCTGCAGCGACCCGAGCAGGCCGGAGGCGGTGCCCGCGAGTTGCGGCCGGACGCTGATCGCCGCCGCGATCGCGCTTGGCTGGGTCATGCCGTTGCCGAGCGCGACGACGGCCATCGGCAGGAAGAACAGCAGCAGGGTCGGCGCGGCGAGGGCCGGCATGGCCAGCGCCAGCAGCCCGCCGGCCGTGGTCACGACCGTGCCGATGCGCAGCATCCGCGCGGTGCCGAGGCGCTGCACCAGCCGCGCGGCGGTGAAGGTGCCGCTGCTCCAGCCGACCGAAATGGCCATCATCGCCACGGCATAGGTCGTCGCGGAATGGCCGAGGCCCTGCACCACGACCATTGGCCCGCCGGCGGCGAAGGCGAAGAACATCGAGGTGGCGCAGGCGGTGATGACGCAGTAGCCGCGGAACAGCGGAATGCGCAGCAGCGTGCGGTAGGCGCCTATCATGCCGCCGAGGCCCGGCAGCGGCGCCGGCTGCGCCAAGGTCTCCGGCAGCCTGGCGCGCACCGCCAGCAGCAGCGGCAGGCCGAAGACGAGGCAGGAGAGCATGCTGGCGCGCCAGCCGACATGTTCCTGCAGCAAGGCGCCGATGAGCGGGGAAAGCATGGGCGCCACCGCCATGGCGGTGGAGACATAGCCGAGGACGGCGGCCGCCTGTTCCCGCGGGTAGCTGTCGCGGATCATGGCGCGGCCGAGCACGAGCCCGGCGCAGCCGCCGAGCGCCTGGGCGATGCGGGCGGCGATCAGGAAGCCGGCGCTGGGTGCGAGCGCCGCGGCCAGGCTGCCGGCGAGATAGATGACGAGCCCACCGATCAGCAGCGGCTTGCGCCCGAAGCGGTCCGACAATGGCCCGTAGAAGAGCTGACCGACCGCGACGCCGACGAGAAAGAGCGTGAGCGTGAGCTGGATGGTGGCGTAGGGCACCGCCAGGGCGATCGCGAGCGCCGGAAGGCTGGGGATCAGCATCTGCATGGTGAAGGGGCCGAGCCCCGTCATCGCCACGAGCAGGAGGATCGAGGGCTTCGGCCGCGGCGGCGGCATGGCCTGGAGCGGCGGAGCGGACGCGCCCTCCGGGATGTCACGTGGACTCACCGTGTGGCTTCTAGGCCAGAACTGGCGCCGGCGCGAACGCCCGAACGCGTGATCGCGGGCCTGCGCCATGGTGCTTCATGCGGGGCTGGGTCCCAACACCTGCCGCGAAGGGACGCCGTGCTGCGGGCGAGCGCTGGCGCGGCGTCCTCGGCGACGGCGGAATCCGACCTGAGCCGGGCCCGGCACCCGGGCCGCGGGCCCGCCCAGGTGTCAGGCCGACGGGATCCTCACGTCTTCCCATCGCCCGCCGAGCCGCTCCTCCGCATCCTCGAAGGCGGTTTCCGCCGCCGGAAAGGGGCCGAAGGCCGGGCTGAGAACCTGCCCGGCGGCGTTGAAGCGCATCCAGGCCCAGTTGGCGAAGGTCGGCTCCCAGCACACGCCGATCCGCGCATAGCGGCGCACCAGCAGGCCCGGCTCGGCCGGATCATCGCGTTCGATCACGAGAGTGCGGATATGCATCGGCCAGGCTCACCCGATCCCATGCCTGCACTATCGCCCGGGGCCGCGCCCGGGTGCCGTGTCGTTTCGCTTGCTGCGGCGTGACAAGCGCGCAATCGCCGAGGTTGCGGGCGATCCCTCCCTGCCCGGGTACCGCCTCCTGCCGATCTGCTCTAGCCTGCCGCCCGCAGCACTGATGCGCACACCCAAGTGGGGGAAGCGGGATGCCGAACAAGGTCAAGGACGCGTGGAAGGCCGGCAAGGCCGTGGTGAATGGCTGGCTCGCCATCCCCAATGCCTTCTCTGCCGAGATGTACAGCCAGTGCGGCTGGGACAGCGTGACGGTGGACATGCAGCATGGCGTGCAGGACTACCTGTCCTGCGTCGCCTGCTTCCAGGGCATCCAGCCTTCCGGCGCGCTGCCCATGGTGCGGGTGCCGTGGAACGAGCCTGGGATCATCGGCAAGGTGCTGGACGCCGGCGCCTATGGCGTGATCTGCCCGATGGTGAACACCCCGGACGAGGCCGCCCGGCTGGTGCAGTACAGCAAGTACCCGCCGCAGGGCACGCGCAGCAACGGCCCGATCCGCGCCGGCGTGTATGGCGAGGCGGGCGGCTACCAAAAGACCGCCAACGACAACATCCTCGTCATCCCGATGATCGAGACCAAGACGGCGATCGAGAATATCGAGGCCATCCTGGACGTCCCCGGCATCGACGGGATCTATGTCGGGCCGTCCGACCTCAGCTTCTCCTACGGGCTGGAACCCAAGCTGGATGTCGAGGATCCCTTCATCCTCAAGATCTACGAGAAGCTGCTGACCGAGACCGGCAAGCGCGGCATCGCGGCCGGCCTGCACAATGGCAGCCCGGCCTATGCCAACCGCATGATCCAGATGGGCTTCAAGCTGGTGACCATCAGCAACGAGGTCGGGCTGATGGTGAATGCCGCCAAGGCGGCGGTAAAGACCGCCCGCGGCGGCTGATACCCGCTGCGTCGGGTCCCGGCCGGCGGCAGCCGGCCAAACCCGCGGATGCGGTCCGCGGCACCTGCCGCGAGGCCGAGCGCCATGGGGCGCGGGCCGCCGTGCCTGCGGGCGGCAGCGCGTCCTGCGCCCGGCGCGCCCGCTTGGCGCGCCGGTTACCGCCCCGCCGCGGTCGGGGTGGACAGCTTCGCCTCGGTCTGCCGCAGGATGCTCGGCACCAGGCGTTCCGAGAATCCGGCGACGAAGCTCCAGACCACCAGCAGGGCAAGGTCCTTCTCGGGCGGCACGGTTTGCAGCGGCCGGTCCCAGGCCAGGGTCGGGAACAGCGTGCCGCCCAGCAGCCCGGATTGCAGCAGGAACAGGAGGATGAGGGCGCCGGCCATGCCAGCGGCGCTGCGCGCCAGGATCGACTCGGTCGACTGCGCGTCCTCGAGCGCGCCCAGGCTCAGACGGTTCCAGTTGCTCTGCAGGTATTGCAGCCGGCTGAACATCGCGCCGAAGAAGCCGGCGGTGAGCGGGGTCCAGAGCGCCAGGCTTTCCATCTGCTGGCCTAGCCGGGGCAGGGCGTAGGGCAACAGGAACAGGGCGAAGGCGAACATGCCGTACCGCATGACCCGCTTCGTCGCGGCGCGGTGCATGGGTCGGGCGAGGAATTTGCGCTGCAGCGTCCAATGGGTGTCCTCGAGCGTGGCAACCAGCAGGTTGCGCGCCTGCGCCGCAGCGGCACTGGCCGGCTCCGCCGAGGCAATCCCGGGCGATGCGGTCGCAGGTGACGCCGTGGCCGGGGCGGGTTGCGGCTGGAGCACCGGGTCGGCGGCTTGCTCCGGCACCCCCGGCCGCGACGACGAGGCCGGGGATGGCGGCGCAGGCAAGGGCATGGCGGCATCGGCAGTCGCCACCACGGTCGCCGGTGGGGCGAAGAGCGCCTCATGCGCGGCGCGCAGGCGCGTCGCGCCCGGCACCCGCTCCGCCGCCGCCTGATCCACGCGGCGGGTGAGTTCGCCGCGCAGCTGGTCGTCCGGCAGCAGCAGGGCCAGCAGGCGCTCCAGCCGGTAGGCCTCGGTCCAGGCCTGGTCGAGGCTCGGGAAGGCCAGGGGCCCGTCGGGCTCGGGCGGGAAGAAGCCCTCGATCCGCTGCCGTATCTCGTAGAGCAGCATCGGGTCGCGCGGTTCGGCCGGGACCATGCGGAGCCGCACTTCGAGCACCGACAGGAAGTAGCGGAGCATGGTCAGCTCCGCCTGCGAGGGCAGGGTCGGCCGCGCTGGGCGGCGGCCTGTGTCGTCGGGCATGCGGCCTCGCCATGGAGAACGTCCTTGCGAGGCTGGCACGATCCCCGATGCCCGGGCAATCATTCCACCGCAGGCATTGCCCGTGCCTGGCGGCGGCGCGATGCGCGAAGCCCGTTCCGGCTGCCCGCATTCTGGTCTAATCAGCCTGCCATGAGCCCGCGCCGCCGCCTGCAGCCTGCCCTGCCCGTCCTGTTCGCCCTCGGCCTGCTCGCGGGCTGCGGGCCCGAGACGTCCCGTACCTTCGGCTTCACGCGGGAGGCGCCGGATGAGTTCCAGGTGACCACGCGCGCGCCGCTGTCCATGCCGCCTTCCCTGGGCGACCTGCCGGTTCCGCGGCCCGGCGCGGCGCGACCGCAGGAACTCACCTCCCGCCTCGCGGCCGAATCCGCCCTGGTGCCAGGGGCGGCGCTGGCCACGGGTGGCGTCGGCCGCCAGAGCCAGGGCGAAAGCGCGCTGCTGTCGCAGGCCGGCCGGCCGGCCACGCCCGATATCCGCCGTCGGGTGGACGAGGAGAGCCTGCGGCTGGACCAGCCCGACCGCGGCCTGGTCGACCGGCTGATCTTCTGGCGGGAGCCGGAGCCGGCGGGCGTGGCCCTGGATGCCAGGCGGGAGAGCCAGAGGCTGCGGGAGAATGCCGCGCTGGGCCGCGAGGCGACCGAGGGCGAGACGCCGATCATCCAGCGCAGCCAGAGCGGCAACCCGGTCACCCGCCTGTTCGAGAGCATCTTCTAAGCGTGGCGCCGGCTGCCCGGATCCTCACCTGGAATATTGAATGGGGACGGCGTGGCCCGGCGGCAATCGCCAACATGCGGCATGTAATCGAAGCCTTGTCGCCTGACATCATCTGCCTGACGGAGATGACGCTCGATTTCGTGCCCGCTGCTGGTCACCTTATCACCGCCTCGGAGGATTGGGGTTATCCTCTTGTTGAAGGGCGGCGGAAAGTCGCTTTGTGGAGCCGAGAACCGTGGAGCGAGGTCGACGCATTCGGCAATGCGGCGCTGCCGAAAGGGCGTTTCATTGCCGGTGAAACGGTGACGCCCATTGGTCCATTGCAAGTGATCGGCGTTTGTATCCCATGGCATGGAGACCATGTCTCGTCGGGTCGCCGTGACAGCACGAATTGGCAGCAGCATGAGGCCTTCCTCACTGGCCTCGCCGAGGTTCTAGCGGCGCGTACGAACAGGGTCGTCCTCGTCGGCGATTTCAACCAGGCCATCCCGCCGGCGCGGCAACCACGGAGGGTGGTGGCGGCGCTGGAGGCCGCCCTGGCGCCGCATCTGCGCATCGCGACAGCCGGGCCCTTACCGCCGCTCGATCGGCCGGTGATCGACCACATTGGCCATACCATGGATCTGACACCACGGCGGGTCCAAGCAACACCGAACGGTCCGGTGGAGGGTCCGGCGTGGACGGACCATCTCGGGGCTCTCGTTGAGCTTGAGGCCACGGCGTGACGATGGGCCGCATGGCGCATTTGCGCTTCTCCGGGCATCACCCACATGCTGCGGCATGCCCCGCGTGACTCGCCGCACCGCCATCGCCTCCGCCGCCGCCCTGCCGGCCGCGCTCTCCCTCACGCCCGGTTCCGGGCTGGCGGCGCCCGCCGTGCAGCCGGCGCCTGAGGACCGTGCCAAGCTCGCCGGCGACCGCCCGCTCTTCGGCGCCGTCACCTGGACGCTGCCGAACGGCTTGCGCGTCGTCTTCGCCGAAAGCCGCCGGGTCCCGGTGGTTGGGCACTATCTCTTCTACGCCGCCGGCTCGGGCGAGGACCCGGGCGGCCGCTCCGGCGCGGCGCATTTCTTTGAGCACATGATGTTCAAGGGCAGCCGCAACGTGCCGCCCGGCCAGCTGTCGCTGGTGGTGGCGCGGGAGGGCGGGCAGGACAACGCCTTCACCTCGCGCGACGTCACCGCCTACCACCAGACGGTGGAGGCGAGCCGCCTGCCGCTGGTGATGCGCATGGAGGCGGACCGCTTCGCCGGCCCCCTCATCCCGCCCGACACCGTCGAGCCCGAGCGCCAGGTGGTGCTGGAGGAGCGGCGGCAGCGCACCGACAGCAACCCGCGCGCCCGCTTCTGGGAAGCCTTCGAGGCCGCGCTCTGGGGGCCGCAGCACTGGCGCGGCCGGCCGATCATCGGCTGGGAGGAGGAGATCCGGGCGATCACCCGCCAGGACCTGCTGGACTTCTACGCTCAGCGCTACGCCCCCGCCAACGCCATCCTGGTCGTCACCGGCGATGCGCGGGAAGCCGAGGTGCGCCGCCTGGCCGAGGAGTTGTACGGCGGCGTGCCGAGCCGCGCGGTCACCCCGCGCGACCGCGGCGCCCCGGCGCCGCAGCCGGCCGAGGCGCGGCTGATCCGCCACGACCCGGCAGTGCGGGAGGCAAGCTTCCTCCGTGCCGCCATGGCGCCCTCCCTCACCTTCGGCGACCGGCAGCAGGCCTGGGCGCTGGAGGCGCTGTCCCATCTGCTCGGCGGCGGCCAGGGCAGCCGGATGCACAAGGCGCTGGTCGAGACCGGCCTCGCAACCTCGGCCAATGCCTCCTATGACGGGGAGGCGGTGGGGGCCACCGCCTTCACCCTCTCCGCCACGCCACGCCCTGGTGTCGAGCCGGCGAGGCTGGAGGCGGCGGTGGATGCGGTGGTGGACCGCCTGCTGCAGGATGGTCCGACCGAGGCCGAACTGGCCCGCGCGCAGCGGCAGATCACCGCCGGCGCGCTGCTCGCGCTGGATGGCATCGGCGCCGCGCCGCGCATGCTGGGCTCGGCGCTCGCCTCCGGCCTGCCGCTGGAGACCGTGGAGTTCTGGCCGCGCCACCTGCGCGCCGTGACCCTGCCGCAGGTGGCGGCTGCGGCCCGCGCCGTGCTGGGCGGCGCCCCCGCCACGACCGGCTGGCTGCTGCCCGAAGGCGCCCCGGTCCCGGAGCGCCGGACGTGACCGGCGCGGCTCTGACCCCTGGGCTGACCCCCGCCACCGAGGCGCCGCGCGCCTTCGCCCTGCCCATCCAAGTGGTCGAGGCGAACGGCATCACCGCCTGGCTGGTCGAGGACCATGCGGTGCCGGTGGTCTCGCTCGCCTGGTCCTGGCGCGGCGGCGCCGCGCTGGACCCGCAGGGAGAGGAAGGGGCCGCCGCCATGGCCGCCGCCCTGCTGACCGAGGGCGCCGGGCCGCTGCGCGCCGACGCCTTCGCCGATGCCCTGCGGGACGAGGCCATCAGCCTCTCCTTCGGGGCCGACCGCGACAATTTCGAGGGCGGCTTCCGGGCGCTTGCCGATGCGCTGCCGGAGGCGGTGCGCTTGGCGCGCTTGGCCATGACCGCGCCGCGGCTCGACGAGGATGCGGTGGAGCGGGTGCGGGCGCGCGCCGTCGCCAGCGCCCGCCGCGCCCTTGAGACCCCCCGCGGCCAGGCCGGCCGCGGCTTCTGGGCTCGCGCCTATCCCGAGCATCCGGCGGGCCGCCCCTCCTCCGGCACCGCCGAGAGCCTGACGGCGCTGCCCGCCGCGGCCATCCGCGGCGCGATCGGCCGGCAGATGCGGCGGGAGGGGCTGCTGGTCTGCGCCGCTGGCGCCATCGGGCCGGAGGCGCTGCGGGCGCTGATCGGCGAGGTCTTCGCCGGCCTGCCCGAAGGCGCGCCGCCGGCGCCGGCGGCGCTGCCCGGCTTCCGCGGCTTCGGCCAGCAGGTCATCCCGGTCGCTTCCCCGCAATCCGCCGTGGTCTTCGGGCAGGAAGGCCTGCCGGCCGAGGACCCGGACTGGGAGGCGACGCAGGTGATGCTGCGCATCCTGGCCGGGGGCGGCTTCGCCTCCCGCCTCATGCATGCGGTGCGGGAGCAGCGCGGGCTGGCCTATGGCATCGGCGCCGGGCTGGACGTGATGTTCCGCCGCGGGGTGATCGTCGGCTCGGTCGCCACCGAGAATGCCCGGGTGGCCGAGACGCTGTCGGTGACCCGCGACGAGTGGCGCCGCATGGCCGAGCAGGGGCCGACCGATGCCGAGCGGGAGGATGCGGTGGCCTACCTGACCGGGTCGCTGCCGCTGCAATTCGCCGACAGCCGGCGGGTGGCGGATTCGCTGCTGACCCTGCGGCAGAACGGCCGGCCGGTGGACTGGCTTGCCGGGCGGGCGGCGCGGCTGCGGGCGCTCTCGACCGCGGACCTCACCCGGGCGGCGGGGCGGGTGCTGCGGGCGGATGGGCTGTCGGTGGTGGTCGCGGGGCAGCCGGTGGGGCTCTGAGCCTCCTTGGCGAAGCTCATCCCGTAGGTGCGGGCGAGAGCCGGAGCATTAACCGGTCTCGGATGACGGGATCGGGCACGGCGCCGTGCTTTCCTGGCGGCGAGGTGCAACCAGGCCGCCGCCGCGGCGATTGCGGCAGTCTGCCGCCCAGCCTATGCGGCGACCGCATCAGGGAGGCACCGTGATGGCATCCGATCTCCAGGCCACCTGGGCAGCCGTGACGGCGCTGGCGCGCACCCCGCGCCCGGACGGCAGCGCCCCCCACAGCATCCGCCCGCTCTTCGCCGCCGATCCCGGCCGCTTCGCCCGCTTCTCCCGCACCGCCGACGGGCTACTGCTCGACCTCTCCAAGACCGCGCTCGACGACCGCGCGCTCGCCGCCCTGCTCGCCCTCGCCGGCGTCGCCGACCTCGCCGGCAAGCGCGACGCCATGGCGCGCGGCGAGGCCATCAACGCCACCGAGCGCCGCGCCGTCCTCCACATGGCACTGCGCGGCGAGGGTGGCTTTCGCGCCGGGGAGGAGGACGCCTCGGCCGAGGTCGCCGGCGTCCTTGCCCGCATGCGCGAATTCACCGAAGGCGTGCATGCCGGGCGCATCGCCGGCGCCGGCGGCCGCTTCACCGATGTGGTCAATATCGGCATCGGCGGCTCCGATCTCGGCCCGGCCATGGTGACCCGCGCGCTCTGGACGCACGCCGCGCCGCTGCGCGCCCATTACCTCGCCAATGTGGACGCGCATGCCTGGGAAGCGCTGCGCCCCGCGCTCGACCCGCGCACCACCCTGGTCCTCGTCGCGTCCAAGACCTTCACCACGCAGGAGACCATGACCAACGCGGCGCTGGTCCGCGCCTGGCTGGCGGCGGGCGTGGGGGAGGCGGCGGTGGGCAACCACCTCGCGGCGCTGTCGACCAACCTCAAGGCGACGGCGGCTTTCGGCATCGCCTTCGACCGGGTCTTCCCGTTCCGCGACTGGGTGGGCGGGCGGTTCTCGCTCTGGTCGGCCATCGGCCTCTCGATCGCCCTGGCGCTGGGCTGGGAAGCCTTCGCCCGGCTGCTCGCCGGCGCCCGCGCCATGGATGCGCATTTCCTCGGCGCCCCGCTCGACCAGAACCTGCCGGTCCTGCTGGCGCTGGCCGAGGTGTGGCACGTCAACGGCCTCGGCTACCCCACCCGCGCCGTGCTGCCCTATGACGAGCGCCTGGCCCGCCTGCCCGCGCATCTCCAGCAGGTCGAGATGGAGAGCCTCGGCAAGCGCGTCGCCCTGGACGGCTCGCCGGTCGCGCATGCCACCGGCCCGGTGGTCTTCGGCGAGCCGGGGACCAATGCGCAGCACAGCTTCATGCAGTTGATCCACCAGGGCACCACGCCGGTGCCCTGCGACATCATCTTGGTGGCGCGTCCGGACCACGCGCAGGCCGACAGCCACCGCAAGCTGCTGGCGAACGGCCTGGCCCAGGCCCAGGCGCTGATGCAGGGCAAGACGGCGGCGCAGGTGGAGGCCGAGATGCGCGCCGCCGGCACCGATGCGGCCGAGATCGCCCGCCTGCTGCCGCACCGCGTCTTCCCCGGCGACCGGCCGAGCGCGACCCTCCTCCTGCCGCGGCTCGACCCCTTCACCCTCGGGCAACTCGTCGCCCTCTACGAGCACAAGGTGTTCAGCCTCGGCGCCCTCTGGGGGATCAACGCCTTCGACCAGTGGGGGGTGGAACTCGGCAAGCAGCTGGCCGGGCCGATCCTCGCGGCGCTCGAGGGCGGTTCGGCAGCGGGGCAGGATGGCTCGACCGCCGGCCTGCTCGGGGCCATAGAAAAGCTATGGATGGCTGGCTAAGCCCGAGTCGCCCCGAAGCGGGGGAACCGCCCAGGATGCCCGTCCGCCTGCTGCCCGAGACCACGGCCAACCGCATTGCCGCCGGCGAGGTGGTGGAGCGTCCGGCGGCGGTGGCGAAGGAGCTGGTGGAGAACGCCCTGGATGCCGGCGCTACCCGCATCGCGGTGGCGCTGGAAGGTGGCGGGATCGAGCGGATCCTGGTCGAGGATGACGGCGCCGGCATGGGCCCGGCCGACCTGGAGCTGTCGGTGGAGCGCCATGCCACCTCCAAGCTGCCGGAGGAGGCGATGCTGTTCCGCATCGCCAGCCTCGGCTTCCGGGGGGAGGCGCTGCCCTCCATCGGCGCGGTCTCCCGTCTCCTCCTTACCTCCCGGCGACGCGATGGCGATGCGCACAGCCTGGCGGTGGAGGGCGGCCGCAAGGGGCCGGTGCTGCCGGCCGCCGGCGCCCCCGGCACCCGGGTCGAGATGCAGGACCTGTTCTACGCCGTGCCCGCCCGGCGGAAATTCCTGAAGACCGCGCGCAGTGAGGCCGAGGCGGCGGTCGAGGCGGTGCGCCGCCTGGCGCTGGCCTGGCCGGAGGTCGCCTTCCGCATGACGGTGGATGGCCGGGAGGTCCTCTCCCTGCCGGGACAGAGGCGCGAGGCGCGGATCCATGCCCTGCTCGGGGCGGATTTCGCCGCCGCGGCGCTGCCGGTGGCGGGGGAGGGGGCTGGGGCGACCCTGTCCGGCCTGCTGGCGCAGCCTGCCTATACCCGCGCCACGGGGACCGAGCAGCATCTGGTGGTCAATCGCCGCCCGGTGCGCGACCCGGTCCTGCGCACCGCCCTGCGGGTCGCCACGCGCGACCTTATCGCCGCCGGCCGGCATCCGGTGGCGGCCCTCTTCCTCGACCTGCCGCCCGAGGCGGTGGACGTGAATGTCCACCCGATGAAGACCGAGCTCCGCTTCCGCGAGGAGGCGGCGGTGCGCGGCCTGATGATCTCGGCGCTGCGCCGCGCCCTGGCGACCGGCGCCGGGGAGGCTGTGCCTACCCCGGGGCTGACCCAGTACCGGCCGGCCGCCGGCGGCGCGCGCGGCGCCTGGCCGGGCTGGCGCCCGCG
>NZ_SMOA01000049.1 GCF_004353985.1 Paracraurococcus ruber | reverse complement strand
CGGGCGGCGCTCAGCCCGGCGAGAGGTTCATCGCGGCGACGATCGGCGCCCAGCGGGCAATCTCCGTCCCCACCAGCCTTGCGGCCGCCTCGGGCGAGGGATCCGGCCAGGTCTCGCAGCCCGCCGCCGCCAGGCGCTGCCGCACCGCCGGGTCGGCCAGCGCGGTGCGCGCCGCCGCGGTCAGCGCCGCCACCGCCTCGGGCGGGGTGCCGGGGCGGACGAACAGCGCCTGCCAGATGGTCATGTCGTAGCCGGCGACCCCGGCCTCGGCCAGGCTCGGCAGGTCGGGCGCGACGGCGGAGCGGCCTTCGGTGGAAACCGCGAGGCCGCGCAGCTTCCCGTCCCGCAGCAGCGGCAGGATCATGGTCGGGCTGTCGATGGTCAGCTGCATCCGCCCGGCGACGAGATCCTGCACGGACGCCGCGGCGGCGCGGTAGGGCACGATGGTGAAGGTGACGCCGGCGCGCTGGCGCAGCAGCTCGCCCGCCATGTGGTTGCTGCCGCCGGGATTGGTGGCGCCGTAATTCGCCGCCTCCCCCTGCTGCTTCAGCCAGGCCAGTAGCCCCGGCACGTCGCGCACCGGCAGGTCCGGGTTCACCGCCAGGATGAAAGGCTGCCGCGACACCAGCGCGATGGGCTGGAAATCCGCCACCGGGTCATGCGGGAATTGCGGGTAGATGGCCTTCATCACCGCGTGGTTGTTGGTGGCGATGAACAGCGTATGGCCGTCGGGCGGCGTGCGCTGGAAGGCCTGCGCCGCCACGGTGCTGCCGGCGCCGGCGATGTTCTCCGGCACCACCGGCCGGCCGAGCAGCGGCCCCATGGCATCGGCCAGGATGCGGCCGACGATGTCGGTGACGCCGGCCACCGCGACGGGGATCACCAGGCGCAGCGGGCGGTTGGGGAACCGCTCCTGCGCCCGTGCCGGGGCGGCGAGGAGGGGCAGGGCGAGCAGGCTGCGGCGGTTCGGCATGGCGGGGCCCTTTCCTGTGCGGTGGCGCACAGCGGCGCGCTGGACGGCGAAGCAACCGCCGCGCCAGAGTGCCGGCCCCCGGGAGAGACGCATGACGCCCATCACCCTGCAGGAACCCTTCCGCGCCGTCTTCTACGCGCCGTTCTACGCCGCCCTGGCCCGCGGCGACTATGCGCGGGAGGGCGTGGAGGTCACGCTGCGCGAAGGCGGCATCCCGGCGAATGCGAAGGATGCGGTGCTCGCCGGGCTGGCCGACCTGGCCTGGGGCGGGCCGATGCGCATCCTGCTGGCGCATGAGGCGGATCCCGCCAGCCCCTTGCGCAATTTCGGCGCGGTGGTGATGCGCGACCCCTTCTTCCTGGTCGGGCGCGGGGCGCGGCCGGGCTTCCGCCTCTCGGAACTGGCCGGGCTGCGCCTGGGCACCGTGGCCGAGGTGCCGACCCCCTGGTGGACGCTGCAGCATGACATCCGGCTGGCCGGGCTTGACCCCGCCACCGTGTCCCGGGTGACCGACCGCAGCATGGCGGAGAATGCCGCGGCGGTGCTGGGCGGAAGGCTGGACGTGGCGCAGCTGTTCGAGCCCTTCGTCACCCAGCTCGAGGACCAGGGCGGCGCCATCTGGCATGCCGCCGCCGGCCGCGGCCCGACCGGCTACACCACCTTCACCACGACGACCGAGCGGCTGCAGGCGCGGCGGGCGGAGTTCAAGGCCATGCTGCGCGGCCTAGCCCGCACCCTGGCCTGGGTGGCGGAAAGCCCGGCCGAGGCGCTGGCCGACTGCATCGCCGGCCATTTCCCGGACCTGCCGCCGCCGGTGCTGGTGCGCTGCCTGGCCCGCTACAAGGCGGTGGGGCTGTGGACCGCCGACCCCTTCTACCCGGAGGACGCCTTCACCCGGCTGGAGACGGCGATGTTCACCGCCGGCGCCATCACCCGCAAGCCGGGCTTCGCCGCCACCGCCGACAACGCCATCGTGGCGGAGGCGCTGGCGGGCTGGCAGGGCAGATCCCGATGAGGTGGAATCGCCTGATCGGGTGAAGAGGCCCTTGGATTCGGAAGACCAGGGCGGTTGCCGTGGGCCACTGGCGAACGGAGACCGCTCCCGTGTCCTGGCCGCGAAGGTCGCAGCAACCGGCTGCGAAGGCAGCGGACAAGCAGGCCACTGCAAACAGGGGCGAGTGGTCCGAACCGAAATTCGCCGCCACTGGCGGCGAGCTTCGGATTCGGGACACTAGGCGCGGCGGGCGAGTTCCGCCGCCACCTCGGCCTCGACCGCGGCCAGCAGCCTTGCGGGGAAGTGGCGCGGGATGCGTTCGCCGATCAGCACGAGGCGGGTGCGGCGGTCGCCGCCGGGCCAGGCCTCCAGCCAGTCCAGCGGATGCACCATGTGCTGGATGGCATGGACCACCGCGGGGCGGTCCGGCTGCTCGGCCAGCGCGACCAGCCCCTTCAGGCGCAGCAGGCGCGTGCCGCAATGCTCGGCCAGGCCCTGCATCCAGAGGGTGAGGGCGAGGGCGGGCAGCGGCGCCTCCCGCTCGATCACCACGGAGCCGAGGCCGGCGGTGTGGCGGGCCGCCCAGTCGGGCAGGGCGGCAGGCGGCGGCGCGGGGGCGAGGAGCCAGCCGGGATCGGCCGCGCCGTGCTCCGCCGCGCGCAGCGGCGCGGCGGGGTTCAGGGCGCGGATCGCCGCCTCCGGCACCGGCGCGAGGTCCGTCTTGGTGACCAGGATGCGGTCGGCGAGCAGGACCTGCCGCTGCGCTTCCGGGTGGCGGGCCAGGGCTGCCGCGCCATGCAGCGCATCCACCAGCGTGACGACGCCCGCGAGGGCATGGGTGGCGGCGAGCGCGCGGTCGGTCATCAGCGCATGCAGGATGGGGGCGGGGTCGGCCAGCCCCGATGTCTCCACCAGCACGCGGCGGTAGCGCGGGACCTCGCCGGCCTCCCGCCGCGCCAGCAGGTCCAGCAGGGTGCGCGTCAGGTCGTCGCGCACCACGCAGCAGAGGCAGCCGGTGGAGGCGCTGACGAAGCTTTCCTCGCTGGCGGCGATCAGGTCGTGGTCGAGCGGGACCTCGCCGAACTCGTTCACGATGACGGCGCTGTCGGCCCAGGCGGGGTCGCGCAGCACGCGCCGCAGCAGGGTGGACTTGCCGGCGCCGAGGAAGCCGGTGACGACCGAGACCGGGATCATGCCTCGGGCCGCGCCACGCGCAGGCGGCGCGCCTCGGCGGTCTCGGCGCCCATGGCGTTGCGCAGGGTGCGCAGCAGGCCGAGCACCGAGGTGCAGGGCCGGCGCTGGCCGGGCCGTTCCACCCACCAGCGGATCGGGTGGTCGGCGGGCGCGGCGGGAAGGACGCGCAGCGCGCTGCCATCGGGCGCGGCGAGCGTGACGGCGCCCCCGGCGACCGCGGGCCGGCCCGGCACATCCCACAGCGCCAGCGCGTCGGCCAGCAGGTCGCGCAGCTCCGGCGGCGTCATGCGGTGCGCGTCAGGCGCCGCCGCGCGTCACAGCGCCGGCGCGGCGCGGATCTCGTCCGGCACCTTGCGCGGCAGCCATTCGCCGCCGCGGTCATCGCCCAGCCATTGCTCGCCATCCACCACGATCTTCCCACGCAGGATGGTCATGGCCGGCCAGGCCTCGACCTCGCGGCCTTCCCAGGGCGAGTAGTCGCTCTCATGCATCGCCTCGGCCTTCACGGTGCGGCGGAGCGCGGGGTCGAGGATGCAAATATCGGCATCCGAGCCCGGCGCGATGGCGCCCTTGCGCGGATAGAGGCCCATGATCTTCGCCGCGTTGGTGGAGACGCGGTCGACGAACTGCCGCAGGGTGAAGCCGCGCTTCCTCATCTCGGAATACATCAGGGCGACGCGCGGCTCGACGCCGGAATTGCCGCCGGTGGTGTCGTCGATCCGCTTGCCCTGGGTCTTGACCGAGAGCGAGCAGCACAGCTCGTCCGTCGCCACGCAGCCGATGGTGCCGTCCATGGCGCCGCGCCACAGCTCGTCCTGGTCCGCCTGCGACTTCAGCGACGGGTAGGTGTGATAGATCTGCCCGTTCGGCTTCTTGTAGTCCTCGCTGGTGTAGAGCATGTACTGGTGCAGGCTCTCGCCATAGATCGGCAGGCCGCGGCCGCGCGCCTCCCGGATCGCGCGCACGCCGTTGCCCGCGCTCACATGCATCATGTACAGCGCGGTGCCCGGCACATGCTCCGCCAGGCGGATGATGCGGCGGAAGGAGATATCCTCCGACAGGGTGTTGTGCACCTCCGCCATGTTCTCGAAGCCGGCGCGGTTCTCGCGGAATAGCTTCGCGTACATGTGCATGACGATGTCGTTGTCCTCGGAATGGATGACGCCGAGGCCGCCCTTCTTCGACAGCACCTGGAACACTTCCCAGATGTCGCCGAAATCCACCATCCGCCCCTTGCGGCTGGGCGTGATGTCGGTGGTGAAGATCTTCACCGTGCTGTGCCCGGCCTCGATCGCCTCGGCGATCTGCCCGGGCAGTTCGGGCGGCAGGTCGCCCTCGATCATCGTGTGCAGCGCCCAGTCGCAGGGGCTGCCATCCGCCCGCCACTCGGCCATCCGCTCCTCGATCGCGCCCTGCACGGTCTTGCCATGCATCCAGCGGGTGAAGTCGATGATGGTGGTGGTGCCGCCGAACAGCGCCGCCTTGCCGACCACGCTGGGGCCCTTGGTGTATTCGATGGCGCCGCCCGGGCCGTAGGTGGGCCAGAGGCAATGGGTGTGCGGGTCGATGCCGCCGGGCATCACCACCTTGCCCACCGCATCCACCAGCCGCGTGCCGGCCGCCAGCGGGAAGCCGCCGCGCTGGGCGACGGCGACCACCTTGCCGCCGGCGATCGCCACATCGGCCGGGCCGATGGCATGCGGCGTGACCACGCAATCGCCCGTGATGACCAGGTCCACCATGGCGCGTCCCCCGCAACGGCAGCGCCACGCGCCGCCCCGATTTCCCCGACGGGCGGGAATCCTGCGCCCGGCCCGGCACCGGCGCAAGGCTCGGTCGCTCCGCCCCCGGCGGAAGGCTTGCCCGACCGCGCCGCGCTGCCGAGAATGCGGGGGCCGGGAGGGCCGCCATGGCACGCACGCTGTTCGACAAGATCTGGGATGCGCATGTCGTCGCCGACCTCGGCGAGGGCTGGGCGCTGCTGCATGTGGACCGCGTGCTGCTGCACGACCTGTCCGGCGCGCGGGCATTGCAGGAGGTGGCTGAGCGTGGCCATCGCCTGGCGCGGCCGGAGCTGGTCTTCGCCACGCCGGACCATGCCGTCTCCACCGCACCGGGCCGGACCAGCGAGACCTTCGCCGGCGGCGCCCGCAGCCTGGCCAACCTGCGCAAGCGGGCGCGGGAGACGGGCATAAGGCTGTACGACCTGGGGCAGCCGGGCAACGGCATCGTGCATGTGATGGCGCCCGAACTCGCCATCGTGCTGCCGGGCCTGACGCTGGTCTGCGGCGACAGCCATACCTGCACCAATGGCGGCGTCGGCGCGCTGGCCTTCGGCATCGGCGCCAGCGAGCTGGCGCATGTGCTGGCGACGCAGACCCTGGCGCAGCGCCGGCCGCGCAACATGCGCATCCGGTTCGAGGGCGCGCTGCCGCCGGGCGTGACGGCGAAGGACATGATCCTGCACGCCATCGGCCGCTACGGCACTGCCGCCGGCACCGGCTATGCGGTGGAATATGCCGGCAGCGCGGTGCGCGCCCTGCCGCTGGAGGCGCGGCTGACGCTGTGCAACCTCTCCATCGAGATGGGCGCGAAGATGGGCATGGTGGCGCCGGACGCGACCACCTTCGACTACCTGGCGTGCCGGGAATTCGCGCCGAAGGGAAGCGCCTGGGACGCCGCGCTGGCCGACTGGCAGGCGCTGCCGAGCGATGCCGAGGCGCATTTCGACAGGGACCACCGGATCGAGGCCGCCGACATCGCGCCGCAGGTCACCTGGGGGACGAGCCCGGAGCAGGTGCTGCCGGTGACGGCGGCGATCCCGCAGCCGCGCAGCGCCGGCGACCGCGCCGCCCTCGACTATATGGGCCTGGAGGCGGGGCGGCCGATCGCGGGGACCAAGGTGGATTGGGTCTTCATCGGGTCCTGCACCAATTCGCGGCTCTCGGACCTGCGCGATGCCGCGGCGGTGCTGCGCGGGCGGCGGGTGGCGCAGGGCGTCACCGCCTGGGTGGTGCCGGGCAGCGAGACGGTGAAGCGCGAGGCCGAGGCCGAGGGGCTGCACCGGCAATTCCTGGCCGCGGGCTTCGAGTGGCGGGAGCCGGGCTGCGCGCTGTGCGTTGCGGCGAATGAGGAGAGCGTGCCGTCGGGCGCCCGCTGCGTCTCCACCAGCAACCGGAATTTCGTCGGGCGGCAGGGCACCGGGGCGCGGACGCACCTGGCCAGCCCGGCCATGGCGGCGGCGGCGGCGCTGGCAGGCGCCATCGCCGATGTGCGGGGGATGGCGTGATGCAGCCCTTCACCACCGTCACCGGCATCGCCGCGCCGCTGCTCTGGGCCAATGTCGACACGGACATGATCATCCCCGTCCAGCGCCTGGTCGGCACCGGGCGGGACGGGCTGGGGCCGCATGGGTTCGAGCGGTTCCGCTACCTTCCCGATGGCGGCGACAACCCGGACTTCCCGCTGAACCGCGCCCCCTTCAAGGGCGCCCCGATCCTGCTGGCGGACGAGAATTTCGGCTGCGGGTCGTCGCGGGAAGGCGCGGTCTGGACGCTGATGGGCATGGGCCTGCGCTGCGTCATCGCCCCCAGCTTCGGCGACATCTTCCACAACAACTGCTTCCAGAACGGGCTGCTGCCGGTGCGGCTGCCCATCGAGGTCATCCGCCGCATGGCGGAGGCGATGGAGGAAAGCCCGGGCAATGCCCGCGTCACGGTGGACCTGGACCGCCAGGTGGTGGTGACGCCCTGGGGCGAGGCGGTGCCCTTCGCGGTGGATGCCCGCAAGCGGGAGGCGCTGCTGAGCGGCCTCGACGAGGTCGCCCAGACCTTGCAGCGCGCGGACGCGATCGCCGCCTGGCAGGCGCGCGACCGCGCGGCGCGCGCCTGGGCCTGGGACCCGGTGGGCTGACCCGGCCCGCCCGGGCCGGCAGCGTGGGCGGCTGCGCGCCGCCCCGCGCCCCGCATCACGACGAGCGGATCTCCACCTTGCGGAAGCGCACCACGCCGCGGTCGTTCGGCACGCCCGCGGCGTCGCGGATGCCGAGGCCGTGCTGGAGCGCGATGCGGCCGTTGCGGAACTTGCCGTCCCGGGCGCCGTCCACCGTCTTCTGACCGTTCAGCACCACGGTGAAGGCGTCGCCGCGCGCGGTGATCTCGAAGGTGTTCCAGCGGCCGCCGGCGCGCGGCATCGGGTCCACCGCGGCGAGGTCGACGATGGCGCCGGTGCCGTATTTCTGTTCCGGCCGCTCGTCCCAGACATTCACCTCATAGGCATTGGCCGCGGTGATCTCCTTCGGGTTGGTCGCGCGGATGTAGATCCCGCTGTTGGTCGCGGCATCCACCCAGAACTCCGCCCGCAGCTCGAAATCGGCGTAGTCGCGGACGGAGACGAGGAAGCCGTTGCCGCGGTCGGCGACCAGGGCGCCGTCCTCGACGCGCCAATTGGCCTCGCCGATCCTCTCCCAGCCTTCGAAGTCGCGGCCGTTGAACAGCGGCGTGAAGCCGCCGGCCTGGGCCAGGGCGGGGCCGGGCCGCGCCAGGCCGAACGCGGCGAGCGGCAGGGCGAGCGCGAGGGTGCGGCGATGCATGCTGGTGTTCCTCCCCTTGGGTCCGGGTCGGCCCGGACGCGCACAGGCTAGGATGCCGCGCCGGCCTGTCCAGGGTGGGGCGGCCCGGTCAGTCCACCCGCGCGCCGGACCGGCGGATGACCTCCCCCCAGCGGAGATGCTCGGCCTCGAGGAAGCGGGCGAAGCCCGCCGGGTCGCTGCCGATGGCCTCGACGCCCAGGCCCGCCAGGCGCTCGCGCAGCTCCGGCCGGCGCAGCGCGGCGGCGAATTCGGCGCCGAGCCGCGCGGCGATCCGCGCCTCCACCCCGGCGGGGAAGAGCGCGCCCTGCCAGACCGTGACATCGAAGCCGGGCAGGCCGGATTCGGCGATGGTCGGCACATCGGGCAGGGACGGCGCGCGGCGGCCGCCGCTGACCGCCAGCGCCCGCAGCTGCCCCGCCGCGATCCCGGGGGAGGCGGTGAGGACGTTGTCGAAGCCGATGGCGACGTGCCCGGCCATCAGGTCGGTCAGCATCGCCGGGCTGCCGCGATAGGGGACATGCAGCAGGTCGATCCCGGCGGTGACCTTGATGAGTTCCATCGCCAGGTGCCCCGCCGTGCCGTTGCCGGCCGAGCCGTAGGAGAGGGGCGGCGCGCTGCGGCGGGCCAGGTCCAGCAGCTCCGCGGCATTGCGCGCGGGCAGGGCGGGATGGCCGACCAGGACATAGGGCGCCGAGGTCAGCAGCGAGACCGGGGCGAAGTCGCGCCGCGCATCGAAGGGCAGTTGCCGGAAGAGGTGCGCGTTGTTGACGTGGCTGGGCCCGGTCAGCAGCAGGGTGTAGCCGTCCGGCGCCGCGCGGGCGACGGCCTCCGTGCCGATATTGCCGGCGCCGCCGGGCCGGTTCTCCACCACGAAGGGCTGGCCCAGCCTCTCGCCCAGCGCCTGGGCCAGGGGCCTGGCCACCACATCGGCGCCGCCGCCGGGGGTGAAGGGAACGATGACGCGGACGGCGCGGCTCGGCCAGGCATCCTGCGCCGCGGCGGGCGCGGCGAAGGCGACCATGGCGAGGACGAGGTGCCGTGCCCATGCCGTCATGCCCGTGGTCTCCCCCTGCCTGCGCAGGGGGCGCGGCAAGCAAGACTCAGGCCGGGGCCCGCGCCCTTGCAGGAGGGGGCGGGCCCTGCCGGCGTCACGCGATGGGCCGGCCGAGCTTCGCCTCGTAGCGCCGCGCGAAATCGGCGCTGGCCTGCGGATTGATGATCCGCGGCGGCATCCGGCCCTTCGCCGCATCGGCGAAGGCCAGCGCCGCGATGCGGGTGATGTTCGCCCGGCTTTCATGCGTCACGCCCGCCGTGTGCTGGGTGACGATTACGTTCGGCATGTGCAGCAGCGGGTGGTCGGGGTCGGGCGGTTCCTGTTCCCACACATCCAGCCCGGCCCCGGCCAGGTGGCCGCTGCGCAGCGCCGCGTGCAGCGCCGGCTCGTCATGGATGTTGCCGCGGGCGGTGGTGACGAAGATGGCGCCCGGCCGCATGCGGGCGAAGCTGCCGCCGTCCAGCAGGTTGCGGCTCTCGGCGCTCAGCGGCAGGTGCAGGCTGACCACGTCGCTCCCGGCGAGAAGCTCGGCCATCTCCACCTTGCGGGCGCCGCGGGCGGCGATGGTGGCGGCATCGAGATACGGATCGCAGGCGAGGACCGGGCAGGAGAAGGCGAGCCGGACGATCTCGGCGACGCGGGTGCCGACATTGCCGATGCCGACCAGCCCCACGGTGCGGTGGCGCAGCTCGCGGCCCATCAGGGCATTGCGGTCGCGCGCCTTGCCCGCCCGCATGGCGGCGCCGGCTTCCGGCATGCGCTTCAGCAGCGCCAGCATCATGCCGACGGCGTGCTCCGCCACGCCTTCCGCATTGCCGCCGGCCTGGTTCACCAGCAGCACGCCGGCGCGGGTGCAGGCCGCCGGGTCCACCGGGTCGTAGCCGGCGCCGGTGCTGCCGACCATCAGCAGGCCCGGCAATTGGGCCAGCAGCGACTCGTTGACGTGGAAGGGTTTCGGTAGCTCGTCGCGCGATGCCATGCAGTAGTAGGCATCCACCTCCCGCAGCGCCGCCAGCACGGCCGAGTCGGGCTGATCCAGCGGGATGCGCACCACCTCCAGCTCGGGGTGCTGGGCGGCGGTGTCGAGGAAGGACTGGTGCGGGACGTGGGAGAGGTAGCCGACACGAAAGCGGCGGGGCGCGGGCACGGGACGTCCTCCTCGGATCCTTTGCCGGCCTTTGTATCCCGCTCGCCCCGGGGCGAAAAGTTGCGGGTCCCGGGAATCCGTTTTGCCCCTGGCGCGTTGCCCGGGGTGATGCACCGCGCCCTCCGCAGCCACCAGCAGCAGCTTGCCGGGCTGGTGGAGGCGATCGCGACCGGCCAGACGGACCTGGCCGACATCCTGGCCGCCGTCACGCCGGGCGGGGGGAAGAGCCTGCTGCCGGTGATCGCCGCGGCGCGGCTGATGGCGGCCGGGGTGGTGGAGCGCGTCTGCTGGATCGTCCCGCGCGACAGCCTGCGGCTGCAGGCGGAGGAAGCCTTCGCCGACCCGACCTGGCGCGCCGCGCTGGGGCACGGCGTCTCGGTCCGCGCGGCGGAGAATGCGCCGGATCCCTGCCGCGGGCTGCAGGGCTGGATCACCACCTACCAGGGCGTCGCCGCGGCGCCCGACCTGCACCTGCAGGAGTTCCGCCGGCACCGCACGCTGCTGGTGGTCGATGAGGTGCACCACCTGCCGGCCGAGGCCATCGCCGAGGCGCCGGAGGAAGCCGCCTGGTCGCGCGCCATCCTGCCGCTGCTCGAGCATGCGGCGGTGCGGCTGCTGCTGTCGGGCACGCTGGAACGCGCCGATGGCCGGCCGATCCTCTGGCTGCCCTATCGCAAGGGGGCCGGCGCGCGGGTGCGGGAGGTGGACCTGCAGGCGCCCGGCTTCGCCGTCATCGGCTACAGCCGCGCCCAGGCCCTGGCCGAGAAGGCCGTGCTGCCGGTGGATTTCGGCGCCCTGGACGGGGAGGCGGAGTGGCTGGACGAGGAGCGCCGCCGCACCGGCCCGCACCCGATCTCCGGCCCGCCGGAGGTGGGGCGCGCCGCGCTGTTCACCGCGCTGCGCACCGGCTTCGCGCGCGACCTGCTGCGGCGCGCCTTCGCCGCCACGCGCGACCTGCGCGCCGAACGCCGCCTGCGGCTGGGCCTGGCGGCGGGCGAGACCGGCATGGGCCTCGGCAAGCTGCTGGTGGTCGCGCCGGACCAGGAGAATGCGCGGCAGTATCTCGGCTGGCTGCGGGGCTGGCTGCCGAAGGACCAGGCGGGGACGGTGGCGCGCATCGCCACCTCCGACGAGAAGGATGCGCAGGAGGTGCTGGCGGCGTTCCGGCTGCGGCCGGAGCCCAGCGTGCTGGTGACCGTCGCCATGGCCTATGAGGGGCTGGACGCGCCCGGCGTCTCGGTCTGCGCGGCGCTGACCCATATCCGCTCCCGCGCCTGGCTGGAGCAGATGATCGCCCGCGCCACGCGCGTCGACTTCGCCGCCGGCCCCTACGAGACGCAGCGCGCCGTTGTGCTGCACCCGGACGACCTGCTGTTCCGGCGGTTCCGCGAGAGGATCGAGCGCGAGCAGGGTACGCTGGCGCGGGAGAAGGCGCGCCGCCGGCAGGGCGAGCTGGAGATCGGCCCGGAGGGGGAGCGGGAGCCGCCGATCGTCCCGCTCTCCTCCAACGCCACGGCGCTGCACTGGCACCGGCTGGCGCCGGGCCCCGAATTCGCCGCCGCCCGCCCCGTCGCCGAAGCGGCGCCGGCCGAGACGCCCTCCGCCCGCGAGCGTGCGCTGCGCAGCCGCATCGGCCAGATGGTGGCGGCGCAGGTGCTGGAGGACGAGGGCGGGCTGCGCATCCCGCGCGGCGGCGTCGCGCACCATGCCTATGCCGCCGTGCTGAAGCGCGTGATGGGCAAGGGCCGCGCCGAGATGTCGCTGGCCGAGCTGGAAGCGACGCTGGCCTGGCTGGAACGCAACCGGATCGCCGACCACCTGGCGCTGCTGGAAGGCGACAGCCGCTACGGCTGGACCGTGCGGCAGCGCCGCTTCGACTTCAATGCGGGGCGGTAGAATCGCCAGGCGCGGCCTGCCGCTGCCGCTGGCCGGGCGCGGCCGATCCCGCTGACCCGCCCGCGCGATCCGCTGCGCATCCACCGCAACCCCAGGAGGCTTCGGTTGTTTCCTTGGCGCCACACACGCCGAGGAACGACCATGCCCCGCACGCGATCGCCTCTTGCCCTGCTGGCCTGCGCGCTGGTTCTGCCCGCCGCCGCCTGGGCCCAGTCCGCGCCCAACCTGCCGGAATCCCCGGCGTCCACGCCCGCCCCGGCCGCGGTGCCGGACGCGCCCCTCGGCGCCGAGCGCCCGCGCGAGGGCGGCAGCGTGCTGCCCATCCCGACCTGGCGCGACTACAACGGCCAGCTCGTCTCCACCCAGGGCAACAAGCTGTCCGAGCCCGAGCGCATGAATGCCGGCAAGCCCTACACCCCGCTGCCCTGGGGATCGGTGGTGGCGAATGTCCCGGGCATGAATGCCGGCCCCTCCGTGCGGCCGCTGATGCCGGGCGCCATCGTGAACGCGCAGCCGAGGATGGGCGCCGGCAAGGCGCCGACCACGCTGGCGGAAGGCGTCCGCCCCGGCGAGACCGCGCATATGCAGGCCGGCCCCGGCACGCGGCCGCTGCCGGTGGGCGCGACGCCGGCCGACATTGTCGCCGGCGGCAATGCCGCGGCGCGGCCGGCCGAGACGAGCATGGTGCCGGGCGCGGGCCTGCCGGGGCAGGTGACGCCGGGGACCACCACGCCACCGACCAACTGACCGCCGGCGAGGGGGCATCGGACGCAGTCCGTCCGAGGCCCTCTCGCGCTCTCCCGCCAGGGGCCGCACGGCCCTTGGAAGCCTTCGGGCCTAGGTGGCGAAGCGGATCAGGGCCTCCGCCACCGCCCGTGGCTGTTCCGGCAGCAGGGCGTGGCCGGCATCCTCGATCACCGAAAGCGTCACGCTGTCCCCAAGCGCCGCCCGCAGCGCCTCCAGCGTCGGCACGGGCGCGATCATGTCCTGCGCCGCGGCGACATACAGCGTCTCATGCCGGTCGGCGCAGCGGCGCCAGTGATCGTCGGTCGCCGCCGTCGCCTCGCGCTGCATCGCCGCCACCGGCGGATGCCAGCCGGCCAGCCAGACCCGCGCATCATGCCCCGGCGCGAAATAGCCGCGCTGCAGATGCCCGAGGCGCTCCGCCTCGCTCAGCGCCGGGTCGAAGCTGCCATTGATCGCGGCGCGCATGGCGGGATCCAGGGTCTGCGTGACCGAGGCCGCCAGCAGCGCCACCCGCCGCACTGCCTGCGGCCGGCAGGCGGACAGCGCCCGCGCCACCCAATTGCCGAAGGCATGGCCGGCGACCAGGGCCGGGCCGACGGCCTCCGCCGCCAGCACCGCTGCCGCATCCTCCGCCAAGTGGTAGAGCGTCAGGCCGTGCATCGGCCCTTCGGACTCGCCGATGCCGCGCGGATCGGGCGCCAGCACGCGAAATCCGGCCTGTGCCACCAGCGGCCCGACCTCGCAGAAATCCTCGGCGCCGCGGCCGAGCGAGGCCAGCAGCAGCACCGCCGGCCCAGCCCCCCAGGCATGCCAGCCGATGCGTGCCGGCCCGCGCACCACTGTCCGGGTCTCCATCCTGCTGCCCCCCCCCCGTTGCGGCACCCGCGCGCTGCCGCGCGCGACGCCGCCTTCTTGCATGGTCCTAACGCGGTTTGCCGGCGGGCTGAACGGCGATCCGTGCCGGCGCGGATGCCGGATGCCGCCCAGGGGGCGGCGCGGCGTTCACTTCCGCCCGGGATCCGCGATAGGCTCCCGCGAAAGGGAGGATCCCGGCATGCCCGACCGCTTCGACCCCTGGACGCCGGGCATCGAGCCCGTGGTGCCGACCGAAGGCTATGCGAGCACCTTCACCCATACCCCCACCCTGCCGCCGATCCGCCGCCGCGCGACGCGGACCGAGGCGACCGGGCCGGTGGATCTCTGGCGCAAGCTGCCCTGCGGCGACGACAACCTGGCGGTGGTCTCGCCCGGCCGGCCGGCCATGGGGCAGCTGATCCACATCGCCGGCCGCATCCTGGACGAGGATGGCCGCCCGGTGCCGGGCGCGGTGGTGGAGCTGTGGCAGGCCAATGCCGCCGGCCGCTATTTCCACCCGAACGACACGCGCGACGCGCCGCTGGACCCCGATTTCATCGGCAATGGCCGCATCCGCACCGATGCCGAAGGCCGCTACGCCTTCTTCACCATCAAGCCCGGCGCCTATCCGGTGCCCGGGCCGGGCTTCTGGTGGCGGCCGCCGCATGTGCATTTCTCGGTGCTGGGGCCGGCCTCGCTCTCGCGCCTCGTCACCCAGATGTATTTCCCGGGCGATCCGCTGAACCCGCTGGACCGCATCCTGATGTCCGTCCCCGATGCCGCGGCGCGGGAGAGGCTGGTGGCGCAGCCGATCCCGCCGGCCGAGGCCGGGATGGGCTGGCTGGGCTGGACGCATGACATCGTGCTGCGCGGCCGCGCCGCGACGCCGGAATTGCCGTGATGCACCACCCGACCTCGCAGGCCACGATCGGGCCCTTCTTTCCCCGGACCTTCTTCCGCGAGGGCGACAACGACCTCCGCCGCCTGACGGCGGAGGCGGCGCCGACCGCGCGCGGCGAGTCCATCCTGCTGCGCGGGCGGGTGACGCGGGAGGGCGGGGTGCCCTGCGTCAACGCCATCCTGGAAGCCTGGCAGGCCGATGCGTCCGGCCGCTTCCGCCACCCGGCGGATCCGGAGGCGCATCTGGCCGACCCGGATTTCGGCGGCTGGGGCCGCGCCTGGACCGATGCGGATGGCCGCTACGAGTTCCGCACCGTGCTGCCCGGCGCCTTCACCGAGGGCAATCGCCGCCGCGCGCCGCATATCGGGCTGGTGGTGATGGCCTCCGGCCTCATGCGGCAGTTGCAGACGGTGCTGTTCTTCCCCGGGATGGCGGAGAACGCGGCCGACCCGGTGCTGGACCTGGTCCCGCCCGCCCGCCGCCGCCTGCTGCTGGCCGCGGCGGATGGCGAGGCGGATGGCATGCGTGCCTTCCGCTTCGACCTCCGCCTGCGCGGCGACGCCGCCGTGGAGACGCCCTTCTTCACGGAGTGAAGGCCCGAGGGTTCCAAAAGCCCTTCGGCCATACGGGGACCCCGTGGCGGGAAGTGTCCGGGAGGGGCGGAGCCCCTCTCAGATCGCCGACCCACCCGGCTGCGGCGCATCGATCCGCAGCAGTTCCACCATCGGCGGCGCCGTCAGCACCTGCGCGAAGGCGTGCATCCAGTCCTGCGGCCTGGTCTCGCCGCCATGCTGGCGCAGCGTCTCCAGCTGATCGAGGCTTTTCAGCTCCACCTCGAATTGCAGCGCGGCGCCGCCCTGGCCCCGGGTCAGCGGCACCAGCAGGCGGCCCTTCAGCCCGGCGCCCTGCGCCGCCGCGACCTCCCGCCGGATGAAATCCATGGCGCGCTGCCGGTCCGCCGGCCGCACGTCGTAGGAAAAGCGCGCGAGGTACATCCGGACCCTCCCCGAAGGCGGTTCGCGGCCCCAGCGCGCCGGCACGTGGCGGGTTGCGGCGTGGAAACGGAAACGGCGCTGCTTTGTTGTAGCCCGGCACAGAGGCCAAGGGACCGGGACCATGGGCGCACGCGCCGAAACCACCACGCCGCGCGTGATGCGCCGCTCACGCATCCGGGAGGGTTCGCCCTTCCCGCTGGGCGCCACCTGGGACGGGCTGGGGGTGAATTTCGCGCTCTTCTCCGCCAATGCGACGAAGGTCGAGCTCTGCCTGTTCGACGATGCGGGGGAGACGGAGCTGGAGCGGCTGGAGCTGCCGGAATACACCGACGAGGTCTGGCACGGCTACCTGCCGGAGGCGCGGCCGGGCACCATCTACGCCTATCGCGTGCATGGGCCCTACGAGCCCGAGGCGGGCCATCGCTTCAACCCGAACAAGCTGCTGCTCGACCCCTATGCGCGGGCCATCGTCGGCGACCTGACCTGGGGGCCGGAGGTCTTCGGCTACACGCTGGAATCCGAGGACGACCTCACCTTCGACACGCGCGACAGCGCCAAGCTGATGCCCAAGTGCCGGGTGATCGACCCGGCCTTCACCTGGGGGCGGGAACGCAGCCCGGCGGTGCCCTGGGACCGCACCATCGTCTACGAGACGCATGTGAAGGGCTTCACCAAATGCCGGCAGGACCTGCCGGAGGAGATGCGCGGGACCTACCAGGGCCTCGCCTCGCCGGAGGTGGTGGCCTATCTGCGCGGCCTTGGCGTCACCTCGGTGGAGCTGCTGCCGATCCACACCTTCGTCCATGACAGCATGCTGCTGGACAAGGGGCTGGTGAACTACTGGGGCTACAACACCATCAGCTTCTTCGCCCCGGCGCGCAGCTATGCCCGCAACCCGGCCTTCGCCTTCTCCGAGTTCAAGGAGATGGTGGCGCGGCTGCACGATGCCGGGCTCGAGGTCATCCTCGACGTCGTCTACAACCACACGGCCGAGGGCAATGAGCGCGGGCCGACCCTGTCCTTCAAGGGCATCGACAACGCCAGCTACTACCGCCTGCTGCCGGACAAGCCGCGCTACTACATCAACGACACCGGCACCGGGAACACCTTCAACCTGTCGCACCCGCGCGTGCTGCAGCTGGTCACCGACAGCCTGCGCTACTGGGCGACCGAGATGCGGGTGGACGGCTTCCGCTTCGACCTGGCGACCATCCTGGGCCGCGAGCCCTACGGCTTCGACGAGGGCGGCGGCTTCCTCGACAGCTGCCGGCAGGATCCGGTGCTGTCGCGCGCCAAGCTGATCGCCGAGCCCTGGGACATCGGCCCGGGCGGCTACCAGGTGGGCGGCTTCCCGCCGGGCTGGGCCGAATGGAACGACCGCTTCCGCGACACCGTCCGCGCCTTCTGGAAGGGCGACGAGGGCCAGGCGGCGGAGCTCGCGGCGCGCCTCACCGCCTCGGGCGACAAGTTCAACAAGCGCGGGCGCAAGCCCTGGGCCAGCGTGAACTTCATCGCCGCGCATGACGGCTTCACGCTGAACGACCTCGTCTCCTACAACGAGAAGCACAACGCGGCGAATGGCGAGGACAACCGCGACGGCCATTCGCACAACCTGTCCTGGAACCACGGCGTGGAGGGGCCCACCGACGACCCCGAGATCCATGCGCTGCGCGAGCGGCAGAAGCGCAACATGCTGGCGACGCTGCTGCTGAGCCAGGGCACGCCGATGATCCTGGCCGGCGACGAGTTCGGCCGCACGCAGAAGGGCAACAACAACACCTACTGCCAGGACAACGAGCTGAACTGGGTGGACTGGGCCGGCATCGATGCCGACGGCCAGGCGCTGGCCGCCTTCGCCCGCAAGCTGATCGCGCTGCGCCAGGGCTTCGCCGTCCTGCATCGCGGCCGCTTCCTGACCGGCGCGATGGACGAGACCGCGGGGGTGAAGGATTCGACCTGGCTGACGCCGGCCGGCGCCGAGATGGCGCCGGAGCACTGGTCCGACGGCAACACCCGCTGCTTCGGCCTGCTGCTGGACGGCCGCGCGCGCGCCAGCGGCATCCGCCGCCCGGCCTCCGACGCCACCATGCTGATGGTGGTGAACGCGCATCACGACGTGGTGGAGTTCGAACTGCCGGAGCCGCCGGCGGGCCAGCGCTGGCTGCTGCTGATCGACACCAACCGGCCCGAGCTGGAGGAGCCGGAGCCCTTCGAGTTCGGCCATCCCTACATGGTGACGGGGCGGTCCTTCCTGCTCTTCGTCCTGCGGCCGGAGCGGGGCGGCGGGGCGATCCTCGCCGTCGCGCGGGCGGCGCTGCTGGCCGGTACCGCGCCGCCGCCGCTGCCGGAGGCGTGACGCCCGGGGAGGGGCTCCGCCCCTCCCGGCCCCCGGCCGCCGGAAGCCGGACGGCCTTCGGACGCCTCGGGCCTGCCGCAGGCTGCTGCAAAGGAACCTTGTTCCAGTCTGGAGGGTTGCCCGGGTCCCCAGGGCGGGTCCCGGGCGGATGGGTCCATCCGGTCCCGTGACCATGCCCGGCAACACGGGCCGGGGCATGCGGCGTGCGCGGATGCGGACGCGGACGCGGCATGCGCCGGCGGAGACCGCCTTCCTTGACCCTAGATCAGGCCTTCGCCTTCGGCATCCTGGCCGGCACCCTCGGCCTCTTCGCCTGGGGCCGGCTGCCCTACGACGTCGTCGCCATGCTGGCGCTGCTCGCCGGCCTCGTCACCGGCATCGTCCCGGCGAAGGAGGCCTTCTCCGGCTTCGGCGACGACATCGTCGTCATCGTCGCCGCCGCCCTGGTCGTCAGCGCGGCCGTCGCCCGGTCGGGCGCCGTGGAAGCCGCCATGCGGCCGCTGCTGCCGCGCCTGACCACCGCCCGCAGCCAGGTGCCGGTGCTGGTCGGCGCCGTGATGCTCGCCTCGGTCTTCACCAAGAACATCGGCGCGCTGGCGCTGTTCATGCCGGTCGCGCTGCAGCTCGGCCGGCGCACCGGCACGCCGGCCTCGGCGCTGCTGATGCCGATGGCGTTTGCGTCCCTGCTCGGCGGCCTGGTCACGCTCATCGGCACCTCGCCCAACATCATCGTCGCGCGGGTGCGGGCGGAGCTGCTCGGCACGCCCTTCGGCATGTTCGACTATGCGCCGGTCGGCATCGCCGTCGCGCTGGCCGGCTTGGGCTTCCTCGCCTTCGGCTGGCGGCTGCTGCCGGGCGGGCGGCAGGGCCAGGCCTCCATGGGCTCGGCCGTCAGCATCGCGGCCTATGCCACCGAGGCGACCCTGCCGGCCGAAAGTCCGGTGACGGGCCAGGACATCGCCGCGCTGCGGGCGCTCTCGGACGGCGAGGTCACCGTCGCCGCCCTGCTGCGCGACGGCCGCAGGCGGGACGCGCCGGGCGATGGCTGCGTGCTGGACGCCGGCGACCGGCTGATCCTGGCCGGCGCGCCGGAGGCGCTGGAGGCCCTGGTCGCCCGCGCCGGCCTGCAGCTGCAGGCGGAGAAGCACGCCGCCGCCGAGGCGGAGGACCAGGAGATGGCGGTGGTGGAAGGCGTCGTCACCGCCGAATCGCCGCTGGTCCGCGCCACCCCGGCCGGCGCCCGCCTGGGCGAGCGCTTCGGCGTCGGCATCCTGGCCGTCAGCCGCCGCGGCGAACGGATCGCCGAGCGGCTGAACCAGCTCCGGCTGCGCGCCGGCGACGTGCTGATCCTGAAGGGGGAGGCGGCGCGGCTGCCCGACACGCTCACCGCGCTGCGCGTCCTGCCGCTGACCGAGCGCGAGGTGCCGCTCGGCCGCAGCCGCCGCAGCCTAGTCCCCATCCTGGTGCTGGGCGCCGCCATGGCCGTGGTGGCGACCAACCTGGTGCCGGTCGCGGTCGCCTTCTTCGCCGCCGCCGTCACGCTCATGCTGCTGCGCGCGGTCACGCCGCCCGAGGCCTATCAGGCGGTGGACTGGCCGGTCATCGTCCTGCTCGGCGCGCTGATCCCGGTGAGCGAGGCGGTGCGCAGCACCGGCGGCACGGACCTGATCGCCGGCTGGCTCTCGGGCGCGGTGCAGCACCTGCCGCCCATCGGCGCGCTCGGCCTCATCATGCTCGCGGCCATGGCGGTCACGCCCTTTCTCAACAACGCCGCCACGGTGCTGATGATGGGGCCGATCGCCGCCAGCCTGGCGCAGCGGCTGGAGCTGAGCCCCGACCCCTTCCTGATGGCGGTGGCGGTGGGCTCGGCCTGCGACTTCCTTACCCCCATCGGCCACCAGTGCAACACGCTGGTGATGGGGCCCGGCGGCTACCGGTTCGGCGACTACTGGCGGCTGGGCCTGCCGCTCTCCTGCATCGTGCTGCTGGTCGGCGTGCCGATGATCGCGCTGGTCTGGCCGCTGGCCGGGCGATAGGCGGCGGCGCAGCGGCCGTCATGCCGGTCGGCAGACATGCTGGCCGGCATGGTCATCGGGTCTGGGGCGCGGCCGCCACGCCGCGCGTGCGCGGCGCCGATCCGCAAGCCGGGATCAGATCCGCTCCCACAGGTGGCTCTCATCCTCCAGCCGCGCATGCTCGTCCGAAAGGAAGTCGCCGCGCGAGACGATGCCGACCAGCCGGTGCCCGTCCACCACCGGGATGTGGCGGAAGCCGCCGTCGCGCATCAGCCGCAGCGCCTCGATGGCGCGGATCTGCGGCGCGCAGCATTCCGGATCGGGCGTCATCACCTCCCGCAGGCGCGTGCCATGCGGGTCGCGGCCCTCGGCCAGCATGCGGCAGATGGCGTCGCGGCCGGTGAAGATGCCCAGCAGCCGGCCGCGCGGGTCGGTCACCAGCACCGCGCCGATGCGGTGGTTGCGCATCTCCTGGCAGGCATGCTGCACGCTGGCCTCGGGCGGCAGGGTGATGGGATGCCGCCGGGTGATGATCTCGTGCATGGGCCGGTTGGCCAAGACGCCCTCCCTCCTCCGCCATGCCGTGCCGTGACGGCGGCGCCCAGCATCCGCCGTAGCACCGGCCGGGGCCTTGATCCGGCGCAACCGCCGGATCGCCGCGCGGCCCGCCCAGCCGTCAGGCCGCCAGCGCCAGGATCTCCCGCACCGCCGCCGGCCCCTCGATCGGGCGCGGGTTGCGCGGCACCCAGGGGGTCTTCATCGCGCCCTCGGCGATGCGGTCGAAGGCCTCCGCCCCGATCCCCACGGCGCCGAGGCTGCGGGGCATGCCGAGCCCTGCGATGAGGCGGTCCAGAAGGTCGCCGGCCGCCGCCTCCGGCGCGCCCAGCGCCGCCGCCACCAGCGCCTGCCGGTCCGGGTTGGCCGGGGCGTTCCAGCGCATCACCGCCGGCAGCATGATGCAGGAGGTATGGCCATGCGGCACCCCGAAGGCCGCGCCCAGCACATAGCCGATGCCATGGCTCGCCCCCATCGGCACGCCGGTCGCCAGCGGCGCCATGGACAGCCAGGACCCCAGCTGGCAGTCGAGCCTTGCCGCCAGGTCGTCCGGCGCCGCCTTCACCCGCGCGAGGCCGGCGGCGAGAAGGGCCAGCCCGCGCAGCGCCTGCGCATCGGCATAGGGGTGCGCCTCGGCCGAGCAGACGCCCTCCACGCAATGGTCCACCGCCCGGATGCCGGTGGACAGGAACAGCCATTCCGGCGTGTGCCGGGTCAGCGCCGGGTCCAGCACCACCGCCTGCGGGATGATGCGCGGGTGGCGCAGCATCTCCTTCGCCTCCGTCGCCTCGTTCGTCACGCCGGAGATGGCGCTGAACTCCCCGGCCGAGAGGGTGGTGGGCACCGAGACCTGGCGGATTTCGGGCGGGCGCATGCCCGGCGGCGCCCCCGCCGGCCCGACGCGGAGCCTATCCATCGCCTCCGGCGTGCGGATGTCGTTGGCGAGGCAGAGCTGCACCGCCTTGGCGCCGTCGGTGACCGAGCCGCCGCCGACCGTGACGATGAGGTCGGCGCCGGCCTCCCGCGCCATCGCCGTCGCCGCGACCACGGCGGCGCGCGGCGTATGGGCGGGCATGCGGTCGAACACCGCCGCCACCCGGTCGCCCAGCGCGGCGCGGATGCGGCTGACCTCCTCCGTCTCGCGGTTCAGCGTGCCGCTGGCCATCAGGAAGACCCGCCTGGCGCCCTGGCGCGCGGCGATGTCCGCCACCGCCTCGGCGGCCGGCGTCCCCCAGACCACTTCCTCCATCGCGCCGAAGGCGACGCGGCCGGCTTTCGTCATGCCCGGTTCCTCCCCGCCGGCGATCCTATCGCGCCGCCGCGCCGCGGCCGAAGGGCAAACCGGCGGCCATGGCCGGCGCTCAGCCGGCGCCGAGCCGCGCCCGGCCCTCGGGGCAGAGGTCGCGCAGCACGCAGCGCCCGCAGGCCGGGGCATGGAAGGTGCAGCAGCGCTGGCCGTGCCGCATCATCACCTGGTGGTCGTCGTAGAGCTGCTGCGCATCCCAGTCCGCCGGCAGCAGCGCCGCCAGCACGGCATGCGAGGGGCCGACCGCCAGCCCGGCGGGGATCAGCCCCAGCCGCTGCGCGACGCGGTGGTGGTGGCTGTCCACCGGCAGCGCCCGGCCGCGCAGCGTGCTGAAGGACAGCACCGCCGCCGCGGTCTTCGGCCCGACGCCCGGCAGGTCGGCGAGCCAGGCCGCCGCCGCCGCTTCCGGCATGTCCGCGAGATGCGAGAGGTCGAGGCCGCCGCGCCGTTCGGTGACGGCGCGCAGCGTCCGCTGCAGCGCCGGCGCCTTGGCCTCCGGCCAGGTGACGCCGCGGATGGCCGCCTCCACCGCCGCCACCGGCGCGTCCCGCACCGCCGCCCAGTCCGGGAAGGCCGCCCGCAGGGCGCGGAAGGCGGCGGCGCTGTCGCGGTTCTTCGTCCGGTGCGACAGCAGGGAGGAGACCAGCTCGTCCAGCGGCTCCAGCGCGTGGAAATACCCGATCGGGCAGCCGTATTCGGCGCAGAGCCGCGCATGCACCTCCAGCGCCAGGGCCCGCCGCGCGGCATCCGGCGCCGGCGGCGGGCGGGGGGCGCGGCGGGGGCCGGGCAGGGGCGTCGCGGCGCGAAGGGGCATGCCCGCCCCAACGGCCGGCGCAATCGCAGGTTCGTCGCCCCGCCCCCGCGCGGCCCGCGCTATTCCGGCTCGAACCGCGCCAGCCGCAGCAGCTCGGAATTGCGGGCGACGTCGCGCTGGATGAAGCCGGCGAAGGCCTCCGGGCTCTCGGCCACCGCCTCGATCCCCATGTCGGTCAGCCGCGACACCACCTCCGGCTCCCGCATGCCCTTCTGCAGCGCGGCATTCACCCGCGCCGCGATCTCGGCCGGGATGCCGCGCGGCGCCCAGAGCCCCCACCAGGAGAAGAACTCCCAGCCCGGCAGGCCGGCTTCCGGCGCGCTGGGCACTTCCTGCGCCGCGGCGCTGCGGCGGGCCTGGCTGATGGCCAGCGCCCGCACCCGGCCGCCGCGCACCTGCGGCACCATGGCCAGCATCGGGTCCACCATCAGCTGGATGTTGCCCGCCACCAGGTCCTGCACCGCCGGCGCGGTGCCGCGATAGCTGGCGATGGGGATGTCGAGGCCGGTGAGGCGGTTGAACTCCACGGTCGCCAGGTGGCCGGCGGCGCCGAGGGAGGAGGTGCCGAAGGTCCAGGCCCGCGGATCCGCCTTCACCGCCGCGACCAGGTCGGTGATGCTGGCCGGGCTGCGCGTCGGCGAGATGCAGAGCAGCAGCGGGCCCTGGCCGGTGCGCGCCACCGGCACCAGGTCGGCCAGCGGGTCGTAGCCGGGGTTCCGCATCACCCAGCGGGCCATGACCTGGATGGAGGCGCTGGCGCAGAAGGTGTGGCCGTCCGGCGCGCTCTGCGCCACCGCGATCCCGCCGACCGTGCCGTTGCCGCCCGGCCGGTTCTCGACGATCACCGTCTGGCCCAGGCGTTCCTGCAGCTTCTGCCCGGCCAGGCGCGCCATGCCATCCGTGCTGCCCCCCGGCGTGAAGGGCACGATCAGCCGGATGGGCCGGCTCGGCCAGGCCCCCGCGCCGCCCCCCTGGGCCCGCACCGCCGGCGCCGCCAGCACCGCCCCGCCGGCCAAGGCCAGCCGCGCCAGGTCCCGTCTCCGCATCCCTCAGCCCTCCGCCCCGCAATGAACATCCTGTCATCTAGGCGCAAGGCGGCCGCGGGGGAATGGCTCGGGGGCGGCGCCGCGCCGGCCGGCGCAAGCCGCCGCTGCGGCCCGCCGGCGGCGGCATGGTATCCAGGCGGCGATGGATCCCGTGGACCTCGCGCTCTGCCTCGCCGTGGATGTCTCGGCCAGCGTCGACTTCGACGAGTTCGCGCTGATGGTCGGCGGCTATGCCGCTGCCTTCCGCGACCCCGGGATCGCCGCGCTCTGCGCCGGCGGGCCGCGTGGCGCCGTCGCGGTCGCCATGCTGTTCTGGTCCGGCGCCTGGCCTTCCATGCGCCCGGCCCCGGGCGGGCCGGAGGTCGCGGTGCCCTGGGCGCGGGTGGATGGCGAAGCCGCCGCCGCCGCCCTGGCCGGGGCGATCAACAATGCCCCGCGCATCCCGCTGCCCGGCGCCACCGCGCTGGGGGAGGGGATGGCCGCCGGCCTCGCCCTGCTGGCGCGCTGCCCCGCGCCGGCGGCGCGCCTCGTGCTCGACGTCTCGGGCGACGGGCGGCACAACCAGGGGCGGGCGCCGGCGCCGGTGCGCGACCTCGGCGTCGCCGCCGGCGTCACCATCAACGCGCTGGCCGTGCTGAACGAGGAGCCGGACCTGCTCGACCATTACCGGGAGGAGGTGATCGGCGGCCCCGGCTGCTTCGCCATGGCCTGCCCGGACTATGCCGCCTTCGCGCAATCCATCCGCGAAAAGCTGGCCCGCGAGATCGGCGGGCTTCTCCTCGCGCAGGCCGATGGGCTATAGGCGCCGGCGCGCGTTCCCGGGTCGCGCGACCGGCCAGGGCGTGCCGGGCGGACCGCCGCCCCGGCGCCCGCGCGTCGCCCGGGGGCAGGTCGCCGCGGGGCGTCGATGCCCGGGGCCGCGCCCCTGCTGCCACCAGCCACGCTCCGGCGCGGCGGCGTCCCCGGACGGACGCCGGCCACCGGGGCCCCACCGCCTTCCTGACGGGTGCCGCCTTCATGCTGCTGCTGATCCCCGGTCCGGTGCAGACCAGGCCCGAGACCCGTGCCGCCATGGCGCAGGACATCGCCCCCTGGGACAATGATTTCCGCCCGGTCTATGCCGAGATCAGGGAGATGGTGCGCGACATCGCCGGCGGCGTCCCGGGCGAGCACGCCACCATGCCGCTGCAGGGCTGCGGCCATTTCATCCTGGAAGCCGCCATCCGTACCTTCGTCCCGGCCGGCGGCACGGTGCTGGTGCCGCACAACGGCGCCTATGCCGACCGCGCCATCCGCCTGGCGACCGAAGCCGGGCGGCAGGTGGTGTCCATGCCCTGCCCGGATACCGAGGGCGTGTCGCCCGCCGCCATCGGCGCCGCCCTGGCCGCCAACCCGTCGATCAGCCATGTCGTCATGGTCCACAACGAGACGGGCAGCGGCATCATCAACGACCCCGGCGCGGTCGGGCCGGTGGTGCGGGCCGCCGGGCGGCGGATGATCCTCGATTCCGTGTCGGCCTTCGGCGCGCTGCCCTTCGCCCTCGCCGCCCATCCGGAGGTGGACGCGCTGGTCTTCACCAGCGGCAAGTGCCTGGAGGCGCTGCCGGGCAGCGGCTATGCCGTGGCGCGCACCGACCGGCTGCTCGACTGCGCCGGCAATGCCGGGTCCTGGTCCTTCGACCTGTCCGACATCTACCAGCAGGCGCTGCGGGCGGGCTGGGGCAGCATCCGCTTCACCCCGGCGGTGCAGTCGCTGGCGGCCTTCCGCGTCGCGCTGGATTTCTTCATGGCGGAGGGCGGCCAGCCCGCCCGCCTGGCCCGCTACCGCGAGAATGCGCGCATCCTGCATGAGGGCGTGCGGAGCCTGGGGCTGACGCCCTACCTCGACTGGGCGCATCAGGGGCCGGTGATCGTCACCGTGCACCAGCCCGCCGACCCGGCCTTCGCGCTGCAGCCCTTTGTCGATGCGTTGAAGCGGCGCGGCGTGCTGATCAGCAATTTCTACAACACCCGGGCGCCGAGCTTCCGCGTCGGCTGCATCGGCGCCATCGGGCCGGAGGACATGCGGCAGGCGGTGGCGGCGATCGGCGGCGCGCTGGACGAGCTTGGCGTGCGCGACCGGGCGGCGCGGATGCCGGCGGCGGCCTGACGCGGGGAGGGCGCTGCGGGGTCCCCCTCCCGGACACTCGCCCCGGCGTCGTGGACGCGAGGGGTCCAAGGGCCCTTCGGCCCCTGGCGGTGGGAGCCCGAGGGAGGCAGGGCCTCCCTCGCTCGCACGTCACCGCCGCCGCTCGTCCTCCATCACCCAGCCCGCGGCCATCCCGCCCTCGCCGATCGGCACCAGGGCCGGCCGGGCGGCCGGCCGCAGCGGCGCGCCGGTCGGCAGCAGCCGCGCCGCCACCTGTTCCAGGCGCCGCGTCCACCACAGGTCGAAGCCGGCCAGCGGCAGGGCGAGCAGCAGGCTGAGCAGCGTGGTCGCCAGCAGCGCCCCGGCCACCGCCAGCCCGGTGCCCTCCAGCGCCAGCCAGGCCCAGGCGCCGGCCGAGCAGATCACCGGCACATGCACGAGGTAGAGCGGGAAGGAGAGCCGGCCGAGCCAGGCCGCCCAGGGGCCCGAGAGCGCATCCCGCAGCCGTTCCGTCCCGGTCAGCGCCAGGATCAGCAGCGCCGCGGCGCCGGCATGGACATAGGTGGCCGGCGGCGTGCCGGGATAGAGCAGGTCCACCAGCCGGTGGTCCGGGCTTCCCTCCCGGTAGCCGAGCAGCCAGCCGGCGAGCACCACCATGCCGAGGCCGAGCGGCAGCGGGATCCGCGGCGGCCGCGCCGCCACCAGCAGCGACAGGCCGACGCCGACCACGAAGGTGACGTAGTAGGTCTCGGCGAAGCGGACCAGCAGGGCGGTGACGGCGACCAGCGCCATGCGCATGGCCAGGCTGGCATGGCCAAGCTGCAGCAGCGCCAGGCCGAGGCCGAAGGCGATGAAGCTGCCGAGGAATTCGTAGCGCATGGTCCACAGCACGGTGTTGTAGCTGTGGTCGCCCGGGCCGCCGCGGAACAGCGAGAAGACGGCCCCCTGCAGCAGGGCGCCGGGCAGGCTCGGCTCCACCGGCCCGTCCGGATGCGCGTCGCCGAAGGTGGCGAGGAAGCCGGACCCGATGCGCGGCCCCGCTTCGGCATGCGCATAGAGGCCGAGGCGGAACAGCGCCCAGGAGAGCAGGACGGCCGCCAGCACCGGCCCGGCGAGGCGCGGCCAGCGCTTGATGGCGCCGCGCGCCAGCGGCCGGCCGTCGCCGGTCGCCAGCGCCCGCTGCGTCAGAACGAAGCCCGACAGGACGAAGAAGACGATGACGGCGGCGGTGCCGTGCACCGTGCCGTACCACCAGGCGCCGTCCTCCCGCCAGAAGCCCGGCGCGAAGGCCTGCAGCGCATGCCAGGCGAGGACGATGACCGCCGCGATCCCACGCAGGGCCTCCAGGGGTACGTCGCGGTTCTTGGTCATGCCGCATCCTCGCGCATGGTGGCGCGGCGACAAGCCAAAGTCCTGCGAGTGGCGCCGTCCCGGCCACGAAACGGCGCCGATGTTACTCGGCGGGTATGGTTCGCCCCGCCCCTGGGGGAAGGCCGGTCAGAAGCGATAGCGGAGGCTGGCGCCGACCACCCAGGGGTCGAGGTTCACCCGGGCGTTGACCAGGCCGGAATTCACGCTGGCGTCCGGGCGCAGCAGGATCTTCTTGGCGTCCAGGTTCAGCAGCCAGTTCGGCGCCAGCTCGTAGTCCAGGCCGGCGACCACGGCGAAGCCCGGCGCGCTGTCCACCCGCACGCGGTTCACCGGCGCCGTCTTGCTGCCGCCATAGCCGTAGAAGAAGGTCCAGTTGAGGCCGGCGCCGACATAGGGGCTGAACCGCGACTGCGCGAAGGGGTGGTACTGCAGGGTCAGCGTCGGCGGCAGCACCCAGACATGGCCCAGCCTGACATTGCCGAGGGCGGAGTTCCGCACCTCGATGTCGTGCTGGGTGGTGGCGGCGATCAGGTTGGCGGCGATGTTGGGCGAGAAGAAATAGGTGAAGTCGAGCTGCGCCGTGGCGCTGTTGTTCGCCTCCACCTTGCCGCCGATCAGGCTGGTGCGGCCGCCGCTGTTGCCCGGCAGCACGCCGATGGCGCCGAGGCCGATGACGAAGTCGCCGGCCTGCTTGCCCCGCAGGTCCTGCGCCGCGGCACCGGCCGGGGCGGCGAGGAGGGCGGCGGCGAGCGCCGCGGCGCCGGCCAGCATTCCAAGGGTCTTGGGCATGTCTCTGTGTTCCGTTGCACTCGGCGGGTTGCGCCGGCAACGGGAGTAGGCGCGGCCTGGTCACGCGGCCTTGATCGGGATCAAGTTTCGAATGAAACCGATTCCGGCGGCCGCCATGCTGTCACCCGCGGGCAACGGCCGCGGCGGCCGCCCTGTCCAGGTCCTTCTTCTTCGGCTTCTTCGCCGCCGCGCCGGTGGGCAGGCCGGCCGTGGCCAGCGCGTCCAGCCGGCCGGGCAGCGCCTCGCGGATCGCCGGGCGTCGGTCCTTCTCCTTCTTCCAGTGCTTCTTGTCCTTGCGGGTCATCCCGCAGCCGAGGCACCAGCCGGTGGCCTCGTCGTAGCGGCAGATATCGATGCAGGGGCTGGCCATGCGGCCTCAACGGCCGAAGGCCCGCCCGGCTGCATGGCCATCCCCCCGGGCGCCGGCCGGCCCCCTCCGCGGCCTCGGCTCGCCGCCGTCACATATGCGGGTCGTTCATCATCCCGTTCGGCACGACGTCGGAGGAGATGAGGATGACCGGCGTGCTGCCCCGGTTCTCCCACCAGTGCCTGTGCCCGGCGCCGAATTCCGGCGTCGTCTCGCCGGTCCGGTGCAGGATGGGCACGGCGCAGAAGGCGCTGTGCTCGGTGATCTCGCCGACGATGACGGTGACGATGGAAGGGCGGTCGTCATGCTCATGCGTCGGCACGATGCCGCCGGGCAGCACGATCAGGCGGCGGGTGCGCAGCAGGAAGTCGCCCATGCCGCGCCAGCCCTTGAGGTCGACCACCGCCAGGATCTCCCGCAGCGTCGCCACGTCGGGCGCGTCCTCCACGGCGCGGGGTTGCGCGAGCCTGTGCTCCTCCGGGCAGGCGCCGGCCCGGGCGGCGGGGGCCAGGGGCAGCTACAGGGCAAGGGCCGCGGCGATGGCGAGGCCGGCGGCGAGGATGGGGCGCGGCATGCGGCGGTCTCCCGTGGATGGCGCGGCGATCCTCGTCGCCGCCGGCGGGCGGCGGAAATGCCGGCCCGGAACCGTGGCGATGCGCCGGCGGCATCGGCCGCGTCCGGTGGGTCCATGCCCGTTGCTTGCTGCCACCCGCGCCTTCCGGTAACGCTGCGGCAACGGGAACGGATGGGGGAGGCTGCCCGCGCATGTCCACGGACCTGGAAATCGCGCGTGCCGCGACGCTCGAGCCCATCGGCGCCATCGCGGCCCGCGCCGGCATCCCGGACACGGCGCTGGAGCCCTACGGCAAGTACAAGGCCAAGATCGGCCTCGACTTCCTGCGCAGCCAGGCGGCGAAGCCGCGCGGCAAGCTGGTGCTGGTGACCGGCATCAACCCGACCGCGGCGGGGGAGGGCAAGACCACCACCACCATCGGCCTGGGCGATGCGCTGAACGCCATCGGCACGCGGGCCATGATCTGCCTGCGGGAACCCTCGCTCGGCCCCTGCTTCGGCGTGAAGGGCGGCGCGACGGGCGGCGGCCGCGCCCAGGTCGGGCCGATGGAGGACATCAACCTCCATTTCACCGGCGACTTCCACGCCATCACCTCGGCCAACAACCTGCTCTCGGCCATGCTCGACAACCACCTGTACTGGGGGAACGAGCTCGGCCTCGACCCGCGGCGGGTGTCCTGGCGGCGGTCGATGGACATGAACGACCGCAACCTGCGCAATCTCGTGCTCGGCCTGGGCGGCGCCTCGCAGGGCGTCCCGCGCGAGGACGGCTTCGACATCACGGTGGCGAGCGAGGTGATGGCGATCTTCTGCCTCGCCTCCGACCTCGCGGACCTGCAGGCGCGGCTGGGCAGGATCATCGTCGGGCAGACGCGGGACGGGCGCAGCATCACCGCGCGCGACCTGAAGGCGGATGGCGCCATGGCGGCGCTGCTGCGCGACGCCCTCGCGCCGAACCTGGTGCAGACGCTGGAAGGCAGCCCCGCCCTGGTGCATGGCGGGCCCTTCGCCAACATCGCGCATGGCTGCAACAGCGTCATGGCCACCGCGCTCGGCCTCTCGCTCGCCGATGTGGTGGTGACGGAAGCCGGGTTCGGCGCCGATCTGGGCGCCGAGAAATTCCTCGACATCAAGTGCCGCAGCGCCGGCCTGACGCCCGACCTGGCGGTGGTGGTGGCCACCTGCCGGGCGCTCAAGATGCATGGCGGCGTGGCGAAGTCGGCGCTGGGCGGGGAGGACGTGGCGGCGATCGAGCGCGGCGTGGTCAACTTGGTCCGGCATGTGGAGAACATGCGGAAATTCGGCCTGCCGGTGGTGGTGGCGCTGAACAAGTTCACCACCGACACGCCGGCCGAGATCGACGCGGTGCGGCACGCCATGGCGCGCATCGGCGCCGAGGCCTTCCTCTGCACCCATTGGGGCGATGGCGCGGCCGGCGCCGCCGACCTGGCCCGCGCGGTGCAGCGGCTGCTGTCGGAAGGGCATGCGCGGTTCCGCCCGCTCTATCCGGCCGAGATGCCGCTGGCCGACAAGCTGGGGGTGATCGCGCGGGAGATCTACCACGCCGCGGAGGTGCAGATCCCGCCGGCGGCCGCGGCGCGCCTCAAGAAATTCGAGGAGATGGGCTTCGGCCATGTCCCGGTCTGCGTCGCCAAGACGCAGTACAGCTTCAGCGCCGACCCGACGCGGCTGGGCGCGCCGGAAGGGCATGTGCTGCCGGTGCGGGAGGTGCGGCTTTCGGCCGGCGCCGGCTTCGTGGTGGCCATCTGCGGCGACGTGATGACGATGCCCGGCCTGCCGCGGCGCCCGGCGGCCGAGACCATCGGCCTGGATGCCGAGGGGCGGATCGACGGGCTGTTCTGATCCCGGCGGCCGCCGGCGATGATCGGCGGGCCGCGGCCGGCCGCGCCCCCCGCGGCGATGACGGGTTGCGCGGGCCGGGCGCGGGCCGGGCTCGCGGCGATGTCGTGCCGCGATGCCGCCTGCATCTAGTCCGTTCCAGCGCGCGGCGGGACCCGCGGCGCGACCCGCGCTGCCGCGCGCGTGCGACGGGGCGGGCGATGCCCGCCCCGCCGGGTCAGCCATTGTCCCAGTGGCGGTTCAGCGTCGTGCCGGTCACCCGGTAGGTCTTGTTGCTCGGACCGTCCAGGTGGATGTCCATGATCTCGCCCCAGGGATTCCACACCAGGCCGGTCGCCGCCTCCGCCCGCAGGCGCAGGTTCTGCGCATCGCCGGGAATGTTGACCGTCTGGTCGTAGCCGGCGGTCTGCTTGCCGGACTCCCAGGCGCGCGGGATGGTCTGGCCGGTGCCGGTCGGCTCCTGCCAGGTGGCGTGGAATTTCGCCACATAGGCGCCGCTGTGGTGGAAGCGGATGAAGCCGTTCGGGTAGCGGACGTATTCGGTTTCCGTGTAGTCGGTGGTGAAGCCCATCTTGGCGAAGGCGTTGTCCTTGAGGAAGGCCACGGTGTAGGCGATGGGCAGGCCGGGATTGTCGCGGCTGTAGGTGGCGGCGGCGAAATAGGTCTGCAGCCCCTTCAGGTCGCCCTGCGCGGCGCCGTTGAACACCTCGGTCGTGGTGGCGGTGCCGCCGCCGATGGCGACGACGGTGAAATTCGCGTTCTTCAGGATGGCGTCGTACTTCGCCTTCAGGTCGCCGCTGACCGTGACGCCGCCCTGCGTCGCCTGCTTGAAGGCGCCCTGCAGGTTGACCGAGGTGTCGGTCGTCGTCGTCTCCATCCGCACCAGCAGGATGCGGCCGTAATCGACGCTGCGGACATAGGCCGGCGGGTGGTCCGCCAGGATCGCGCCGCGCACCCGGTCCATCGGCAGGTCGGGCGCGAAGACCGCGCCGGGGGACGCCGGGGTATCCATGCTGACGGTGTAGAAGACCTGCTTGTAGTAGCAGACCACCACCGACTTCTCGCTGCTGCTCGAGACTTCGAGCTGGGCGGAGGCATTGCCGCTGGCCCAGCTGGCGGCGAAGCCGAGGTCGAGCGCGACCTGCTGCTTGGAATAGGCGGTGGTGACGTTCAGGAAGGTGCGGTTCGCGTTGCGGTAGCCCTGCGATTGCGGCAGGCGGTTCCAGGCCTCCAGCCGGTCGTTGAGGAAGGCGGTCACCGCGGACTCGCTCGGCTCGATGCTGGTGGAGGGGTTGGCGAGGCCCGGCAGGTCGATGGTCAGCACCGCCTTGGCGCGCGGCAGGGCGATCGGCGTCGGGGTGCCGTCCATCAGCGCGCGGTCGGCGCGCAGCAGGGCGCCCGGGAAGGCGACGGCGGAGGGGCTGAGGATCGCGACCTCCGACAGGTTCTTCTGCAGGGTGTGCCGTCGGGTGGTGGCGATGATCACCGCATTGCTGCCCGGCACGCGGGACCGGTCCGGCTGGGTGGTGGTCGTGCCGTCCGGCACCACGCTGAGCACCTGCGCCGGGTCGTAGTTCAGGCCGGCGATGATGCTGTCGATGTCGCTGGTCGACATGGGCGTTTCTCCTGCGGGTCCTGGATGCCGGCACTCGCGCCGGACGGGAGGAGAAGTACGCAAATTCGCCTTGCCGCATGAATGCATTTATTTTGTTGCCGCGGTCGGAGCATCGCTGGCAAGTGCCTGAAGGCGCTCGCCTTTCTGCGATGCGGCAGACGCGCGTGCTGTGCGGGCCGGCACAGGCCGCGACGCCGGGTGCCGCCGGGCTTGCCGCACGCAAGCGTGCAGCCGCCGCGCTTGGGTCACACGCAAGGGTGTGCCTGCCCGCGCCCAACCGGGCGCGGGCTTCGGATAGTGTCGCCCGCTACGACATTGCAGCGCCGAAGGGGCCACCGGTCAGGTATGGAAGAGGACAGGGCGCCCGGGGCGGACGCCTTCGCCAACGCTGTTGCCGCGGAGATCCCGCGCCTGCGGCGGTTCGCGCGCGTGCTCGTGAAGCACGCGGATGCCGCCGACGATCTCGTGCAGGAAACGCTGATGCGCGCCATCGCGGCGCGCGAGCAGTTCCAGACGGGCACGAACCTGCGCGCCTGGCTGTTCACCATCCTGCGGCATGCGCGGGCGGCGGCGGCGCGACGGGCGGCGCGCAGCCCCTTCCTGTCGCCCGAGACGATGCCGGAAGCGGCCATTTCCGGCGGGCAGGAGGAGCGGCAGGCGATGCGCGACGTGATCGTCGCCTTCCGCCGCCTGCCGCCCATCCATCGCGAGGCGCTGTGGGTCGTGGTGGTGGAAGGGCTGGACTACGCCGAGGCGGCGAAGGTGCTTGGCGTGCCGGCGGGCACCCTGCGCTCCCGCCTCTCCCGCGCGCGGGAAGCCTTGCGGCGCGGCGTCGGGCTGGAACCGAAGGGCGGCGGCGATGCGGGCGACGAGGACTGAGGCTCCGCGGCGCATCGCCGGCCGGTGCCCGTCGCGCAGGGCGAGGCCGCCGGTGCGGGGCATGGCAGCCCAGCATCGGCCGTTCCTGGCCTGACGGCGGCGCGGGCGGCGGGCCGCCGTCAGGGGTGCCGGCCGCGTCGCCCGCATGCCCGATTCGCGGCGCAGGCGCGCATGTATCGGCGCGGCCGCCACGGCCCATCAGGGCGCCAGCATCGATGGCAGCCCCGGCGATCCATCGGTGGCCCCCACCCTGCGCGGCACGCCGGATGCGGCCCCCGTCATTCCTGAAGCCTTCGTTCCTGAGCCCGGATCGAGCGCGTATCGGCGGTCGGGGGCGCCGGCCTTGCGGCCGCGGCTTTCCGGGCGTCGCTGGCCACCGGGCCGGCGCTGATCGCCCGCGGCCCGGCCTTGGCGCGGGCCACGGGACGGGGGCGGCCCGGGTCACGCGGGCTGGACGGGCCGGCAGGCCCTCCTCGAACATACCTCCCGTCCCGGGCCAGGCCAGCCGCCTTGCCCCGCGGGGATCGCCACCGGCCATCACGGCTCGAAGGCCCGGGACCGGCGGCCGCCGCCCTTGCCGCGCCGCGGCCGCCGAGCGCCTGGCGCGAGGATGGGCGGCTTCAGCCTGGCAGCAGCCGCAGCAATTGCAGGAACCGCTGCGGCACGGGTTCGGCCAGCACCCCGGCATGCAGCCCGCCCAGGTGCAGCCGCAGCCAGGCATCGAATTCCGGCGTCGCCTCCGACTCCGGCATCGCCTCGTCATAGGGGGATTCGAGCATTGCATTCCGCATTCCGTGACCAATGCCGGTCACGGCCGGTGGTTCCGCGGGCGCGAGTTCGCGGGACGGCCCGGCGGGGCTCTCGTCCGGGAAGGGGGAGGACATGGGGGGATGGGCTCCAGCCCAGCGGGGATGTGCGTAAAGGTAGAGATGTGCTGATTGTCACGCAAGCACAGGTTCTGGAGGCGTGAGCCTCATCCCATTGCGCCGGCGCCGCGGCGCTGGGCAGAGTGCGGCGATGCCTGCCCCCGATCCCGCCGCCCTGCTCCGCGACGGCGCCGCCCGCCATGCCCAGGGCGACTGGGCGGCGGCGGAGGCGCTGTACCGGCAGGTGCTCAGGCGCCGGCCGGACGACGCCAATGCGCACAACCTGCTGGGCGTGCTGGCGCGGCAGCGCGGCGATGCCGCCGGCGCGCTGCGCCACACCGAACGCGCCCTGGCCGTGGCGCCGGAGGAGCCGGTCTTCCTGGCGAATCGCGGCGCCGCCCTGGCCGAGGCCGGCCGCACCGCCGAGGCGGTGGTCGCCTTCCGCGCCGCCCTGGCCCGCCGGCCGGAGGATGCGGTGACGCTGCGCAACCTCGGCCAGGCGCTCAGTGCCCTGGGCGACCCGCTTGCGGCCCTGCCGCCGCTGGAACGGGCCATGGCCCTGCAGCCGGAGGCGGCGGAGCCTGCCCTGGCGCTCGCGCATGCGCGGCGGGAGGCGGGCGATGCCGGCGGGGCCGCGGCGGCGGCGCGGCTGGCGCTG
>NZ_SMOA01000499.1 GCF_004353985.1 Paracraurococcus ruber | reverse complement strand
CAGGCCCGGCCCGGCGCCCCTGACCGCCCGGGCACGTTCTGCCGGCGCCCGGGCATGCCGTCGCCACCGGCGCGCCGGGTCAGGCGGCGGCCGGCGGCGGGGCGGGCAGCCGCACCGTCTCCCCCGCCACGTCGATCGCCACCTTGCCGCGGAGCCCGTGCGCGCGGCCGCCTTCCAGCAGGGCATGCGCCTCGCCGATGCGGGCGAGCGGCAGGACCGCGCCGATGACCGGGCGCACCAGGCCGCGCTCGATCAGGCCGGTCAGCGCATCCAGCTTGCCGCGCGCCTGGCGCGTGAAGACGAAGTGGTAGGCGGCATTCCGGCCCCAGGCCGCGATCAGGGTCTGCGGCTGCGCGACATCGACCAGGCTGACGACGCGCCCCAGATCGGCGAGCGCCGCCGGGCTGCGCGTCAGCGTGTCGGCCCCGATCGTGTCGAAGATGACATTCGCGCCGGCCTGCCCGGTGAGCCTGAGCGTCGCCGCCACATAGTCCTCGGCGGTGAAGTCGATCGCCTCCTCGGCCCCGAGCGAGCGGACGAAGTCGTGGTCGCGCGCGAGCGCGGTGGTGATCACCCGGGCGCCGATCGCCCTGGCGACCTGGATGGCCACCGACCCGACGCCGCCCGCCCCGCCATGGATCAGGATCGTCTCGCCGACCCGCAGCCGCGCGCGCTGCACCAGGGCCTCCCACACCGTCCCGCCGACGAGGGTGAGGCTCGCCGCCTCCAGATGGGTCAGCGTCCGGGGCTTGCGCCCGACGAGGTCGACATCGGCCACGTGCTGCCCGGCATAGGAACCGGGGCCGCCGAAGATCCGCGGCGTGTAGTAGACCTCGTCGCCGACGGCGAATTCCCGCACCTCCGCGCCCGTCTCCTCGACCACGCCGGAGATGTCGTGGCCGATGATCGCCGGCAGCGGCACCTGTGCGGCGTAGTCGCCGCGCCGGATCTGGTAGTCCAGCGGGTTCACCGCCGTCGCATGCACCCGCACCCGCAGCTGCCGCGCGCCCACCGGCGGAACCGGCACCTCGCGCAGCGCGAAGGCGTCGGGGCCGCCGAAGCGGGTGAGCACCGCCGCGGTCGTCATCTGCTGTCGCATTCCGCTTGCTCCCATCGGGAACCCTGTCCCTGCGGGCGCATCTGAGCCGCTGCCGGAGAGCGGGGTAGGGCGCCGGATCCGGGATCAGCTTCAACGGAAGCTTGAAGCCCGGGCCCGCCCGGCGCGTGGCTGACTGGCGCCCGGGAGGGCACCCGCCATGGATGTCGACGACCTCACGCTGTTCCTCCGCATCGCGCGGCTCGGCAGCATCAGCGCCGCGGCCCGCGACCTCGGCGGCACGCCGGCCGGCGCGAGCGCGCGCCTCGCCTCCTTCGAGCGCAAGCTCGGCGCCCGGCTGATCCACCGGACGACGCGCCAGGCGACGCCCACCGAGGATGGCCTCGCGCTCCTGCCGCATGCCGAGCATGTGCTGGATGCCGTCGCGGCCGCCCGCGCCGCGCTCGGGCGGCAGGGCGCCGTCTTGCGCGGCACCCTCAGGGTGGCCGCGCCCTCCTCCTTCGGGCGCCTGCACATCGTGCCGGGCCTGCCGGAGTTCTGTGCCCGCCATCCCGGGCTCAGGCTCGACCTCCGCCTCTCCGACAGCATGGTCGACCTCGTCGAGGGCGCCTTCGACCTGGCCGTGCGCTATGCCGAGCTTGGCGACACCTCCTTCGTCGCGCGCCGCCTCGCGCCGGATCGCCGCGCCCTCGTCGCCTCGCCCGGCTACCTCGCCCGGCACGGGCGGCCGGAAACCCCCGACGACCTCGCCGGGCATGCCTGCCTCGTGGTCGGCACGCTCGACCTCTGGACCTTCCAGGGGCGGGATGGCCGGCCCGTCGAATGCCGCGTGACGCCGACCCTGCGGATCAATGACGGCGAAGCGGTGCGGGACGCCGCCTGCGCCGGGCTGGGCATCGCGCTGATGGCCACCTGGTGCGCCGCCGAGCAGATCCGCAGCGGCGCCCTCGTCCCGGTCCTCGGCGCGCATCCGCTCGTCTCGACGCAGACGCTCTGGGCGCTCTACCCCAGTTCCCGCGACCTCGCGCCGAAGGTCCGGGTCTTCATCGACTGGCTCGTCGCGCGCTTCGGGCCGGAGCCCTACTGGGACCAGGGCCTCGGGCTGGCCGCGGCGGCGCCGGGCCGGTCGCCGCCCGCCGCCGGCTGAGCCCGGGCCGCGGCGGCGCCGGCATC
>NZ_SMOA01000498.1 GCF_004353985.1 Paracraurococcus ruber | reverse complement strand
AAAGGCCAGACCCAGGAGGAGCGTTCCAGCGACGCGCGGCATGCCGGTCCCGTAGATCATGCGAATCGTCTGCGCCACGTCGCCGCCGACGCTCTCGGCGCGGCGCAGCGCCTCGGCCAGCTGCTGCTCCAGCGTCGCCAGCCGCTCGGCGCCGCCGCGCCCGGCCAGCTCCAGGTCGGTCACCCGCGCCGCCAGCCGCTCGCGCTCGGCCTGCGCCGCGTCGCGCTCGCTGCCCAGGCGGTCGCGCTCCTCCCGCGTCTCGCGCAGCTGGGCGGAGAGCAGGTCGCGGGCGCTGGCGGCCGCCCGCAGCTCCTCCGCCGTGCGGCCCAGCGCCGCCCGCAGCTCCTGCGCCTGGCCGCGTTCCAGCGCCAGCATCTCGGCCAGCTCGGCCACCTGGGCGTTCAGCCGGTCCAGCGCCCGGTCGCGGGAGGACAGCGCCACGCTCAGGAAGCCCTGGGCGAGGACGAAGACCATCAGCACGAAGATGATGACCATCAGCAGCGTGGAGAGGGCATCCACGTAGCCGGGCCAGGCATCCAGCCCGCCGCCGCCGCGCTGGCGGCGGTTGCCGAGCGCCACCTAGGGGTGCGAGGGGGGCTCGCCCCCTCGCGCTCCCCCACCAGGGGCTGGCGCGGATCGCGGCGCGGCCTGCGCGCCCCCGCGCGTCCATCCGCACCGGCAGGCTGCAGCGGCGGCGCGGCCCTGCCCGGACGCAGGCCGCGCTGCGCGGCCCCTGGACCGGCCCGGGTCCGCCCGGTTCAACGGGGCGCCTCTTCCGCCAGCGCCGCGATGGTGCGGGCCACCAGCTTGATCTCGCTGCGCAGCTCGGCCGTCGCCTGGGCGCGGCCGTTGACGAGTTCCTCCAGCAGGCGGGAGAGGTAGATCTCGGTGTTGCGCAGATGGCCGCGCACCACCTCGTCCGCCTGCGGCGCGCCGGCGGTGTCGGCCAGCCGCTGCAGCGCCGGGCCGAGCTGCGCCTGCTGCTCGGCGACCCGCAGCATCAGCGTCTGGCTGGCGCGCATCTGCTCGGTCAGCACCGACAGCCGGTCGGTCAGCGTGGTCAGCGCCTGCGCGGTCTGCGCCCGGCCTTCCTCGCCGCGCGCCAGGATGCGCTGCAGCCCTTCCAGGTTCTCCGCCGTCTGCTCCAGCAGCGCCTGGACATAGGCGGGCACGCTGCCGCCCTCGCCGCCGGCATCGCCCAGCACGCCGGAGGAGAGCCGGGTGATCCCCGCCAGCCACTCCTCCAGCTCGTTGTAGAAGCGCGTCTGCGCCTGCCCCGCCGTCAGGTCAAGGAAGCCCAGCACCAGCGCGCCGGCGAGCCCGAGCATGGAGGAACTGAAGGCGGTGCCCATGCCCTTCAGCGGCTGGGCGAGGCCGGTCTTGAGCTGGTTGAACAGCGTGTTCAGGTCGCCCGAGCCGACCGACATGCCGCCGATCACCTCGGACACCGAGCCGATGGTCAGCAGCAGCCCCCAGAAGGTCCCGAGGAGCCCGAGGAAGATGAGCAGCCCGGTCATGTAGCGCGACAATTCGCGGCTCTCGTCGAGCCGCGAGCCGATGCCGTCCAGCACGCTGCGCATGGCCGGCGCCGAAAGGCTCAGCCGGTCCGACCGGCGGGCGGAGAACATGCTGGCCATCGGCCCCAGCAGCCGCGGCGCCGCCATGGCCGGGGCGCCCATGCGCGGGCTGCGGAACTGCTCCAGCCAGGCCACTTCCGGCCGCAGCAGCAGCACCTGCCGCAGGTTCCAGCCGACGCCGATCAGCAGGACGAAGACGATCAGCCCGTTCAGCACCGGGTTGCTGGCGAAGGCGCCCGCCAGTTCCTGCAGCAGCAGCGCGGTCACCACGCCGACCGCAGCCAGGAAGCCCAGCATCCGCCACAGGTAGCGAAGCGGCGGGGTCACGGCGCGGGACGCCCGCCGCCGGGCGGCTGCACATCCACCGCGTCCAGCCGGTCCTCCTGCCGCCCCATGGGGCGGATGTCGATCCGCGTCGGCGGCAGGCCGCCGGCGACCAGCGCATCCTTCACCGCCAGGCCGCGCGCCAGGCTGAGGCGGCGGGCGGTCGAGACATCCTCCGGCCCGCTGGCCTGGGCCAGCAGCACCACGCGTCCTTCCGGCGCGGCGGCCAGGCGGCGGCCGAGTTCCGCCAGCGCCGGGGCGGCGGTCCGCGGCGGCGCCTCGGTGCCCTCGGGGAAGCGCAGCCGCCAGGCGCCGCCCGGCAGGGCCTCGAGCCCTGGCGGCAGGATGAAGGCGCGGGCGGCGGGGCCGGCGGC
>NZ_SMOA01000497.1 GCF_004353985.1 Paracraurococcus ruber | reverse complement strand
CATCCTGGGGCATGGCCGGCGCCACCCGCGCCCGGGGGCTCGCCCCCGGGCGCGGGCAGTCGCGCTGGACTGGGGAATTTTCAGCCAGCACTTCCGGGGAGGATTGGGCCAGCAGCTACAGCGAGGTCTTCGCCGAGGAGGTCCGCCACCTGCTGCCGCTGCCCGACAACCCACCGCCGCTGCTCGAGCGCGTCGCGGTCCGGGTCGGCAAGACGCCCTATGCCCGGTTCGACCGCAACGACTACTCCATCCCGCACACCCATGTCCGGCGCGTGCTGACCGTGCTCGCCGATCCGGAGCAGGTACGCATCGTCGACGGCGCCCAGCTGCTCGCCTGCCATCGCCGCAGCTACGATAAGGGCGCGCAGATCGAGCAGGCCGATCACCTGCAGGCCCTGGCGACCCAGAAACGTGCCGCCCGCCAGCACCGTGGCACCGACCGCCTCGCCCAGGCCGCCCCGGCCAGCCAGGAGCTGCTGCGCCGTGCCGCCGCCCGCGGCACGCCGCTCGGCGGCGTCACCACCACGCTGCTGCAGCTGCTCGAGCGTCATGGCGCCGCCGCCCTGCAGGCCGCCATCCGCGAGGCGCTCGAGCGGGATGTGCCGCACCCCAACGCCGTCCGCCTCGCGCTCGACCGGCACCGCGAGCAGCGCGGCACGCCGCCGCCGGTCGCCGTCGTGCTGCCCGCCAGCCTGCAGGCACGGGACCGGCCGGTGCAGCCGCACGCCCTCGAGACCTACGACCGCCTCAAGGATGCCGCCGATGACTGACCCCCAGGCCCTGCGAACCCGCGCCGCGGCGCTGCACCTGCATGGGCTGCTCGCCCACTGGGCCGAGGTCGCCGGCCAGCCCTGGCTGGCGCCGCTCCTCGACTGGGAGGAGCAGGAACGTGGCCGGCGGAGCCTGGAGCGGCGCCTGCAGGCCGCCCGCATCGGCCGGTTCAAGCCCCTCTGCGACTTCGACTGGACCTGGCCGAAGCGCTGCGACCGCACCGCCATCGAGGCCCTGATGAGCCTCGACTTCCTCAAGGAGGCCAGCAACGCCGTCCTGCTCGGCCCGAACGGCGTGGGTAAGACAACACTGGCCCAGAACATCGCCCATCAGGCCCTCATTGCCGGCCACACTGTGCTGTTCGCCACCGCCGGCCACCTGCTCGGTGATCTCGCCGCCCTCGACAGCGATACTGCTTTGCGCCGCCGCCTGCGCCACTACGCCCGTCCCAGCCTGCTGGTCATCGACGAGGTCGGCTATCTCTCCTACTCAACCCGTCATGCTGACCTGCTGTTCGAGTTGATCAGCCGCCGCTACCAGGCCAAGAGCACGATCATCACCACCAACCGCCCCTTTGCCGAGTGGCACGAGGTCTTTCCCAACGCCGCCTGCGTTGTTTCGCTGATCGACCGCCTCGTCCACAACGCCGAGATCATCGCCATCGAGGCCAACTCCTACCGCCTCAAGGAAGCCGAGGAGCGCAGCGAGCTCCGCGCCCGCCGGCGGCGCGCCAGCAGGACCTGAGCGGACCACGCCGTCCGCACCACCAAACCCCTATCCTTTGGTTCGGCTCGCCAAGGCCATCCTTCCGTCCCGGCCGCACTTCGCATCGCGGGCGCGCGCAGCGGATGTCCAGGATGGCCGAAGGCCACCGCGCCTTGGCGCGGCGCGCAGCGTCCTGGACAGCCGCGAGCACGACGGCACCATCACGGCGACCGGGACGCAGGCTGCCTCAGCATCCGCCCCGGCTCCAACGCTCTCGCCCGATCCCCGCACCCGCGCCAGCGCCCGTACGCCCGCGCCTTCGCCGCCGTTTAGGCGCGCTTTCTCGCCGCCGCTGACAGGCCGTCTACGGTGCCGCTCGAGCGGCAGAGCTGGCGGGAGAAGCCGAAGCAGCGCGGCGGCACTACGCCAGCCTCCTCGAGATTGCGGCACGCGCGGAGAATGGCGCACGACCGGAACTCGCAAAGGCACGCGCTTACGTGAAACAACCATGACGGCGTCGCCCTGGGACAGCCAATCAAGGTGTCCCTGGGTGGGCAGATCTCATGCGGCCTTGAGCGGTGTGGTCGCGCCAGCAGGCACCGGGGCGGACGCAGGGGCGGTGCCGTCCTCCCATTCCCGCAGGGCGAGCAAGCGCAGAGCCTCCCGCACGACGTCGCCGTCGTCGAGATAGCGGCCTGTACCGCACCCGGCTCCTTGGACAACTGGTTGGGCTACGCGGCGCGCCTGAAGGTCTCCTCCTGCCAGGCGGCGCGCCTGTCGGCGGGGCTGCGATGGCCGTTCTTCTCGACCAGCC
>NZ_SMOA01000496.1 GCF_004353985.1 Paracraurococcus ruber | reverse complement strand
GCCGCGGCGCAAGCGGCCCGCGCCGGCCTGACCGGATGGCTGCGGGCCGCGCAGCACGGCGCCGCCCCGGCGGCAAGCCGATGTGGCGCCCGGCGCTGGAATGTGAAGCCGGGCGGCCGGCGGGCGGGGCCCGGCCGGCCCCGCCCCTGCCCCCGCCCCTGCCCTCGCCCCCTGGCCGAGAGAATCGCCGGCCAGGGCGTTCCCGCCCGGCCCGCGCGGCCCTAGATGCAGAGGATGATCGGAAAGGCCCCCGCGATGCCGCTGCGTCGACATATCCTCGCCGTGCTGGCCGCCGCCGGCGCCGCGCTGGCCCTGCCCGCCCCGCTGCTGGCCGCCGAACCGGGGGCGGAGGCGATGGTCGGCCATCGCGCCGCCTATCGGCTGACGCTCGACAAGGTGCGGGAGAATTCCGACATCGCCCGGGCCGAGGGCGTGATGCTGTACGAGGTGGTGGACAGCTGCGACGGCTGGGCCACCCGCCAGCGCTTCACCCTGCGCGTCACCGACCGGGACGGCCAGGATGTCGAGACCGCGTCCGACTACTCGACCTTCGAGACCAAGGACGGCAAGCGCATCCGCTACAGCCTGACCCAGACCAGCCAGGGCGCCGTGTCCCAGCGCATCGCGGGGGAGGCGGAGGTGACGCCGGAGGGCGGCACCGCCCGCTACACCGCGCCCGAGGCGAAGGAGGAGGACCTGCCCAAGGGCACCCTGCTGCCGATGCTGCACACCATCCGCAGCCTGGCCGCGGCCCGCGCCGGCACCCGCATGCTGGTGGTGCCGCTGTTCGACGGCACCAGCGCCGACGGCGCGCAGGACACCACCACGGTGATCTCCGCCTGGACCCCGCCGCAGCCGAATGCCCGCTTCCCGGACCTGGCGAAGCTGGGCAGCGCCCGCATGCGCGTGGCCTTCTTCGACCGCGATGCGGGCGGCGCCGGCGGCGGCGCCAGCGCGCCGGACTACGAGGTGGGGCTGCGCTATTTCGAGAATGGCGTGGCCGACGACCTGAAGATGGATTTCGGCGAGTTTAGCGTGGACGGGAAGCTGCAGGAACTCGCCCTGCTGCCCAATCCCTGCTGAGGCCCCTGCCGAGGTCCCTGTCGCGGCGCCCGCCCGGGCTCCGCCGCTGACGGGCGCCGCGCCGCGCGGCGCGGCGGTTTGACCCGCCGGCCCTCCGCATGGTTCGCTGCCCGGCAGGGACGCCAGCCGGGCAGAACCGACCCAGCAGGAGAGCCGCCATGGCCGCGGACACCGCCAGCACGCCCGCCATTCCCGTCATCGATCTCGGCCCCTATCTGGCGGGCAAGCCCGGTGCGCCGGAGGCGACGGCGGCGCAACTGCGCCACGCGAACGAGACGATCGGCTTCCTCACCATCGTCAACCACGGCGTCCCGGCATCGCTGGTCGAGGAAGCCTTCGCCGCCTGCGCCCGCTTCCACGCCCAGCCGCTGGACGCCAAGCTGGCGCTGCGGGTGGATGGCGAGTTCCGCGGCTATGTCCCGGTGCGCGGCAGCACCACGCGGCATTCCAGGCTGAACGCCGACAACCAGCCGAACGAGAACGAGGCGTATTTCATGAAGCGCGTCGGCGAGGATGCCGGCGCGACGGATCGCTGGCCGGCCGGCCTGCCCGGCTTCCGCGAGGTGGCGCTGCGCTACTACGCGGCGATGGATGCGCTGGCGCAGCGCCTGCTGCCGCTCTATGCCATGGCGCTGGACCTGCCGGCCGACTGGTTCGCGCCGCATTGCGACCGGCCGCTGACCGGGCTGCGCTTCACCCACTATCCGCCGGCGCGCTACGGCGCCAACCAGTTCGGCCTGGCGCCGCATGCCGATACCAGCTTCATCACCCTGCTGGCGCAGAACCGCGTGCCCGGGCTGCAATTGCGCACCACCGACGGCGCGTGGATCGACGCGCCGGTCGTCCCCGACAGCTTCGTGGTGAACACCGGGGAGGTGCTGCATCGCTGGAGCAACGGGCGCTTCATCAACACGCCGCACCGCGCCTACAATCTCTCGCCCGGGCCGCGCTACGCCATCCCGTATTTCTTCCACCCGAACCCCGACACGCTGATGGAGCCGGTGCCGAGCTGCCGCGTGCCGGGGGAGGCGCCGCGCTATGCGCCGATGACGGTCGGCGACTACATGGCCTGGTTCCGGCAGCAGAATTACGGGCTTTCCGCCAAGGCCAAGGCGGACGCCGCCTGATGCGGGCGCTGCTGCTGGCCGCCGCGCTGCTCGCCGCGGCGGCGCTGCCGGCTCGGGCGCAGGACGTCGCGCCAGGGCGCGCGGGTGAAGCCGCGCCGGG
>NZ_SMOA01000495.1 GCF_004353985.1 Paracraurococcus ruber | reverse complement strand
TCGCGGAGGAGAGGCGATGGCCGGATCGAAGTCTCACATTGGTGCTAGCACTGATGCAGCCGCAGATGGTGTGACGCGGGTTGAGATCGTCACACGCGGCGAGCCGAGGCGCGAGTACACCTCGGCACAGCGGGCGGAGATCCTGACCGAGGCGGCGTTGCCTGGCGCGCGCGTGTTGACGGTGGCGCAGCGGCACGGGATCTCGCCAAGCCTGGTGTATCGCTGGCGACGAGAGGCGGCGGGTCGTCCGGCGCAGAAATCGCGGTCGCGGCCGGCCCGCTTCGTGCCCTTGCTGGTCGAGGACAGCGGTCCCGCCCCCGGGTCGAGCTTTCCTGCGGAGGCAACACACCTGACACCCGAGGCCGATCGCGTCGAGGTGCTACTCCGCAACGGCCGTTTGCTGCGGTTCAGTAGCACGACCGATCCCGACGGCGTCGCCCGCCTGGCAGCGGCACTGGAGCGGTGATCACCGTCCCGGCAGGTACGCGGATCCTGCTGGCGACCAGGCCGGTGGATTTCCGTCGTGGCGCCCATGCCCTGGCTGCGCTGGCGGCGGCGGAGCTGGGCGAGAACCCGTATTCGGGTGTGGTGCTGGTGTTCCGCTCGAAGCGCGCCGACCGGGTGAAGGTCTTGATGTGGGACGGCAGCGGCCTGGTCCTGATCTGGAAGCAACTTGAGGCCAACACCTTCCGGTGGCCGCCGATCGTGGATGGCGTCATGCGTCTGACGTCGGTCGAGTTCGCGGCGCTGTTCGACGGCATCGATTGGCGGCGCGTGCAGGCAACGCGGGAGATTCCCAAGCCGAGCGTGCCTGCGTAGAATTGCCGCGTGATGCGCGCCGCGGACCCCCACACGCCCACCCTGCCGGAGGATCCCGCGGCGCTGCGGGCGATGCTGCTGGCCGCACTGGCCGAGCGCGACAGCATCGCCGCGGAGCGCGACAGCCTGGCCGCTGAGCGGGATGCGCTGGCGGAGCGGAATGAGCGGCTGCGGCATCTGCTGGAGAAGCTGCGCCGCATGCAGTTCGGCCCGCGCTCGGAGCGGCTGCCGCAGGACCAGCTGCAGTTCGCCTTCGAGGAGGCCGAGGCCTCGCTCGCCAGCAACGACGCCGAGGCCGAGAAGCGCTCGCCCGACCTGCGCAAGAAGAACGCCGACCGGCGCCGGAAGGGGCGCGGCCGGCTGCCGGCGCATCTGCCGCGGGTCGAGCAGGTGCTCATGCCCGAGAGCACCGCCTGCCCATGCTGCCGGGGCGCGATGGTCGAGATCGGCTGCGACACAGCGGAGCGCTTCGACGTGATCCCGGTGCAGTTCCGCGCCCTGGTCACCCGGCGCCCCAAGTTCGCCTGCCGAGCCTGTCCGGGCGTGGTCGTGCAGGCGCCCGCCCCGGCGCGCCTGGTCGAGGGCGGCATGCCGACCGAAGCGGCGGTCGCCCATGTCGCCGTCGCACGCTACGCCGACCACATGCCGCTGCACCGCCAGTCGCAGGCACTGGCCCGGCAGGGCATCGAGATCGGCCGCGACGTCCTGGCCGGATGGATGGGCGCGGCCGCCTTCGAGGTCCGGCCCGTGGTAGTGCGCCTGCGCGAGATCCTGCACGGCTCGGTGCGGCTGTTCGCCGACGAGACCACCATGCCGGTGCTCGACCCCGGCCGCGGCAGGACCAAGAAGGGCTATGCCTGGGCGATCGCGCGCGATGACCGGCCCTGGGCCGGCACCGACCCGCCGGCGGTGGTGTTCCACTACGCGCCGGGCCGCGGTGCCGAGCATGCCCGCGACCTGCTGGCGGGCTACACCGGCCTCCTGCAGTGCGACGGCTACGCCGCCTACAACAGCTTGGCCGCGCCGAAGGACGGCGGCGCGGCGGCCACGCTTGTCTACTGCTGGGCCCATGTGCGCCGCGAGTTCTACGACCTGACCAAGAAGAAGACGGCGCCGATTGCCGAGGAGGCGCTGCGTCGCATCGCCGCCCTCTACGCCATCGAGGAGACGATCCGCGGCAAGCCACCCGAGCTGCGGCGCGCCACCCGCCAGGCCCGGAGCCGGCCGCTGGTCACCGACCTGTTCGCCTGGCTTGAGCAACAGTTGGCGCGCCTGCCGGGCGGCAGCCCGACGGCACAGGCCATTCGCTACGCGCTCAACCACCGTGATGGCCTCGAGCGGTTCCTCGACGAAGGGCGTGCGGAGATCGACAGCAACACGGTCGAGCGCACCATCAGGCCGCTGGTCCTGAGCCGCAAGAATGCGTTGTTCGCCTCAGGCGATGACGGCGGCCGCCGCTGGGCCGACATGGCGTCCTTGATCGAGACCTGCAAGCTCAACGACG
>NZ_SMOA01000494.1 GCF_004353985.1 Paracraurococcus ruber | reverse complement strand
GCCGCAGGGCGACCGCGGCCTCCTCCGCCGCCGGCACGGGGCGGAGCGGCGGCGCGGCGGCGACCGCGACGGCCCGGGCGGGGGCCAGCAGCAGCACCGGCGGGGTGCGGGCCAGGGCGGCGAGGGTGGCGAGGCCTGGCGCCCCGACCGTTTCCGCCGCGGCGACCAGCAGCCCCCACCCATCCCCCCGCAACAGCACGGGGGTGCCCCGCCGCAGGTCGGCGGCGGCGCGGTGGACGGCGCGGAGCGCGAGGGCGGTGGCGTCCGGCAAGGCGGCCGGGGCGACCGGGATGGGGTCCGAAGGCACGGGGATCGGCATGCTCATCTGTCTGAGGGGGGGAGCGGTCGCCGGGGCATGGCGCGCCTTGAATGTGGCACCGGAACGGCGGCCGACAGCCCGCTCCATGAAATAAACCATCGGCCATCCGGCTTGCCGGCCCTGCCATGCCACCCCCATCTACGCTTGACAACGATGTGCCTACTTCGCGATCCGACGATGCCCCGCGCGTCGGCCGAATCGGCGCCATGGCTGGAGATGGAATGCCGGGTCCGCGCCCCCTCTTGATCGTGGACGACGACGCGGCGCTGCGCGCGACGCTGGCCGAGCAGCTGGCCCTCGACGGCGAATTCGCGCCCGACGAGGCCGAGACCGCCGCCGAGGCGGAGGCCAAGCTGGCCGCCGCCGCCGGGCGCTACGACGCCGTGCTGCTGGATATCGGCCTGCCGGACGGCGATGGCCGCGACCTCTGCATGCGGCTGCGGCGGCAGGGCGTGAAGATCCCGATCATCATGCTCACCGGCCAGGATGCCGAGGCCGATGTGGTGCGCGGCCTGGATGCCGGCGCCAACGACTACATCGCCAAGCCCTTCCGGCTGAACGAGCTGCTGGCGCGGCTGCGCGCCCAGCTTCGCGTCTTCGACAATTCCGAGGACGCGGTCTTCGCCATCGGCCCCTATTCCTTCCGCCCCTCGGCCAAGCTGCTGACCGACGCGGCGCGGAACCGGAAGATCCGGCTGACGGAAAAGGAAAGCGCGATCCTGAAATACCTCTACCGCGCCGGCGGCCGGCCGGTGGGGCGGCAGATCCTGCTGAACGAGGTCTGGGGCTACAACAGCGCCGTCACCACCCACACGCTGGAGACGCATATCTACCGCCTGCGGCAGAAGATCGAACCCGATCCGGGCCATGCCCGGCTGCTGCTGACCGAGGGCGGTGGGTACCGGCTGGACCCGGAAGGGTCCGTCATGGCGGGCTGAGCCGCCGCGCCCATCGCGCGCGGGGGTTGGGGCATGGCCGCTCCGCGCGGCGACCGGGCGCCGGCAAGCCGCCCGGGTGGCCCGTGATCGAACGGCCTTCCCCGGCATCCGATCCCCGTGGCCGCCCGGCACCGTCGCCGGGGAGGCCGCCCGGCGCGCTTGCGGGCCGGGCAGGTCCAGGCGTATAGGAATATCGTCAGCGCCCCGCCCATGCCCGGGAGGCGGCGGCGGATAAAGCGCTCAAATCCAAAATTCCTGTGCGGCGTCGCGCGCAACCCCCTGACCGGGCGGGGTTTTCGCCGAAAGGGTCCGCTCCGGACTCAGTCGGATTGAGGGCGGCCGGGTGGCAGGTGGGGCCGCGCCGCCCGCCTCACTCCAGCCGGCAGGCCTCGTCGAATGTCAGCCGCGGGTTGCGCGCCGGCAGCCCGGCCGGGTCGCCATGGCCGAGATTGACCAGGAAATTCGACCGCCAGTCGGTGCCGGTCAGGAAGGCCTCGTCGACCTTCCAGTTGTCGAAGCCGCTCATCGGCGCGCAGTCGAGGCCGACCGCCCGCGCCGCCAGGATCAGGTAGGCGCCCTGCAGCGTGCCGTTGCGCGTCGCGGTCTGGTCGGCCAGGGACCAGTTGTCGGCGAACCAGGTCCGCACATCGGCCTGCGGATAGAGCGTGGGCAGCCGGTCGTAGAATTTGCTGTCGGTGGCGACGATCACCGTCACCGGCGCGGCCATCGTCGCCTCGACATTGCCGGCCGACAGGGCGGGGCGGAGCTTGTCCTTCCCTTCCTTCGTGCGGATGAAGACGAAGCGGGCGGGCGAGGAATTGGCGCTGGTCGGCGCCCATTTCAGCAGGTCGTACAGTTCCTGAAGCTTCGTGTCCGGCACCGGCCGGTCCTGCCAGGCATAATGCGTGCGGGCATTGCGGAAGAGCAGGTCGCGCGCGGCGTCGTCGAGCGTGCTGGGGTCGGTCGTCATCCTGGGTCACCCGGTGCTGCGGCGCAGGATATCGCGCGGACCGCGCCGCGGCGCCAGCGGCCGGCCGCGGGGCGGCGCCATCGGGCGGCCCCCGCCCGGCACCTGCCCC
>NZ_SMOA01000493.1 GCF_004353985.1 Paracraurococcus ruber | reverse complement strand
TGTCAATGCTGAGGTGGTTTTCCTCAAAAGTGCTGGCTGAAAATTCCCCAGTTCGGCTGGTGGCTACATCGCGCCGGTGAGTTCTGCGGGGCGCGGCTTGGGCGGTCTGCCGCGGCGGCGGGGTACGGCTTCTTGTGGGTGTAGCGGCCGTGGTGCGGCGGTGTCCGGCAGCAGGTCGGCGTGGCGGCGGAGGCGGTAGCTGGCGCCCTCGATGCGCACGACGACGGCATGGTGGAGAAGCCGGTCGAGCAGCGCGGTGGCGACGACGGTGTCGCCGAAGACCTCGCCCCATTCGGCAAAGCCGCGGTTGGAGGTGAGGATCATCGCGCCACGCTCGTAGCGCGCGTTGACCAGTTGAAAGAACAGGTTCCCACCGCCGGCGACGACGGGCAGGTAGCCGATCTCGTCGACGACGAGGAGTTGTGGCCGGCAGAGGAACCGGATGCGCTCCCGCAAGGTGCCCTCGCGCTCGGCCTTGGCCAGCGAGCCGATGAGTTCGGCCAGCGTGGTGAAGTAGACGCTGCGGCCGGCCTGCACCGCCTCGACGGCGAGCGCGATGGCCAAATGGGTCTTGCCGCAGCCGGGCTGGCCGAGGAGGTGGACGACCTCGTGGCGGTCGATGAAGTCGAGCCCGGCGAGGGTGAGGATCCGGTTGCGGTCGAGGGATGGCTGGAACGAGAAGTCGAACCCGGCCAGCGTCTTGATGTTGAGCAGCCGGCCCATCTTGAGGGCGGCCCTGACCCGGCGGCCCTCGCGCAGGCTGAGTTCCTCGTCGAGCAGGTTATCGATTGCCTCGAGCGCGGAGATCTCGCCGCGCTCGAGCTGGCGGAGCAGGTGTTCCAGCACCTCGAGCGAGCGTGGCATCCGGAGCCCGACCAGGTGGCGGCGGATCCGGTCGAGCGTGGCCGGTGCGGCGGTCATCGGGCGCCCTGCCCGGTAGCGAGCCTGCGGCCGATGGCCTCGTAGATGGCGAGCGAGCGGGGCGCGACGCCGCTGGGCCCTGCTGGTGGTGCCGGAGGGGCCATGGCACCGGCCCGTGGCGTGGCACTGTTGTGCGAGGGCGGCAGGGTGCGGTGCCCCTCGGCGATGCGGCGCCGGCCGCGGCCTTCGAGCACGGGATGGGCGGCGACGAGGCGACCATCCTCGAGGATCTGCACCTCGGCGGCGGTGACCTGAACCTCGACGGGTCGGCGGCGGGTGCCGTCGGGGACCGAGTAGAGATTGCCACCGACGGAGATCATGCCCTCGTGGGAGATCCGCCGTTCGAGGCGGAGGACGGCGTTGAACGGGCCGGCCGGCAGCGGCTTGAGGGAGGCCCGCTCCTCGGCGAAGTGCTCGATGACGATCCGCCCGGTGGTGCCGTGCAGGCGGCGGTTGGCCACCTGGTCGAGCCACTGGGCGAACTGAGCGTTCAGGTCCTCGATGTTGCGGAAGCTGCGCGCGAGGAAGAAGTCTTCGCGGACGTAGCGGAACGGTCGCTCCACCTTGCCCTTGGTTTTGGCGCGGTAGGGCCGGCAGGCCTTGGGCACGGTGCCGTAGTGGGCAGCGAGCGCCAGCAGCTTGTCGTTGTAGACGATGCCGCGGTCGTCGACCTCGCCGAGCACGGCGGTTTTCATGCGGTCGTAGAGGATCTCCCCCGGCACGCCGCCAAGCGCCTCGAAGGCGGCAACGTGGCAGCGCAGCACGGTAGCCAGGTCCTGCTGGGCGACGAAGCGGGCCCACATCATGCGGCTGTGGCCAAGCACGAGGGAGAACAGCCAGACGATGCGCTCGGCGCCGGGCTCGTCCTCGAAGCGGACCTTGAAGAAGGCGAAGTCGACCTGCGCCTGGCGGCCCGGCGGGGTCTCAAAGCGACGCTCGAAGGCGGCGGGCTCCGCCGGAGGACGGACGGTGCGCAGGAAGTCGGTCACCGTGGAGTAGCCGCCGGTGAAGCCAAGCTCGCGGACCTCCCGCCAGAGGCGCCGGCCGGTCAGCTCAGGAAAGCGGCCGACCCGCTCCCGCAGGAAGGCCTCGAAGGGCGCGAGCGGCGATGGCGCCGGCGGCCGTGGCGTATAGGCCGGCGGCTCCAGGCCGCGCGCGATGTAGGTCCGAACGGTCTTGCGGTCGTGGCCGGTGCGGCGGGCAATGGCAGAGATGCTGAGGCCCTGCCGGGCGAGGTCCAGGATCATGACGAGCTCCCCAAGGGTGACCACCGGCTGCTCCCATGATGCCGGGCGGCATCCTGGGGCATGGCCGGCGCCACCCGCGCCCGGGGGCTCGCCCCCGGGCGCGGGCAGTCGCGCTGGACTGGGGAATTTTCAGCCAGCACTTCCGGGGAGGATTGGGCCAGCAGCTACA
>NZ_SMOA01000492.1 GCF_004353985.1 Paracraurococcus ruber | reverse complement strand
CGGCGGGCGCAGGGCCAGCGCCAGCGCCGCCGCCACCAGGCAGGCGGCGCCGGCCAGGGCGAAGGCGGGCAGGTAGCTCGCCAGCGCGTCGCGGCTGAGGCCGGCGCCCAGCGCGGCGACGGCGGCGCCAAGCTGGTGCGCGGTGAAGACCCAGCCGAAGACCACCGGCGCGTGCTCCCGCCCGAAATTCTGCGCGGCCAGCTTCACGGTGGGCGGCACCGTGGCGATCCAGTCCAGCCCGTAGAACACCGCGAACAGCGACAGGCCCCAGAGCGAGAAGTCGCTGAAGGGCAGGGCCAGCAGCGACAGGCCGCGCAGCCCGTAATACCAGGCGAGCAGCACGCGGTTGTCGTAGCGGTCGGACAGCCAGCCGGAGGCGATGGTGCCGACGAAGTCGAAGGCGCCCATCATCGCCAGCACCCAGGCGGCATCCACCTCCGCCATGCCGAAATCGCTGCAGAGCGGGATGAAATGCGTCTGCACCAGGCCGTTGGTGGAGAGGCCGCAGACCAGGAAGGTGGCGAAGAGGATCCAGAAGGCGCGGGTGCGCGCGGCATCGCCCAGCACGGCGAAGGCGGTGCGCACCGGGTTGCCGGCGGCGGGCGGCGGCGGCGCGGCGGCGCCGGGCGCCTCCCCATAGGCGAGGAGGCCGAGATCGGCGGGCCGGTCGCGGCCCAGCAGGAAGAACAGCAGCGCCGCCAGGCCGCAGGCGACAAGGCCCGGCGCCATGGCGCTGCGCCAGCCTTCCTCCCGCGCCAGCCAGGCGGCCAGCGGCAGGAAGGCGAGCTGGCCGGTGGCGTTGGCCGCGGTCAGCAGGCCGACCACCAGGCCGCGGCGCTGCACGAACCAGCGGTTGGCCACCGTCGCGCCCAGCACCAGCGCCGTCATGCCGGTGCCGATGCCGGTCACCACGCCCCAGAACAGCCAGAGCTGCCAGACCTGCGTCATGCCCATGGAGGCGAGGCAGCCGGCGAGCACGAGCGCCAGGGCGAAGGCGACGATGCGGCGCAGGCCGTAGCGCTGCAGCAGCGCCGCGGCGAAGGGCGCCATCAGGCCGAACAGCAGCAGCCGCAGCGCCAGCGCGCCGGAGATCGACGCCGTGTCCCAGCCATATTCCCGCTGCAGCGGCAGCAGGAAGGCGCCCAGCACGCCGAGCGCGCCGGCCGAGGCGAGGGAGACCAGGAAGGTCAGCCCCACCATCACCCAGGCATAGTGGATGCCGCGGCGCGCCAGCGCGGCGGCGAGCAGGTTGGCGGCCATGTCTCGGGGTCCTTCCAGTCCGGGGCGAAGGTCGGTGGTCCGCCGCTGCGGCGGCCCGGGGGCGCGACGCATCGCCGCGCCGCCCGAGCGTCCCGATGGCGGCGGAGGGTCATGCGTCGGGCTGCCCGCGGCCCTCCGCGATCGGCTCCAGGCTCTCGGCCAGGTGGCGGCGGCCGGCGGCGAGCAGCCGGTCGGACAGCGCCGGGTCGTCCACGGCGCGGGCGAGGGTGAGGGCGCCGACCAGCGTGGCGAGGGCGGCGAGGGCCGCATCCTCCCGCGCCTCGGCCGGGCGGCCGGGCAGCAGTGTGGCGACCTGGCCGGCCAGGCGGCGCAGCCCGGCGCTATAGGCGGCGCGCAGCCCAGCGGGCTGCCGCGGCATCTCCGACCCGAGCGCGGCCAGGGCGCAGCCGCCGCCCGGCGCATCCCGGTGGCTGCGGGAGAGGTAGCGGCGGACCAGCAGGTCCAGCGCCGGCGTCTCCCCCGGCGGCAGCAGCGCGTCGGACCCGCCTTCGAGCGCCGCCGCCAGGGCCTCGGCCGCCAGCCGCTCCTTCGAGCCGAACTGGCTGTAGAGGCTGCCATGGCTGAGCCCGGCGGCGCCGACCAGCGCGTCCACGCCGGTGCCCTGTAGCCCACGCTCGCGGAACAGCCGGGCGGCCGCGGCGAGGATGCGGGCGCGGTTCTCGGCCGATTGCTGCTTCGAGACCTTCATGCGGGACCCTCCGTCCGGGATGCGGCGGTGCCGTGGGTATTCGGACAGATCGTCATGAAAAATGCAATGGTGGTGGTCGTCACGAAATCCGGCCGGGTGTCGCGCCGTGCTCATCCGGGGGCCTCGGGCCAGCATTGCGGCTGGCAGGGTCCTGCCGCAGGCGCGCGCGGCGGCGCAGGGCCGGCCCGGAATCGTCCGGACAGAGCGCGCTCCCTCGGCGGGCACGCGTGGCGGCGCAGCCGGGGCTGGACCCCATGCCCGGGGGCGAAGATCCCGAGGCCGCGCGCATCGCAGGGCGCCCGCCGGCGGTGCGCGGCGCCTCGGGCCATCCGGCGGGACCGCAGGACGCGGGGCAGCCCGTGCCGGCGCCGCGCC
>NZ_SMOA01000491.1 GCF_004353985.1 Paracraurococcus ruber | reverse complement strand
GGTACGCGTCGTGGCGAACCCACCCCCACTGGAGTGTTGACAGGTTGCTCCCTGGGTCGGTGACGCCGGGGTAGTCTGTTGCCGGTTGGGTTGGGGCGGATCCGGTATGGCGGATGTGGACGGGCTGCAGGAGCGGCTGCGCAAGATCGAGGCGCTGATGGCGGGCGCTGGCACGCCGGGCGAGCGCGACGCGGCCGGCGCGGCGCTGGAGCGGGTCAAGGCGCGGCTGGCGGAGCAGTCGCGGCGGGATCCACCGATCGAGCTGCAGTTCTCCATGCCGGATGCGTGGTCACGCCAGCTCTTCGTGGCGCTGTGCCGCCGCTATGGCCTGCGGCCGTACCGGTATCCTCGGCAGAAGCGGACGACGGTGATGGTGCGGGTGCCGCGCGGGTTCAACGACACCGTGCTCTGGCCGGAGTTCCTCGAGCTCGACCGCGCGCTGAGCGCCCACCTGCAGAGCGTGACGACACGCATCATCCATGACGCGATCCACGCCGACACGAGCGAGGTGGAGGAGGTACAGGCCTCGCTGCCCGGCGTATAGCGCTACGCCGCTTGCGCGCCCTGGGCATCGCGCCAGGACCAGGGCAGCAGGGTGTGCAATGCCTTGCTGCTGACCTCGCCGCGGACCATGCGCTGCAGCACGTCGGTGAGCCAAGCCTGCGGGTTGACGCCATTCAGGATGGCGGTGCGGACCAGGGTCGTGGCGATCGCCCAGTTGTCGCCGCCTCCCTCGCTGCCGGCGAAGAGCGCTGCGCGGCGGGTTTTGGCCACCGGCCGGATTTCCCGCTCGAGGCTGTTCGTGTCCATCTCCAGCTGGCCGTCCTCGAGGTAGCGGCAGAGCCCCTCCCAGTGCCGCAGACCGTAGCGGATGGCGCCGGCCAGGGCCGAGCCTTGGCTGACCTGATCCAGTTTCGCCTCCAGCCAGCGGTGCAGGTCCTGCACCAGGGGCTTGCTGCGCGCCTGGCGCACGGTGCGGCGGTGCTCGGGCAGCGTGCGGCGGATCTCGCGCTCGATGCCGTAGAGCGCGCCGATGCGCAGCAGGGCCTCGGCGGCGACCGGTGAGGCGTTGTGGGCGTGGACCTTGTGGAAGCGTCGGCGCAGGTGGCTCCAGCAGAAGGCGAGCGTGACCGAGCCGCCCCGGCGCCGGGCAGCGACCGTGCGGAAGCCGCGATAGCCGTCCACCTGCAGCGTGCCGCTGAACCCGGCGAGGTGGGCCGCGGGTCGGGTCGCCTTGCGGTCGGTGGCGTAGACATAGGCCACCGCTGGCGGCCCGCGCCCGAGAGAGGCACGGTCATCGGCCGCGTAGCACCACAGCCGACCCACCCGGGTCCGGCCGAGGCCGCGCTCCAGGGTGGGTAGCGGCGTGTCGTCGGCGAAGACCCGGGCATGGCCGACCACGTGGGCGAGGATGAGGTCGCGCAGCGGGCGCAGCCACCAGCAGGCCTGGCCGACCCAGTCGCAGAGCGTGGCGCGGTCGAACTGGATCCCCTGCCGTGCCAGGATCTGGCACTGCCGGTGGAGCGGGATGCCGTCGCCGTACTTGGCCACCAGCACCTGCACCAGCAGCGCCTCGGTGGGCAGGCCGCCGGTGACGACGCGCGCCGGCGCCGGCTGCTGGTGCACGCCGGCCTCCTCGCAGCGCCGGCAGGCGTAGCGGGGCCGGATGGTCACCAGCACCCGCAGCTGGGCGGGCACGACGTCGAGCCGTTCTCCGCGGTCCTCGCCGATGCGCCGCATCTCCTCGCGGCAGCATGGGCAGCGCCGGTCGGCGAGGTCCAGCACCTGCTCGATCCGCTCGAGATGGGCCGGCAGCCGGCCGCGGTTCCGGCACCGCTCGGCATGCGGCTTGCGGCCGCGCGGTGCCGGATTGTCGTTGCTCGCAGGCGGTACAGCCGCTACCCCGCTGAGCGCCAAGGCCAGCTGCCCGGGATCAACGCGCTCGGCGCTCTGGCCAAAGCGGGCCCGGCGCAGGTCGTGGATGATCTGCTCCAGCGCCGCGATGCGTGCCTCGGCCGCGGCCAGGGCGGCCCGCAGTTCGGCGACGTCGCCGCCGCCGGCATCATCATCGCAGCTGTCGGCATGATCCACGGGCACGGCGGAATCGTCGCCGACCCGCCCGCGTCGGGCCAAGCGAAAGCGGCAGGGCGTGGTATCACGCTGCCGTAGGTCGCCACTCCCGCTGCGCCGAGCGCCACTCCATGCCCTCGAGCAGCAGCGAAGCCTGCGCCGGCGACAGCGTGACCGAGCCGGTCGAGGTCATGGGCCAGGGAAAATGTCCATGCTCGAGCCGTCGCACCAGCAGGCTGAGCGCGACCCCGTCATGCCAGAGAGCTTTGAGCAGCCGACC
>NZ_SMOA01000490.1 GCF_004353985.1 Paracraurococcus ruber | reverse complement strand
CGTGGCGGCCTGCCCCCGGCGCAGACGCGCGAGAGGTCGGGGCTAGGCCGGCCTGCCTCCGGACGGGCCTGGCCGGCGCCGTCGGCCACGCCCGGCGCGGCGGCCGCGTCGCCCGGCGATCCGGGACGGGCCGGCGCCGCCCTTGGCGCCCGACCCAGAAGGGCCCCGGCCACGGAACGGGCGCGGGATGGCCGGCCCCGGAGAGGGTCGGTCGCCTTTGGCGATCAGGCGGTTGCCATTCGCCATGGCGCATGGCAACCGCCCTGGTCTTTTGCATCCACGAGCATCGTCACCCGATCAGGTGAGTCCACCTGATCGGGATCTGCCCTGACGGCGCGGCCGGGGCCGGAGGCCTCGGCAGCCTGGCCGATCTCGCGCGGGACACGCGCCGCCGCCGCGATGCCGGGGCCGCCATGCCCCGCCGGATCCTTCCGGTCAGGCCATCAGCCGAGCAGGCGCTGCGCGATGCCGGCCACGTGGCGGCCCTGGAAGCGGGCCAGCTCCAGCTCGTTCTCGCTCGGCTGCCGCTCGCCGCGGCCGCCGGCGATGGTGCTGGCGCCGTAGGGCGTGCCGCCCGACACCTCGTTCAGCACCGTCAGCCCCGCCGCGCTGTAGGGCAGGCCGACCAGCACCATGCCGTGGTGCAGCAGCTGGGTATGGATCGCCAGCAGCGTCGTCTCCTGCCCGCCATGCTGGCTGGCGGTGGAGGTGAAGGCGGCGCCCACCTTGCCGATCAGCGCCCCGCGCGCCCAGAGCCCGCCGGTCTGGTCCCAGAACTGCGCCATCTGCGCCGCCATGCGGCCATAGCGGGTGGGGCAGCCGAGGATGATGGCATCGTACTGGTCCAGCTCCTGCGGGCTGGCCTCCGGCGCCGCCTGGTCCAGCTTCGCGCCCGCCTTCTCCGCCACCTCGCGCGGGACGAGGTCCGGCACGCGCTTCACGATGACCTCGGCGCCGGCAGAGCGTGCGCCCTCCGCCACCGCCCCGGCCAGGGTCTCCACATGGCCGTACATCGAATAGTAGAGCACGAGAATGCGTGCCATGGCCGGTGTCCTTCCGCTGTCGCGGGCATGACGCGCGGCGCTCCGCCGCGGTTGCCTCGGGCGGCCACGGCGATGCGGCGGCCCCCTCTCGCCTGCTGCCTTGGCGCGCGCCCGTCAGGGCATCGCGGCCAGGCGCCCCGGCCGGTCCGCCGCCATCGCCGCCTCCAGCGCCGCCCGGTCCGCCGGGCCGAGGCGGATGCCGAGCCGGTCGCGCAGCGCCGCCCCCAGCGCCGGACCCTCGAGCAGGGCGGCCTGCTCGGCGCCGCCGGCCGTGCGCTCGGTCAGCCGGTGGTTCAGCAGCATCAGCCGGCGCCCGGGCGGGGCCAGGCTGGCGACCAGGTTGGCGGTGAACAGCCCGCCCGGCCGGTTCGCCACCAGCCAGTTCGCCGCGTCGATATCCGCCGGCTCCTGCGGCTCCGGCCCGAGCAGGTAGAGGTCCAGCCAGTCCCCGCCGGCCGCCGCCTGCAGCAGCCAGCCGCCGGCCTCCTGCAGCAGGCGGAACTCGCCATGCGGGGTCGGCTGCACCACCCCGGGGCGCAGCGCCAGCGGCGCGGTCGGCAGCAGCCCGCCGAAGCCGACATCGAGCAGATGCGGCCCCTCCGGCAGCTCAAGCTGCAGGGCGAGATGGGTGCGCGGCACCGGCGTCCCGGGCGGCACGCCGTAGCGCACCCGTGCCAGCAGCCGCCGCGGCGCCAGCCCCAGCGCCCGCAGGGCCAGCAGCAGCAGCGAGTTCTGCTCGAAGCACCAGCCGCCGCGCCCGCCCTGGACCAGCTTCGCCTGCAGCGCCGCGGGGTCCAGCGCCGGGGTGCGCCCCAGCAGCGCCTCGATGCCCTCGAAGGGAATGGCGGCGGCGTGGCGGGCGACCAGGTCCCGCAGCAGCGGCAGGCCCGGCCGCAGCGGCCCGGACCAGCCGATGCGGCCGAGATAGGCCGGCAGATCGAAGGCCTCCGTCATCCCTGGCAACTCCCTGCTGCCCGCCGCCCGGTCGCCCTGCCCGCCCGGCGGGAGGCGCGCGGGAGGCGCTTTGGCCCGCAACCGCCGCCTCGCCCCGCCCCGCCCGGTGGGGGATGGTGGCCCGGCCTGCCGCAAGGGCGCCGGTTCCGCCTGTCCGGCGCGCGCCCGCCATGCTGGCCCGAGGCGCGACCGATCCGGCGTCCCGCGGCTTCCGCCGCCGTCACGCGCCGGCCGCTGCGGGGCACCGATCAAGTCGCGGCGGCGCGCGAGCCAGGAAAGCATGGCAGCTGGCAGGCGCCCAGGCCGGCGCCGCGCCGCGGCCTGCTCACGCGCCGGGCAGCCCCGCCCCGGCCGCC
>NZ_SMOA01000048.1 GCF_004353985.1 Paracraurococcus ruber | reverse complement strand
TGTGATCCACCGGGCGGTGCTGGACTGCGCCGATGCGCCCGGCCCGGCGCTGCTGGCGCTGCGCTCGGGCGTGGCGGAGGTGGTGCTGGACCCGGGCTGCCCGGCCTTCGGCCAGGTCGCCGCGGTGGCGGCGGCGCTCGGCGCGCGGCTGCGGCCGGCAAGGCCGCCGGCGCTCGACCTCGGGGCGCTTGATCTGCGGCGGCCGGCGGCCCGGGCGCGGCTGGCGGCCTGGCTGGCCGGCGCCGGGTGACATCGCGGCAACCCCGCGCTACATCGCCCGGCCGAGCGGCCAGGCCGGGCGTTCCCGTTCCGCGGGGCGCCGACCGGGCGGCCTTGTCGGTTTCGGGCGCGAACCCCGGGCGGTGCGCGTGCCGAGGTTTCCTGGGCGCGAACCCCCTTTGGGGCGCGCTGTCGCGGACCGGACGCCACGAAAGGGCAAACCCATGCAGTTGACGCCGAAGGTGAAAGAGATCCTCTCCTGGTACGAGAGCGACAACCCCGGCACCAAGGCGAACCTCGCCCGCATCCTGATGGAAGGGAAGCTGGGCGGCACCGGCCGCATGGTGATCCTGCCGGTGGACCAGGGCTTCGAGCACGGCCCGGCCCGCAGCTTCGCGCCCAACCCGGCCGGCTATGACCCGCGCTACATGTTCGAGCTGGCGATCGAGGCGGGGCTGAACGCCTATGCCGCGCCGCTCGGCATGATCGAGGCCGGCGCCGCCACCTTCGCCGGCGCCATCCCGACCATCCTGAAGGTCAACTCCTCCAACAGCCTGTCCACGCTGAAGGACCAGGGCGTCACCGGCAGCGTCTCCGACGCGCTGCGGCTCGGCTGCTCGGCGATCGGGTTCACCATCTACCCGTCCTCCGAGTACCAGTTCGAGATGATCGAGGAGCTGCGCGAGCTGGCCGAGGAGGCCAAGGCCGCCGGCCTCGCCGTGGTGGTCTGGAGCTATCCGCGCGGCCCGATGCTGGACAAGACGGGCGAGACCGCGCTCGACATCTGCGCCTATGCCGCGCACATGGCGGCGCTGATCGGCGCCCACATCATCAAGGTGAAGCCGCCGACCAGCGCCATCAGCCTGGACGCGGCGAAGAGCACTTACGCCAAGTACCCGGTGGACGTGAACGACCCGGTCGCCCGCTTCAAGCATGTGGTCGATGCCTGCTTCGGCGGGCGGCGGCTGGTGGTGTTCTCGGGCGGCGAGGCGAAGGCGACCGACGACATCCTGAAGGAAGTGCGGGCGATCCATGCCGCAGGCGGCAACGGCTCCATCATGGGCCGCAACGCCTTCCAGCGGCCGAAGCAGGATGCGCTGAACCTGCTGGGCGCCATCATCGACGTTTACAAGGCGGCCGCCTGACCGAGGCCGGCCTTCGGGACTTCGGGAATGGCCGGCGGTCCCGCCGGCCATTCCTGCACCGGGCGGTTTCGTTGCGGATACGACTGGCGTAGGACGGCAGGCATGGACGCCGCCATGCAGGGGACGATGGTTTCGGACGGCCTGCCGCCGGGTCCCGTGGCGGCCGGGGCGGGGTGCCTGACCGGGCGCTGACGCGCCGTGGCGGGCACGGCGGGTCGGCGCACACCAACCGGACGCACCCCGCAGCCTTCGCCTCGCGCGGCCAGCCAGGGCCGCCAAGTTCCACGGGCCTTCCATGCTCCTCGAAATCGCCATCGCCGATGCCTATGGCGCCGGCTTCGAATACGCGCCGCCCGGCCCGGACCGGCCGAACGATGCCAGCCGCTACGTCCCGCACACCCGCCACAGCGGCAAGCATCCCGGCGACTACACCGACGACACCCAGTGCAGCATCGCCGTCGCGGAATGCCTGCTGGCCGGCGCCACCTCGGCGCTCGGCTTCGCCGCCGGCATCCTCGGCGCCTTCAGGCGCGACCCGCGGCTTGGGTATGCGGTCGGCTTCCGCCAGGTGCTGGGGGCGGCGACGGATGGCGCCGACCTGATCGCCCGCCTGCGCCCGACCAGCGACAAGAGCGGCGCGGCCATGCGCGCCGGCCCGGTCGGCCTGCTGGGCTCGGCCGGGGCGGTGCTGGCGATGGCCGCGGCGCAGGCCCGCATCACCCATGACAGCCCGGGCGGCACCGGCGCGGCGCAGGGCGCGGCGCTGATGGTGCATCACCGGCTTCGCGGCCTCGGGCCGGTCGCGGAACTGCCCGATTACCTGGCGGCGCAGGTGCCGGCGGTGGACTGGCGGCGGCCGCATCGCCGCCATGCCGGGCCGAAGGGCGAGGAGATCGCCCGCGCCGCGCTCGGCGTGCTGCTGGATGCGCGCAGCCTGGCGGAGGTGCTGGTGCTGACGGTGGCGCGCGGCGGCGACACCGACACGGTGGCCGCCATCGCCATGGCCGCGGCCGCGGTCTCCCCGGGCTTCGCGCGCGACCTGCCGCCGGCGCTGGTGGCGGGGCTGGAGGACGGGCCCTATGGCCGGTCCTTCCTGGCGGCGCTGGACCGCCGGCTGGCGGAGGCCTTCGACGCACCGGCGGTCGCGGCGGGGCCGGGCGGCTGACGCCGCGCGCAGCCCCGGGCCGACGCAGGGGCGCATCCGGCGGGGGGCGGCGCGCGTAACGCCGGCATGCTGCCCCTCGCCATCCGGCTCGCCGCCCTCGTCCCCATCCTCGCCGGCGGCGCCGGCGCCCTCACCGGCGCCGGCTTCCTCGGGGAGGCGGCGGGGCCGGCGACCGGCAGCCATCTGCGCTACCTGTCGGGGCTGCTGCTCGGCCTCGGGCTGGTCGCCGCCTGGTGCGCCGGGGACCTGCGGCGGCGGGGCGCGGTGTTCACCGCGCTCTGCGGCCTGGTGGCGCTGGGCGGCGCCGCCCGGCTGCTCGGCCTGATGCTGGAAGGGGTGCCGCCCCGGCCGCATGTCCTCGCGCTCGGCATGGAACTCGGCGTGGTGCCCGGCCTATGGCTCTGGGCCAGGGCGGCGCGCTGAGCGCTTCCCAAACCGGGCGGGGCACGGCATCTGGGCGGGATGGACGATCCCTGCCGCCTCTACCTCATCACCCCGCCCGTCCTGCCCGGGGGCTTCGCGGACCAGCTCGCCGCGGCGCTCGACGCGGGCGACGTCGCCTGCCTGCAGCTTCGCCTGAAGGATGCGCCGCGGGACGCGGTGAAGCGCGCGGTCGAGGCGCTGAGGCCCATCGCCCAGGCGCGCGACGTCGCCTTCATCTTGAACGACGACGCCATCCTGGCCGCCGAGCTGGGCTGCGACGGCGTGCATCTCGGCCAGCAGGATGGCGACCATGCCGGGGCGCGCATGCTGCTCTCCGGGAAGATCCTCGGCATCACCTGCCATGACAGCCGCCACCTGGCGATGCTGGCGGGCGAGATGGGCGCGGACTATGTCGCCTTCGGCGCCTTCTTCCCGACCAGCACCAAGGACGCGAAGTTCCGCGCCACGACCGACCTGCTGGAATGGTGGTCGGAGATCGCCGAGATCCCCTGCGTCGCCATCGGCGGCATCACCGCGGAGAATTGCGCGCCGCTGGTCCGGGCGGGGGCGGATTTCCTGGCCGTGGTCGGCGCGGTCTGGAACCACCCGGACGGCCCGGTGGCCGGCGTGCGGGCGATGAACGCCGCCATCGCGGCGGCGGCGTGATGCGGGACCCGGTCCTGGTGCCGGAGTTGATGGTGACGGAGATCGGCAGCAGCCTCGCCTTCTGGTGCGGCCCCTGCGGCTTCCGGGTGCTGTACGACCGGCCGGAGGAGGGCTTCGCCTGCATCGGCCGTGACGGCGCCCGCATCATGCTCGACGAGCTTCCGAAGGGCCGGCCGCATCGCTGGGAGGTAGCGCCGACCGAGGCGCCCTTCGGACGCCACGTGAATTTCGAGATCGCGGTGGACGACATCGCCGCGATCCTCAGGGCGCTGGATGCGGCGGGCTGGCCACTTTTCCTGCCGCCCGAGGAGAGGACATACCGGGTCGGCGATACCGGCGTAACGGTGCGGCAATTCCTGGTGCAGGATCCGGACGGCTACCTCCTGCGCTTCTCGGAAAGGCTCCCCGATGCGGCTTGAGTTCGAGACCTGCGACGTCTTCACCGACACGCGCTTCGGCGGCAACCCGCTGGCCATCGTGCATGGCGGCAGCGCGCTGGACGGCGCGGCGATGCAGCGGGTGGCGCGGGAGTTCAACCTCTCCGAGACCGTCTTCGTCCTGCCGCCCGACGCGGAGGGCGCGGCGGCGCGCATCCGCATCTTCGTCCCGGGCGCCGAGATCCCCTTCGCCGGGCATCCCAATGTCGGCACGGCCGTGATGCTGGCGCGGCGCCTGCTGGTCACCGGCGACCGGCTGGCGCTGGACCAGAAGGCGGGGCGGGTGGAGGCGCGGCTGAGCCGCGACGCGGCGGGGCTGGTCGTGGGGGCGGAGATCACGGCGCCGCTGCCCTTCGCCACCACGGCGGACCTGGCGCCGGCGGCGGTGGCGGCCTGCCTCGGCCTGCCGGAGGCGGCGGTGCTGACCGCGACGCATCCGCCGGTGGTGGGCGGCTGCGGCAACAGCATGGCCTTCGCCGAACTGGCCGACCTGGCGGCGCTGGCGGCGGCGACGCCCGACACCGCCGCCTTCCGACGGCATCTGCCGGAGAGCCTCTGCGTCGGCATCCACCTGCATGTGGCGCTGCCGGATGGGCGGCGCCGGGCGCGGATGTTCGGGCCGCTGGTCGGCGTGCCGGAGGACCCGGCGACGGGCAGCGCCAATGTCGGCCTGGCCGGGCTGCTGCTGCAGGCGGGCGGCGGCGACAGGCTGGCGCTGGAGGTCGAGCAGGGCATCGAGATGGGCCGGCCCTCGGGCCTGGCGGTGCGCGCCTGGCGCGACGATGCCGGGGCGATCCGCGCCGCCGTCGGCGGCGGCGTGGTCGCGGTCTCGACCGGCTGGATGGAGGTTTGACGCGGGCCGGGGATGCGCGGACGCCGCGGAACCCTCGCCCGGCGGAGGTCGGAATGGACGAACTCGGCTTTCACACCGTGCTGCACCGCCCCGGCCTGCTGCTGGACGTGGGCGCGCATGACGGCGCCTTCACCCTGCCCTTCGCGGCGCTGCCGGGCAGCCGCGTGCTGGCCTTCGAGCCGCTGCCGGCGGCGCATGCCAGGCTGGCGGCGGCGGCCGGCGGCCTGCCCAATGTGACGCTGCGGCCGGAAGCGCTCGGCGATGCCGAGGGCGAGGTGACGCTGACCATGCCCGTGCTGGACGGCGTGCCGCAGGAGCAATGGGCGAGCACGGCCAAGGGCTATGCCGGGCTCGATCCGCGCGTCGGCGAGCAGCGCGTGGCGGTGCCGCTGCGGCGGCTGGACGGCTTCGGCCTCGGCGACCTGACGGCGGTGAAGCTGGATGCCGAGGGCGCGGAATACGAGGTGCTGCGCGGCGCGCGGGAGACGCTGCTGCGCTGCCGCCCCATCCTCTCGATCGAGATCGAGGAGCGGCACCGCGCCGGCTCCACCTGGGCGGTGCCCGCCTATCTGGACGCGCTGGGCTACGACGCCTTCTGGGAATTCTGGGGCGACTGGCGGCCGATGGCCGGCTTCGACCGCGCGACGATGCAGCGGGCCAGCCCGAACCCGGCGGTGTTCGAGGCCTCCGACCCCTATGTCTTCGTGTTCTACTTCCTGCCGCGAGAGCAGGCGGCGGCGATGCTGGCGGCGCTGCGGGCGGCGGAAGCGCGCTGAACCGCCCCGCCGCGGCGCCGTTTGCCCCCGACGGCTCGGGGGGAGGCAGGGGATGACCGGCGGCAGCGAGCAGATGGAGATCGAGGCGCGGATGCCCGTGGTCGGCAGCGATGGCAACCCGGTCGGCACGGTGGATCACCTGGACGGGGCGCTCATCAAGCTGACGCGCAGCGACGCGGCCGCGGGCGGGCGGCACCGCTGGCTGCCGATGGCACTGGTGGCGGGGCTGGATGGCGGGCGGGTGCGGCTGTCCGTGCCCGCGGCGCAGGCGGAGGAGGCGGCGCTGGACGAGGACGAGGTGCAGCGCCGCGCCAGCCTCGACCCCATGCCGGGCGCGGACTCCGGGGCCTGAGCGGATCCCGATCAGGTGGACCCACCTGATCGGGTGAAGATGCTCGTAGAGTCAAAAGACTGGAGCGGTTGCCGTGAGCCATGGCGAACGGGAACCGCTCCAGGGCCTGGCGCGGTCCGCGGCGCGCTCGCGGCCGGCGCGGCAGCGGATTGCGGTCGGACGCGAACACCGCGGCGCGCCGATCGGGACGCGGGCGCAGCCTTCGGCCTCGGCCTGCCGGACCTGTCCGGGTGCCCGGATCAGGTCGCCCGGACACGGGCAAAATCCGGCAAGCCGGGCCTGGGCGCGACGCATGGCCGGAGCGGCCGCCGCCGGCGAGCCGGGCGGAGCCGATCCCGGCACCAGCATCCTCGATTGCCCGCGGGTGCCATCACGGGGCGAAGGGCAGCCAGAGCACGTCGTCGATGCGGCGGGCGCCGGCGGCCAGCATGGCCAGGCGATCGAAGCCCAGCGCGATGCCGCTGCCGGCCGGCATGCCATGCCCGAGCGCGGCGAGGAAATCCTCGTCCACGTCCCAGCCCTCGGCGCCGTAGCGGGCCCGGCGCTCCGCGACATCCGCCTTGAAGCGGGCGCGCTGCTCGGCGGGGTCGGTCAGCTCGTCGAAGGCATTGGCCAGTTCCAGCCCGGCGGCGAACAGCTCGAAGCGCAGCGCGGCGCGCGGATCGGCGGGGTCGCGGCGGGCCAGCGCGGCCTGCGGCGCCGGCCAATGCGTCAGGAAGGTCGCGCGGTCGCGGCCCAGCCGCGGCTCCACCCGGTCCAGCAGCAGGCGGAAGAACAGGTCCTCCCACCCCTCGTCCGGTCGCGCCGGAAGGCCGATGGCGGCGGCGGCGGCGCGCAGCGCGGCGGCATCGCCCTGGCCCTCCGGCGTGACGGTCGCCAGCAGGTCCATGCCGTTGCACCAGCGGGAAAAAGCTTCCGCCATGGTCAGGCGCTCGAAGGGCAGCGTCAGGTCGGTGGCGACGCCGGCATGGGCGACGCGCGGCGGGCAGGCTGCGCGGACGAACTCCTCCGCCTCGTCCATCAGCCCGTCCAGCGACAGGCCCGGGCGGTACCATTCCAGCATGGTGAATTCGGGGGCGTGGCGCGGCCCCGCCTCCCCGTTGCGCCAGACGCGGGCGAGTTCGAAGACCGGGCCGGCCCCCGCCACCAGCAGCCGCTTCAGCGCCAGTTCCGGCGAGGTCCGCAGCCACAGCGCCCGCCGCGTCCCGGCGCCGAGATGCGGGACGTATTCGCTGCGGAAGGCGTGCAGATGCACTTCCATGCCCGGCACCGGAACGAGGCAGGGCGTCTCGACCTCCCGGTAGCCGCGGGCGGCGAAGAAGGCGCGCGTCGCCGCCGTCAGCGCGGCGCGGCGTTCCAGGAAGGGCAGGCGGGCGGCGAGGCTCTCGGGGTGCCAGGCGGGGGTGGGGGCCATGCGGCGTTCTGGCACGGAGGATGGCGCCGGGGACAGTCCGGCCGCGGTTCCGGTGGCCGCCGCCCTGCCCTATACCCCCGGCCACCATGCCCGACGGCGCCCCGCCCCTGCCCGCCCGCACCCTGAAGACGCCGCGCGACCTGGCCGCCGCCGGGCTGCTGCCGGCCGGCGCCGTGCCGGGCGCCGAGGCGGTGGCGGCGCGCTACAGCATCGCCGTCACGCCGGCGGTGGCGGCGCTGATCGACCCGGCCGACCCGGCCGACCCGATCGCCCGGCAATACCTGCCCGACGCGGCGGAACTGCACACCGCCCCGCATGAGCTGGCCGACCCGACCGCCGATGCCCCCTTCACCCCGGTGAAGGGCGTGGTCCACCGCTACCCCGACCGTGCCCTGCTGAAGCCGCTGCTGGCCTGCCCGGTCTATTGCCGCTTCTGCTTCCGGCGGGAGGCGGTGGGGCCGGATGGCGGGCTGCTGACCGGGGCGGAGCTGGACGCGGCGCTCGCCTGGTTCGCCCGCACGCCGCAGGTGCGGGAGGCGATCCTGACCGGCGGCGACCCGCTGATGCTCTCGCCGCGGCGGCTGGGCGGGATGCTCGGCCGGCTGGCGGCGCTGCCGCATATCGAGCTGCTGCGGGTGCATTCGCGCGTGCCGGTGGCAGCGCCGGACCTGGTGACCGAGGCGCTGGCGGCGGCGCTGGAGACGGCACAGGAGCGGGGCAAGCCGCTGTATCTCTGCGTGCATGCCAACCATGCGCGGGAATTCACCCCGGCCGCCATCGCGGCGCTGGCGCGGCTGCAGCGCGCCGGCGCGGTGCTGCTGGGGCAGAGCGTATTGCTGCGCGGCGTGAACGACAGCGCCGCGGCGCTGGAGGACCTGTTCCGCGCCATGCTGCGGGCCCGCGTGAAGCCCTACTACCTGCACCAGCTGGATCCGGCGCCCGGCACCGCGCGCTTCGCCGTGCCGGTCGAGGACGGCCGCGCCCTGCTGCGCGCGCTGCGCGGGCGGGTAACGGGGCTGGCCTGGCCGACCTATGTGCAGGAACGGCCGGCGGGCGGCGGCAAGGTGCCGCTGGGGCCGGAATTCAGCCCGGGCGCGGGCTGAGGGAAGGAACCAGCGATGAGCAGCAGCAAGGTCGCCCTGGTCACCGGCGCGGGCCGCGGCATCGGCCTCGCCACCGTGCGGCGCTTCCTGGCGGAAGGCTGGCGCGTCGCCCTGCTGGAGGTGGATGCGGCGCTGCTGGACCAGGCCATGGCCGCGCTGGCGGCGCCGGACGCGACGCTGGCGCTGCCCTGCGACGTCGCCGTGGCGGCCGAGGTCTTCCCCGCCATCCAGCGCGCCGCGCGCCATTTCGGCCGGCTGGACGCGCTGGTGAACAATGCCGGCACCGCGGTCTTCAAGCCGATCCTGGAGACGACGCCGGAGGAGTGGAACCGCGTGCTGTCGGTGAACCTGACCGGGCCCTTCCTCTGCACCCAGGCGGCGGCGCCGCTGATGGCGGAGCATGGCGGCGGCGCGGTGGTGAACGTGACCTCCATCTCGGGCCTGCGCGCATCCACGCTGCGGGTGGCCTATGGCACCAGCAAGGCGGCGCTGGCGCATCTGACGAAGCAGCAGGCGGTGGAACTCGGCGCGCTCGGCATCCGGGTCAATGCCGTGGCGCCGGGGCCGGTGGACACGGCGATGGCCAAGGCGGTGCACACGCCGGAGATCCGCCGCGACTACCACGACGCCATCCCGCTGAACCGCTACGGGCTGGAGACGGAGCTGGCGGAGGTGATCGTCTTCCTCTGCTCCGACCGCGCCAGCTACCTGACCGGGCAGGAGATTGCGGTGGATGGCGGCTTCGACGCCGCCGGCATCGGCCTGCCGACGCTACGTCAGGCGCGGCGGAACCTGTAGACTCGAGGGTTCCAAGGGCCCTTCGGCCGATGCGGGTCCCATCGACGATGCCGCGCATCGTCGATGGGGTCCCGGGCGGGAGGAGCTTGAGGAGGGCAGAGCCCTCCTCAAAGCGCTACCGCATGGGCGGCGCGATCATCAGCCCGCCGCGGGTCCAGAGGTCGTTCAGCCCGCGCGGCAGCTGCACGGCGCTGTCCTTGCCGAGATGGCGGTCATAGACCTCGCCGTAGTTGCCCACGGCCTTGATGGCGTTCAGCAGCCAGGCGCGGTCGAGCCCCACCGCCGGCCCCAGGTCGCCCGTCCTGCCCAGCAGGCGCTGCACCGCCGGGCTCTGGCTCTCGGCCAGCATGCGGTCGGCATTGGCGCGGGTGATGCCCAGCTCCTCCGCCTCCACCAGGCCGAAGACGATGTAGCGGACGATGTCGAACCACTGGTCGTCGCCCTGCTTCACCGCCGGCGCATAGGGCTCCTTGCTGATGCGGTCGGGCAGCAGGACATGCGCCTTGGGGTCGGGGAAGGCGGCGCGGATGGCGGCAAGCTGGCTGGCATCGCCGGTGTAGCTGTCGCAGCGATTGGCTTCGTAGGCGCGCCGCGCCTCGTCCTTGTCGGCGAAGATCACCGGCGTGAAGCGGATGCCCTGGGTGCGCGTCCAGTCCGCCAGGTTCAGCTCATGCGTGCTGGCGGAGACGAAGCAGATGGTGGCGCCATCGAGTTGCTTCGCGGCGGTGATGCCGGCCTCCGCCTTCACCAGGAAGCCCTGGCCGTCGAAGAAGTTGGGCGCGGTGAAGTTCAGGCCAAGCTGCGCGTCGCGCAGGAAGGTCCAGGTGGTGGTGCGCGCCAGCATCTCCACCTGGCCGGTGACCAAAGCGGGGAAGCGGTTCTGGCCGGTGAGGTGCTGCCAGACCAGCCGGTCCGGGCTGCCGAGCACCGCGGCGGCGACGGCGCGGCAGAGATCGGCATCCATCCCCTGCCAGACGCCGCGGCTGTCCGGCTGGCTCCAGGCCGGGTCGCCGGTGGAGATGCCGCAGGACAGCGCGCCGCGGGCCCGCACCGCGCCCAGCGTGGGGCCGGGCGGGGCGGTCTGTGCCAGCGCCGTGCCGGCGAGAAGCACCATGATCGTCAACGCACGCAGCATTCCACACCTCCGCAAGCGAGGGAGGCTCGTCGGACGCAGTGCGTCCGATCCCTCGCGCTCTCTCCGCCAGGGCTTCAGGGGAGGCCCCGGACCCCGGCCTGAGTGTATTGCCTGGAAAGGGCAGCGCCCTCCCCCATGCTACCGGACCGGCATCCCGTACATCAGCCCGCCGCGCGTCCACAGGTCGTTCACCCCGCGCGGCAGCTTCAGCGGGCTGGCCTGGCCCAGGTTGCGGTCGAAGATCTCGCCGTAATTCCCCGCCGCGCGGATGGCGTTGTAGGCCCAGCGCCTGTCGAGGCCCATCAGCGGGCCATGGTCGCCGGCCTCCCCCAGCAGGCGGCGGATCTCCGGGTTCGGGCTTTTCAGCATCGCCTCGGCATTCGCCTGGGTGATGCCAAGCTCCTCCGCGCCGACCAGCGCGAAGATCGTCCAGCGGATGATGTCGAACCACTGGTCGTCGCCATGCCGGACGGAGGGCGCCAGCGGTTCCTTCGAGATGATGTCGGGCAGCACCACATGGTCGTCGGGGCGCCCGAGGCCGGTGCGGATGCCGGCCAGCTGGCTGGCATCGGTGGACAGCGCGTCGCAGCGGCCATTCTCGTAGGCGTTCACCGTCTCGGTCGGCTGCTCGAACACCACGGGCTGGAAGCGGATGCCGGTGCTGCGGCCCCAGTCGGTCAGGTTCAGCTCGTTGGTGGTGCCGGAGGTGACGCAGATCGTCGCATTGTCCAGGTCCTTCGCGCGCTGCGCGCCGCTGGCCTTGCGCACCAGGAAGCCCTGGCCGTCGAAGAAGGTGACGGCGGTGAAGTTCAGCCCGTTGGCGGTGTCGCGCGTCTGGGTCCAGGTGGTGGTGCGCGGCAGCACGTCGATCTGGCCGGATTGCAGGGCGGGCAGCCGCGCCTGGCTGGTCAGCACCGTGAAGCGGACCTTCGCGGGATCGCCGAGGATGGCGGCGGCCATGGCGCGGCAGATATCGGCTTCCAGCCCGCGATAGACGCCCTGGCTGTCGGTGGCACCGAAGCCGGGGGCGCCGGGATGCGCCCCGCAATCCAGCACGCCCTTGGCGCGGACGGCGGCCAAGGTCGGGCCGGGGGCGACGGGCTGGGCCAGCGCCCCTCCCGCGGCGAGGATGAGGGCGGCGGCGGCGATGATCGGGCGCATGGCGGTTCTCCCCTGCCCGGCCGTCACGTCCTCCGCGCGGCCAGGTGGGCGCCGGCTACCACCGCCAGCGCGCCGGCGGCGACCACAAGGCGGAGAAGATCGGGAATGTCGTGCCAGAAGGCGGCCGCCAGCCCGGCGGCGGCCAGCAGCAGCCGGGCCGGCACGCCCATGGGCCGCAGCAGGAAGCCGGCATAGGCGGCGCAGAGCGCGGTCAGCGCCGCCACCTGGATGCCGGTGGCCAGCAGGATGTCCGCCAGCGATCCGCGCAGCATGATCCCGGGGTCGTAGAGGAAGGCGAAGCCCACGGTGAAGCCGGCGATGCCGAGGCGGGTGGCATGCAGGCTGGTGACCAGCGGCGACGCCTTGGCGATGGCCGCCGCGGCGAAGGCGGCGGCGGCGACAGGCGGCGAGGCATCGGCCAGCACGGCGAAGTAGAAGATGAAGAGATGCGCCGGCAGCAGCAGGTCCCCGGGCGGGACGCCGAGCGCCTTGGAGCCGAGGTCGAGGATCTGCGGCACGCCGATGGCGGCGGCGATGATGTAGCTGGGCGTGGTCGGCAGACCCATGCCGAGCACGAGGACGGTCACGGCCAGCAGCAGCAGCAGCAGCGGGAAGCTGCCCGCCGCCAGGTCCTTGATGATGCCGCCCAGCGCCACGACCATCCCCGTCGCGGTCAGCGCCGAGACGACGATGCCGGCGCCGGCGATGGAGACGGCGAGCGGCGCCATGGTCAGCCCGGCACTGGCCAGGCTGTCGAGGATGGCGCGCCAGGACATGCGGGTGCGGGCCCGCAGGAAGGCGATGCCGACCATGGCGACCGTGGCGCAGAAGGCGGCGAAATTGCCGCTCCAGCGCTCGGTCATCAGCCAGACCAGCACGGCGATGGGGATGATGAGGTGGGCGTCCTGCGCCACCTCCCGCCAGGCCGGGATGTCGGCGGCGGCCATGGGCGCCATGCCGGCCTTCTTCGCCTCGACATGCACCGCGACCAGGATGGCGAAGTAGTAGAGGACGGCGCCGAGCGCCGCGGCGACCACGATCTGGGCGTAGGGGATGCCGGTGATCTCCGCCATCACGAAGGCGGCGGCGCCCATCACCGGCGGCATCAGCGCGCCGCCGACGCTGGCCGCGCTCTCGATCCCGCCGGCGACGGCGGGGCGGTAGCCGATGCGCTGCATCAGCGGGATGGTCATGGCGCCTGTCGTGATGACGTTGGAGACGGAGGACCCGCTCATCGTCCCGAACAGGCCGGAGGTGATGACGGCGACCTTGGCCGGCCCGCCGCTGAAGCGCCCGGCGGCGGCGGCGCCGAGGTTGCTGAACAGCCGCCCGGTGCCGCTGCCCTGCATGAAGGCGCCGAAGACGATGAAGACGGCGATGGTGGTGGCGACGATGCCGGTCAGCGGGCCGTAGACGCCGCCGGCGGTGGGGACCAGCCAGGACGCCTCCAGGATTTCCGCCGGCGCGAAATTCCGCGTGTTGAGCACGCCCGGCAGCCAGTGGCCCCACTGCATGTAGGCGAGGGAGATGATGATCATCCAGGCGAGCCCGACCTCGACCGCGCGGCGCGTCGCCTCCAGCAATGTCACGATCGCCAGCACCGCCAGCACGACCATGGTGGGCGTGAAGGGATCCACGTATTCCATGCGGTCGGAGACGGCGGCCCAGTTCGCCATTACCCAGGCATGCGGCGCGGCGGCGGCGGCGGCCCAGAGCCAGTCGGGGATGCTCGGCCGGTGCCGGGGCGCGGCGGCGCGGGCGGGGTAGAGCAGGAAGAGCGGCGGCACGAAGACCAGCAGGTGGAAGCCGCGCATGGTGATGGGCTCGGGGAAGCCGAAGCCGCCGAAATAGAGATGGATGCCGGCCGCGGCGGCGAGCCACAGCGTCAGGGCAAGCTTCAGCGGCGGGGCCAGGTCACGCATCGTCGGTCCCGCAGGCTCGAGGAGTCCAGGGGCCCTTCGGCCCTTGGCGGGGAGAGCGCGAGAGGGGCAGCGCCCCTCTCGTCAGGCGGGCATGCCGGCGGATTCGCGGAATGCCCGCGCCGCGCCCGGATGCAGCGGCAACCCCTGGTATTTCCAGGACACCGCCGGATCCCAGGCGCCCATGCTGGCATGGATCGTCGTCAGGCGCTGGCCACGGTTGCGGATCAGCGTGCGGGTGATGCGGTAGGCGGCCTCTTCCGGCAGGCTTTCATGCACCATGATGACGCTGTCCATGGTGGTCACGGCCACGTCGGCGGATTGCAGCGCCGGGTAGGTGGCGGCGGGCAGCACGCCTTCCGCATAGGCGAACTGGTCGATCAGGTGCCTGCGCACATCGGCCGGGAAGTCCACCAGCTGCCCGCCGCGGCGGCCCTGCGCGATTTCGGTGAAGATCGCCGCCGGGCGGGCAAGCGCGGCATAGAGGTAGTCCACCTGCCCGTCGGTGAAGGCGCCGCCGATATCGGCATAGCTGCCGTTCAGGTAGCGGCCGCCTTCCTGCCGGATGCGGTCGGGGCTGCTGCCGAGGAAGCGCAGGATGCGCTGCAGCGTCATCTCGTCGGTGGAGGAGCGCTGCGGGCAGGCGATCTTCAGGCCGCGCTGCGTCAGGATGCCGCGCATGTCGGTGCCCGGCGCATCCTTGGCCTTGAGGAAATGGTGCTCGGTCGGCGAGTAGCCGGTGCCGAGGCAGCGCAGGCCCTCATGCTTCTCGCTGTAGGGATCCTCGCCGCGGCGGGCGGACGCGGCGAAGGCGTCGATGCCCCAGCCGATCGGCGACTGGTTGCGGTTGACGCGGGTGGCGTTGGCGAGGCCGCCGCCGGGGACGACGCGGATCTGGATCTCCGGGTTCTCGTCCTTGATGAGCGCGGACAGGCCGGCGGCCATGGTGTACCAGCCGCCGCCGAGCGAGCCGGCGACCCATTCCAGCGTCTGCTGCGCGACGGCGGGGCGGAGGAAGGGGGCGGCCAGGGGAACCACAAGCGCGGCGCCGGCGAGGCTGCGACGGGTGAGCATGGGCGGGGTCTCCCGGGATCGTCGGCGCGATCATGGCTGGACCACCGGGCGGCGACAACCGCGCCGTCCGCTGCAGCCGCGCCCGGCGGCCTGTCGTCGGGCCCGGCGGCGCGTGGACAGGCGCGGCACAACCAGTGCGGGTGGCGTGCGGCACGCGTCCCTCGCCGGCGAATGACGCGCCCCGCCTGCGCGGGCCCGCGTCGCATCGGGATGCGAACCCCGACGCGCAGCCGGAGGAGGGCTGGAGCGGTTTCCGTTCGCCACGGCCCACGGCAACCGCTCCAGCCATTTGACTCTGCGAGCATCTTCGCCCGCTCAGGTGATCCCACCTGAGCGGGATCCGCTCTAGGCGAAGGCGCGCTTGATCCGCGCCCAGTCCTCGATCGCCCGCTCCTGCCCCGGGACGATCTGCACCGTGAACTCGGTGTAGCCGGCATCGCGCAGGTCGCCGATGCGGCGCTTCAGCTCGGCCTCGGTCGCGGTGAAGCTGCTCAGGCGGATCAGCTCGCTGGTCACGAAGGGCCGCTCCTCCTCCTTCACCGCCATCAGGTGGCCGCGGTGGTTCTCCAGCCAGGGCGCATCCTTCGGCTCGAAGCCCTTCGCCAGCGCGACATAGCCGGCGACCGCGTCGCGGCAGCTTTCCGGCACCGGGGAGATGTTGGGCAGGCCGGACAGCGCCTCGTCCGCCGCGCGGTGCAGCATGACAGCGGCGCGCGGGCCGGCCTGGGCGATGGCGCGCGGGCTGTCATGGGGCTCGCCCTCCTCCAGCACGCAGCCGAGGACGAAGGCCGTTGCCTCGGGCGCGCCCGCCTGTCCCGCCGCCACCCAGGCATCGCGCATCTCGGCCAGCATGGCGACCGCGGCCGGCACGTCGGAGAAGAAGTTGATCCAGCCGGCGCCGAGCCGTGCCGTCAGCGCCCGGGCCCGCGGCCCGGCGGCGGCCAGGTGCAGGCGCATGGGCGTGCGGATGTCGATCAGCCCAAGCTCCGGGTTCAGCAGCCGGATCTTGCGGCGCTGCCCCTCGATGGTCGTCTCGACCGTCTCCCCGGCCAGCAGGCCGAGCATCACCCGGATGTAGTCCTCGAACTCCTGCAGCTTCATGGCGCCGAGGCCCATGGCCCGCCGCCCGGTGAAGCCGGTGCCGAGGCCCATGTCGACCCGCCCCGGCGCCAGCTTGTTCAGCGTGGCGAAGGCATTGGCCGTGACGGCGGCGATGCGGTTGGACGGGATCAGCACGCCCGTGCCCAGCCGGATGCGCCTGGTCCGCATCGCCGCCGCGCCCATCGCGACGAAGCAATCCGCCGACAGCATCTGGGTGTCGTAGAACCAGGCGGAGCGGAAGCCGAGCTCCTCGGCGCGCTCGGCCAGCCGCCAGCTTTCCGCATCGGTCGGCATGGCGATCCCGAATTCCATCGCGCGTCCCTCCCCAGGTCTTGCCGGCATGCTGCGCGCCCGGCCCCGGCCTGGGCAAGCCGGCGCCAGTCGCTATGGTGACCGCGTGCTCGGCTTCCTCTCCCTCTGCCTGCCGATCTTCGCCGTCATCGGCCTGGGCTGGGTCGCCGTGCGGCGCGGCATGATCGCGCCCGGCGTCACCGACGCGGTCGGCATCTTCGCCTTCAACTTCGCCCTGCCGGCGATGCTGCTGCGGCTGATGGCTGCGCAGAAGCTCTCGGAAAGCTTCGAGCCGCGCTTCTTCGCCGGCTACCTCGCCGCCTGCCTGCTGGTGTTCTTCGGCACGCTGGCCGGCGCCATGCTGCTGGCCGGGCGGCGGCGCGGCCAGGCCTCGGCGCTCGGCGCCGGCGCCGCCATGGGCAATGTCGGCTATCTCGGCCCGCCGCTGCTGCTGCCCCTGCTGGGGGAACGCGGGGCGGGGCCGGTCGCCATGGCGATCATGAGCGAGGTGGCGATCGTCATCGCGCTCGGCAGCGTGCTGATGGCCCCGATCGGGGAGCGCGGGGTGCTGGCGCGGGTGCTGCGGTCCCTGCTGCTCAACCCGGTGCTGCTGGCGATCGCCGGCGGCGCGACGCTGGGCGCGCTGCAGGTGCCGATCCCGGGGCCGGCGGAGCGCTTCCTCGCCTTCCTCGGCAATGCCGCCGGGCCGACCGCGCTGTTCGCCCTGGGCGGCACGCTCGGCAAGCTCAGCCTCGACCGGCGGCTGGCGCTGGCGGCGGGCGCGGCGACGCTGGGCAAGCTGGTCGTCTACCCGGCGCTGGCCTGGGCCTTCCTCGGGCCGGTGCTCGGCCTCGAATGGTTCTGGGTGCAGGCGGGGGTGATGCTGGCGGCCATGCCGACCGCGACCAACGCCTTCGTGCTGGCGCAGCGCTTCCATACCGGGGCGGAGGAGGTCTCGGCCGTGGTGCTGCTCTCGACCGTCATCGCCTCGGTCGGGTTCCCGGTGACCGCCTGGCTGCTGGCCGGCCCGGTCCCCGGCCCCTAGCGTCTGGCCCCTGACGCCTGGCGCGTAACACTTGGTCAATCGAGCGTCACTTGCGCGGGGGGCCTCGCGATCTGTAGGGCTGGGGGAATGACCCGCGGCCTCGTCCTCCTGGCGGCCCTGGTGGCCCCGCTGCTGACCCTGCCCGGCTGCGCGATGGAGCCGATGGCGCCCGGCGCCGCCAGCATCGGCCCGCCGAGCCCCGGCGACCTGCTGCCGCCCTTCGGCCGCATCACGCCGCGCATCCGCCCCCCGTCCAGCCAGCGCCCCGCCTGGCTGCCGGAATTGCCGCCCGACATGCCGCGCTACCGGCTGCCGGATGACGGGCACCGGGACCGGCTGGTCTGAGGCGCCGCGCCGGGGCCCCGGAGCCCGCCATGCGTCCCTGGCCGGTCCGGGGGTCGCCCGACCACTGGCCGGGGCAGCGGACGGCGGGCGGCGCTTCCCTCGACCTCGCGCCCCCCAATCACGCCGCCCAATTGCGCGCGGTGAAGTCCATGACGAAGGATTTCGCCGGCTGCCAGGGCAGGTCGCGGCGCTTGCCGATGAAGACCGCGGTCTGGAACAGCACGGTATAGGCCGGGTCCTCCCGCTCGGTCAGCGCCAGCAGGCGGCGGAACAGGGCGCGGCGGCGCTCGACATCCGTCTCCACCTGCAGCGCGTCCAGCAGGCGGGGCGCTTCCGGGTTCTCCCACTGGCCGCTCGCCCAGGTCTGGCCGCCCGGGCCGTAGACGGAATGCGCCGCCACCGGGTCGCCGAAGGTGGCGGTGTTGGAATTGTCGCAAAGCCCGCGGCCGGGGAAGCGGCCGAGGATCTGGCCCCAATTCTCCTTCATCTCGATCTGCACGTTCAAGCCGGCCTGGCGCCAGCCCTCCTGCAGGATCTGCGCCGAGGCGACCTGGCCGGTGTAGTAGTTGTTCAGCAGCTGGTACGGGATCGGCTCGCCACGATAGCCTGCCTCGCGCAGCAGGCGGCGGACCTCGGCCGGGTCGAAGCGCGGCGCCTCCCAGTCCGCCAGGTGCATGTCGCCATAGACCTCCCATTGCAGCCCGCGCGGCACCGCGGTGCGCCCGGCCCAGAGGCTGTCCACGATCGCCTGCCGGTCGATGGCGTGCGACATGGCGCGGCGGACCAGCGGGTTGGCCAGCACCGGATGCGTCTTGTCCCAGACGATCAGCCGGATGTTGTTGATGGGCCCGCCGACCACGTGGTGGCGCGGGCTGCGCTCGATCCCGGCGATCTGGTCCGGCGGCAGGTCGCAGGCGAAGTCCCAGTCGCCGGCCAGCAGCCCGGCGACGCGGGCGGCGACATCCGGCACCTCCACCAGCCGGATGGATTTCAGCGGCGGCCGTCCCATCCAGTGCCGGTCATGCGCCTCCAGCAGCAGGTCCTGATTGGGGCGGTAGCGCGCAACGCGATAGGGCCCGGTGCCGACGGGCTGGCGCGCCCAGTCCAGCCAGGTCGGCGCCGCGGCGAAGGCGGCGCGGGAGAAGACGGCGCCGGTGGTGCGCGTCAGCCGCCCTTCCAGCGTCACGTCCGGCACGGCGTTGACGAAGCGGACCGTGCTGCGGTCCACCACCTCCAGCCGCTCGAAATTCGGGTAGTGCGCGCGGGAGATCGCGACCGCCTCCGGCGGCGGGGTCTTGCCGGCGGCGCCGGCGGTGGTGGAGGCGAAGAGGCCGCGCTGGTCCGCCGCGAGGCCGGTCCACATCCTCTCCCGGCTGAAGGTGAAGGCGACGTCCTCCGCCTCCATCGTCCGTCCGTCATGCATCACCACGCCGTCGCGGAGCGTCAGGTGCAGCGTGCGGGCATCGGCGCGGCGCCAGGACGTGGCCAGCATCGGCTCCGGCCGCTGGGTGCGCAGCCAGTCGATGCCGATCAGCGGCTCGGAGAAGCTCGGCATGATGCGGAAGCCGACATTCGACTGTTCCCGCATCGGCTCCAGCGTGCCGGAGGTGCTGACGGTCTGCACCGCCACGGTCACGGCGGGGCGCTGGTCGGCCTGGGCGAGGCCAGGCAGCGGCAGTGTCGCGGCTGCCGAGGCGGCCAGCAGGTCGCGGCGTCGGATGGTCATGGCGTCCCCCGTCCTGATCCGGGCGGGACGCCGGGGTCCTGCCCGCGAAGCCCGCGGCCACCGGCCGCGGATCGGCGGGCCCCCGGGCGAAGGCCGGGGACCCGCGCCGCGGCCTGCCGCCGTCCGGCGGCACGCTGCGGCGCCGGAACGCTAGGCGGCGGGCATGTCCGGGCGATGACGCTTCCATGACGCCTCCGCGTCCAGGCCCGCTTGCCGGCCGGGGCCGGCGGGGACAGGCTGCGGCCCTCCATCCCGCGACGAGGCACCGCATGACCGCCGAAGGCCCCGACTCCGCCCTCACCGCCTGGCTCGCCACCCAGCAGGACGCGATGCTCAAGGTGCTGGAAGCCATGGTGAACACCGATGGCGGCAGCTACGACAAGGCCGGCGTGGACGCGGTCGGCGCCATCGTCCGGGACTTCCTGGCCGAGCACGGCATCCCGGTGGAGGTGGTGCCGGGCGAGACCTACGGCGACTGCCTGAAGGCGCGGGTCGAGGGCGGCGATGCGCTGAACAGCGGCAACATGAAGCGCTCGATCGTGCTGATGGGCCACCGCGACACGGTCTTCCCCAAGGGCGAGCCGACCCGCCGCCCCTTCCGGGTCGAGAACGGCATCGCCTATGGCCCCGGCGTCGCCGACATGAAGGCCGGGCTGGTGATGAACATGTTCATCCTGGCGGCCTTCAAGCGCTTCGGCGGCGCGCCCGGCCCGCTGCTCGGCCTCTTCACCGGCGACGAGGAGATCGGCTCCCCCGAAGGCCGGAAGGTGATCGAGGCGACGGCGCGCGAGGCCCGCGTGGTGTTCAATTCGGAACCCGGCCGCCCGAATGGCGGGGTGGTGACCGGGCGGAAGGGCGGCGTCTTCTCGATCTTCGACATCGAGGGCAAGGCCGCGCATTCCGGCGGGAATTTCGAGGCCGGGATCAGCGCCATCGGCGAACTCGCCGCCAAGATCACCGCCATCCATGCGCTGACCGACCTGAAGCGCGGCATCACGCTGAATGTCGGCCTGGTCTCCGGCGGGCAGAGCGTGAACACGGTGGCGCCCTGGGCGCAGGGCCAGATCGACCTGCGCTACGTGGAACCGGCCGACCGCGACGAGATCATGGGCAAGATCCACGAGATCATCGCCCGCAGCCACGTCCCCGGCACCAGGGCGACGCTGACCATCCGCGGCGAATTCCTCCCCCTCACCCAGACCCCCGCCGCGGCGAAGCTGTTCGGCATGTATGTCGATGCGGCGAAGGAAAGCGGGCTGTCCGTCACCGGCGAGTTCTCCGGCGGCTGCGCCGATTCCGGCTTCACCGCCGCGGTCGGCGCCCCGACCATCTGCGCCGTGGGACCCGTGGGCGGCAAGGCGCACAGCCCGGAGGAGTATCTGGAGGTCGGCAGCCTGGTGCCGCGCGCCCAGGCCATGGCGCGGGCCATCCTGCGGCTGGACCGGGCCGGGCTGTGACCCCAAGGCGGGTCTTGTATTACATCGCTGTAACCCATAGCTAGCGCCACCGTAAGCCGCGCCGGGCCCATCCGGCGCGGCGATCCTCCGGGGGCCCCGCCATGTTCGGCATGTTCAAGTCGCAATCCGCCTCGCTCGACCTCACGCCGCGGACCTGCATGGTCGTCTCGCTCATCTACTGCATGGGCGCGGATGGCGAGATGGATGAGGAGGAGATCGGCCACCTCGTCTCCGTCCTCGGCCGCGGCGCCACCCGCGCGCAGCTGGATGCCGCGCTGCGCTATGTCCGCGCCACCCAGCCGGCGCAGTTCCTGGCCGACAGCAATGCCCGCCTGCGGCCGGAGCAGAAGCTCTGCATCATCCTCAACATGATCGACAGCGCGATGAGCGATGGCGAGGCGGAGCAGGGCGAGCAGCAGCTTGTCATGCAGTTCAGCCAGGCCTGGGGCGTGCCGCAGACCGACCTCGAGGGGCATTTCCGCACCCTGGTGGCGAAGAACGACCGGTCGGTGCTGGACCGCTGAGCCGTACCGGGCGGGGCTTTGCCCCTCCCGGACCCACCCCATCCGGGACCCCATGGACGATGCCAAGCATCGTCCATGAGGTCCGCCTTGGCCGAAGGGCCTTTGAAAGCCTCGGGTCAGTCCGCCTTCGCGCCGGTGCGGGCCACCACCTCGCCCCAGCGGACATGATCCTCCGCCAGCCGGGCGCGCATCCGCGCCGGGTCCTCCAGCCGCGGGGTGAAGCCCATCTCGCGCACCCGCGCCTCCACCTCCGGCAGCGCCGCCGCGCGCAGCACCGCCTGGGACAGCTTCGCCTGCACCGGGGCCGGGGTGCGCGCCGGCACCGCCAGCCCATACCAGGTCGTGCTCTCGAAGCCCGGGATGCCGCAAGCCTCCGCCACCGTCGGCACGCCGGGCGCCGCCTGCGACGGCTCGCGGCTGGTCACCGCCAGCAGCCGCACCTCCCCCCTGCGCCAGAACTCCAGCACCGGCCCGGTCTGGTAGAAGAAGATGTCCACCTCCCCCGCCAGCAGCGCCGTCATCGCCAGCGGCCCGCCCCGGTAGGGCACATGCACCAGCTCGAGGTCGCGGGCGGCGGCGAATTGCGCGCCCGCCAGGTGGGTGGAGGCGCCGACGCCGGTGCTCGCATAGGTCATCCGCCCCGGCGCTGCCCGCGCCGCCGCCATCACCGCCGGGCAATCAGTCAGGTTCGGCCGCCGCGCCGCGCTGACCGTGAGGAAGTTCGGCGCATCCAGCACCCCGGCCAGCGGCGCGAAATCCGCCTGGGTGTCGAAGGCCAGCTTCCGCAGATGCGGGTTGATGGCCAGCATGGCGCTGGTCGCCATCAGGATGGTGTGGCCGTCCGGCTCCGCCCGCGCCACCGCTTCCATCGCCAGGTTGCCGCCGGCGCCGGCGCGGTTGTCCACCACCACCGGCACGCCCAGCGCGGCCTGCAAGGGCCCCTGGATCAGCCGGGCATAGATGTCGGTGCCCGTGCCGTTGGGAAAGCCGCCCAGGACGGTCACCGGCCGCCCGGGGCGGGGGAACTCCTCCGCCGTCGCCGGCACCAGGGCGGCCGCCAGCCAGGCCAGCACCGCCACGCTCCATCCACGCATCCGCATATCCGCATCCCGGCCCTGGTTGCGCCGCGCCGGCCCTTCTCTCCCGCCCGCGATCCTCGCCACCGGCGGCGGCGGCGCGCAAGCCCCCAAGGTGCGGCCAGAGGTGGCTCCCGGCGGCTTGCGTGGCCCGGCGGCGGATGCCAGCTTGGCCGCAGCAACCCGCACCGGGTGCCGGGGCATGCGCCAGCCGGTCCCCGCGGCGGCTGCGCCCTTCGGTGACGGCCCCGGGGCGTCCTTCCGCTGCCCCGGCAGCCGGCGGATGCGGCCGGGACCGCAGGCTCCGGGACCCCGAGGCAGGCCGCCATGCAGTTCGCCTATTTCAACCTGATGTCCATGAACCACCCCGGCGAGACGCCCGCCGCGGTGCTGGCGAACACCGTCCGGCAGGTGCGCCTGGCGGAGGAGCTGGGCTTCGACGCCACCTGGTTCGCCGAGCACCACTTCTCCTCCGCCTCGGTCTGCGCCTCCCCGCTGCTGATGGCGATGCATTGCGCGGCGGTGACCAGCCGCATCCTGCTCGGCCCCGCGGTGGTGGTGCTGCCGCTGCACCATCCGCTGCGGGTGGCGCAGGAACTGGCGATGCTGGACCAGGTCAGCGGCGGCCGCCTGCTGCTGGGCTTCGGCCCAGGCCACCAGCCGCACGAGTTCCGCAGCTTCCAGGTGCCGATCGAGAACCGCTACGCCCGGCTGCTGGAAGGCTGGGACATCGTCGAGCAGGCGCTGACCACCGGCCGCGTCCACCACCTGGGCGAGCATTACCGGATCGAGGACACGCCGATCGCGGCCGGCACCCTCTCCGGCCGGATGCCGCCGATGTTCCTGGCGAGCATGACACCGGCAGTGCTGGCCCGCGGCATCCGCGCCGGCGCCACGCCCATGCTCAGCCAGGGCTACCGCACGGGCCCGCAATCCCTGGGCCCCTGCGCGGACCTGCGGGAGGCCTGGCGCGCCGCCGGGGGTGCGGAGCCCATGCCGCTCGGCCTGCAGCGCTACCTTTTCGTGACCGAGGATCCGGCGGAGGCGCGGCAGGCCGCCGAGGGCCTGCTCGCCCTCGCGCGCAACACCCGCTCGCTCCGCGCCGCCGTGCCGCCGCGCGACGGCGTGCATCTCCGCCCCGTCGCCTTCGAAGGCGAACCGACGGTGGAATGGCTGCTGGAGCATGGGCTGATCGGCGCGCCGGAGAAGATCGCCGCGCAACTGGCCGAGGACATGCGCCTGCTGCGGCCGACGCATTACTCCATTTACATGGGCTTTACCGGCCTTCACGGCGCGGCGGTGGAACGCTCCCTCACGCGCTTCGGGCGGGAGGTCCTGCCGCGGCTGCGCGCCGCGGCCGCCGCGGCGCCGGCGCGCGCGGCCTGACCGCAAGCGAGACAGGGCGTCAAAATTTCCTGAATCGAACCCTTGCCGGGCGACGCTGCGGCCCGGCATCGCCGCCCCCTTTGCGCAGGCGCGGCTTTGCGCCTAGTTACGCCCCCTCTCGTCGCCCGCCTGGTCGGGCACCGATCAGCGGAGGCTTTCAGTGGCGGATTTGGTCGAGGTCGCGGGCCTGAAGGTCGCAACCGAATTGGCCCGGTTCCTGGAGACCGAGGCCCTGCCGGGCACGGGCGTGACGCCGGAGCGCTTCTGGTCCTCCTACGCCGCCATCCTGCAGGACCTGGCCCCGCGCAACGCCGCGCTGCTGCGGAAGCGCGACGACCTGCAGGCGAGGATCGATGCCTGGCATCGCGCCAATCCGAGGAAGCCGGTGGACCTCGCGGCCTACAAGGCCTTCCTGCAGGAGATCGGCTACCTCGTCCCTGAAGGCCCGGATTTCCAGGTCGGCACCACCAATGTGGATGCCGAGTTCGGCCAGATCGCCGGGCCGCAGCTGGTCGTCCCCGTCTCCAACGCCCGCTATGCGCTGAACGCCGCCAATGCCCGCTGGGGCAGCCTGTACGATGCGCTCTACGGCACGGATGCGATCCCGGAGACGGACGGCGCCACCCGCGGCAAGGGCTACAACCCGGCGCGCGGCCGGAAGGTGATCGACTACGCCCGCAGCGTGCTGGACAAGGTCGCGCCGCTGGCCGGCGGCGCGTCGCACCGCGACGCCAAGTCCTATGCCATCACCGCCGGCGCGCTGGCGGTGGCGCTGCAGGATGGCCGCAGCATCGGCCTGGCGCATCCCGGGCAATGCGTCGGCTACCAGGGGGAGCCGCATGCGCCGGCGGCCATCCTGTTCGTCCATAACGGCCTGCATGCCGAACTGCATATCGACCGCGACCACCCGATCGGCAAGGACGACCCGGCCGGCATCGCCGACCTCGTCCTCGAAAGCGCCGTCACCACCATCGTGGACTGCGAGGACAGCGTCGCCGCGGTGGATGCCGAGGACAAGGTCCTGGTCTACCGCAACTGGCTGGGCCTGATGAACGGCAGCCTGTCGGCCGAATTCGAGAAGGGCGGCAAGACGCTGGTCCGCCGGCTGAACGCCGACCGCACCTGGCTGAAGCCTTCGGGCGGCGCGATGACGCTGCATGGCCGCTCGCTCATGCTGGTGCGCAATGTCGGCCACCACATGATGACCGACGTCGTCACGCTGGACGGGCAGGAGACGCCGGAGACCATCCTCGACGCCATGTGCACCGTGGCGATCGCGCTGCACGACCTGCGCGGCAGGAAGCTGAACAGCCGCGCCGGCAGCGTCTACATCGTGAAGCCCAAGATGCACGGGCCGGAGGAGGTGGCCTGGGCGAACGACCTCTTCGCCCGCGTCGAGGATGCCTTCGGCCTGCCGCGCGACACGCTGAAGATGGGCATCATGGACGAGGAGCGCCGCACCACGGTGAACCTCCGCGAATGCATCCGCGCCGCGAAGGACCGGGTGGTGTTCATCAACACCGGCTTCCTCGACCGCACCGGCGACGAGATCCATACCTCGATGGAAGCCGGCGCCATGATCCGCAAGGCGGACATGCGCGGCACCGCCTGGATCAAGGCCTATGAGGACAGCAACGTCGATGCCGGCCTGGCCTGCGGCCTGCGCGGCCGGGCGCAGATCGGCAAGGGCATGTGGGCGGCGCCGGACATGATGGCCGCGATGATCGAGCAGAAGGTCGGTCACCCAAAGGCCGGCGCCAACACCGCCTGGGTCCCCTCCCCCACCGCCGCCACGCTGCATGCGCTGCACTACCACGAGGTGGACGTGGCCGCGCGGCAAGACGAACTGGCGAAGGGCGGCCGCCGCGCCAAGCTGGACGACATCCTGACCGTCCCGCTGGCGACCGACACCAACTGGCCGGCCGATGCGGTGAAGGCGGAGCTCGACAACAACGCCCAGGGCATCCTGGGCTATGTCGTCCGCTGGGTGGACCAGGGCGTCGGCTGTTCCAAGGTGCCGGACATCAACGATGTCGGGCTGATGGAGGACCGCGCGACGCTGCGCATCTCCGCCCAGCACATCGCCAACTGGCTGCGCCATGGCGTGACGACGAAGGAGCAGGTGGAGGAGACCATGCGCCGCATGGCCGCCGTGGTGGACAAGCAGAATGCCGGCGACCCGGCCTATGTGCCGATGGCGCCGGCCTTCGACGGCCCCGCCTTCCAGGCCGCCCGCGACCTGGTCTTCGAGGGCACGACCCAGCCCAACGGCTATACCGAGTTCATCCTGCACAAGCGCCGGCGGGAGGCGAAGGCGCGCGGCTGAGGCCGCGAGCGGGCAGGCGCGCCCCGCCGCCCTTGCTCCGGCAGGGCGGCGGCAGCTTGCGTCCAGGCTTGGATGCCGTGCCGCCGGGACGCAGGGGCGGCCGGCGGCGCTTCGCGTCGAGGAACGGACGCCGCCCCGCCGCAGCCTGTCGTTCTCAAGCCTGTCGTTCTCGGCGCGGAGTCACGCGCCGCGGCGTTCAGGCCGCGGCGCGATCCGCCTAGGACTGCTTCCGCAGCGACAGGGAGCGCGTGCATTGCGTGCCACGCTGCTCCCCGGTGAAGACGCCATTCTCGATCCTGCCCGCGACCGTCGTCCCGCGCCCGGTCGGCGAATGCAGCGTGACGATGCCATCGGCCGAAACCGGCCCCACGGCGATGTCGTTGCGCGCCTGGTCGATGACGAGGCGGCCCTCCCCGTTCGCCACGACCAGCGAGCGGTTGATCTGCTGCGGTCCGCAAACGCTGCTGCGGGAGGCGGTGAGATCGCCACGGCCGGCATAGCGGCCATCGAGGCGCGTGCCGGCGGGCCCGGCCGCAACCGGGGCGGCAGGGGCGGCGGTTGGTGCCGGTGCGCCGGTCCCCGCCCCGCCCTCGGCGCAGGCGGACAGTGCCGCCAGCGCGGCGATGGCCAGCCCCCGGCCCCAGGTCATTCCACGCAATGCCATGCTCGGACCCTCCTCAGGCGCAGGAGTAGAGGCCAAGCCGCCCGGTTCCGCAACGTTCGCGCGGCCCTCAGGCCACCAGGCTGAACACCCGCACCAGCACGGCCGGCCTGGGCGCCAGCGGATGCAGCGTGCCCACGAAGGCCAGCCGGTTCAGCCAGCCATGCGGCCCTTCCGGCGCCGTCACCTCCAGCGTCGAGGCGCGGTAGTCCGCCGCGCCCTCCCGCGGCGCGATCACCACCCGGTTCAGCACGGTGATGACCGCGCCGTCCTCGGCCTCGATCTCGTACAGCGCCTCCAGCCGCTTCACCCCGTCGGGGCGGAGCAATTGCCGGTCGGCGCCGCCGGGCAGCACGCGGCCGCGGATCCGCGGCCCCTCGAACCGGCCGCCGAGGATCGGGACCAGGCGCCGCTCGCCCAGCGGCCCCTGCCCCAGCATCCGGGTCGGGCCGATCTCGACCAGCGCCTCCCAGACGAACGCCGTGCCGGGGGCGGCATGCCTGCCGTCCCGCGATCCGCCCTGCGCCACCGGCGGGATGTCGGTCATGCCCTCGCCCTCGCCCGTGCTTCCCGGCGCGCGATCCAGGTGGTGGCGGCGAAGATCACCGCGCCGCCCAGCAGCGTCGTGTGGGTCGGCACGTCGCCCCAGACCGCGAAGCCCATCAGCGACGCCCAGATCAGCTCCAGGAATTTGACCGGCTGCGTCGCCGAGATGTCGGCCAGCGAATACCCGCGCGTCAGGCAGAAATGCCCGGCCGAGCCGAGCACGCCCGTCGCCAGGAACAGCGCCCATTGCAGCGGCGTCGGCCAGGTCCAGGCATAGAGCGCCATGGGCAGGGTGAACATCGTGACGCCGATCGCCTGCCAGGCGACGATCACCGCCGGGCTGTCCCGCCGGGTCAGCGCCTTGGTGATCAGGAAGCTGGCGGCGAACAGCGGCGCGCTGGCCAGCATCACCAGCGCATAGGGGTTGCCGCCGCCGCCGAGCCCGGGCGAGACCACCACCAGCACGCCGGCGAAGCCCACCAGCGCCGCCGCCCAGCGCGCCGGGACCAGCGTCTCGCGCAGGATCAGCACGGCGCCCAGCATGATGAAGAGCGGCGTGGTGAAGCCCAGCGCCACCATCTCCGCCAGCGGCACATGCGGCACGGCGATGAACCACAGCACCAGGCCGGCCGTGTGCACCGCGCCGCGCCAGAGCTGCCCGCCCATGCCCTTGGGGCGATAGGCCGCGAGGCCGGCGCGCAGGATGAAGGGCAGCATCACCAGCAGCCCGGCGGCGTAGCGGAGGAACTGCGCGACGAAGGGATCCAGCTGCTGCGCCAGGGTCCGCAGCAGCGCGTTCAGCCCGGTGAACAGCAGGCCGGAGGCCAGCATCCACAGCATGGCCCGCGGCACGTCCTGCGGCGGGCTGCGCGCCGCCTCGGCCGATGGGCGCGGCGCGGTCACGCCGGTGCCGAAAGCAGGTCCAGCGCCGCCAGCGCATGCACCCGCGCCACCTGCTCCAGCTCCTCCACCAGCACGTATTCGTCGGCGCCGCCCATGTTGTGCGGCGTCGGGCCATAGACCACGGTGGGCAGCCCGGCCATGCGGAACCACCGCGCATCGCTGCCGCCGACCCGCATGTTCACGGCGCAGGGGCCGCCCAGCACCTCCGCCGCCGCCGCGGCCGTCACCCGCACCACCGCCTGCGCCGGGTCGGTGTGGTTCGGCTCGAAGCGGCGGGTCACGCGCCAGGTGACGCCCGGGTGCGCCGCCAGCGCCGCGGCCAGCGCCGCCTCCGCCCGGGCGCAGGCCACGCCGACCGGCAGGCGGATATCGACGCCCGCCCGCGCGCTGGCCGGCACCAGGTTGGTCGAGGTCCCACCCTCGATCCGGCCGATATTCACCGTCACGCTGCCCAGCACATCCGCCTCGCCGGCGCCGGCCAGCGCCTCGCTGACCGGCCTGGCCGCGGCGATCGCCGCCGTCACGCCCGCCGGCGCCTCCGGCACCAGGGCGCGCAGCCCGCGCACCGCATCCAGCGCGGCACACAGCCGGTCCAGCGCATTGACGCCCAGATGCACATGCGCGCCATGCGCCGCCCGCCCCTCCGCCTCGATCTCCAGCCACAGGAAGCCCTTCTCGCCGAAGCGCAGCACCCGCGGGCTGCCGGCATCGCCGATGATGACCGCGTCGCCCACCGCATGCGGGACATTGTCCATCAGCCATCTGGTGCCCAGCGGGCCCATGGATTCCTCGTCGCCCGCGAGCGTCAGCACCGCCTCCCCCCGCCACAACGCGCGGTGCCGCGCCAGCAGCGACAGGGCGAGGATGGAGGCGGCGATGCCGCCCTTCATGTCGGCCGTGCCGCGGCCATACAGCCTGCCGTCGCGCAGCACGCCGCCCAGCGGCGGCACGGTCCAGGGCAGCGCCTCGTTCACCGGATAGGTGTCGAGATGGCCGTTGAACACCACGCGCCGCCCCGGCCCGCTGCCGCGCACCCGCGCGACGACATTCGCCACCAGGTCGCTGGTCCGGTGCAGCGCCACCTCGGCATCCGGGACCGCGTCGCGGATCAGCGCCGCCGCCGCCTCGGCGCAGGCATTCGTGTCGCCCGGCGGGTTGGGGGAGGGCACGGCGACCAGCGCCCGCGTCAGGGCCACCACCTCGCCGGCGCGGGCTGCGGCGGCGGCCGCGAATTCCTGGCGTGTCATGCCGGCAGCATGCGCCAAGCCGGCCTTGCCGTCAGCCGAGGGCGGCGCTGATTTCCGCCGCGGCGTGCTCCCCGCTCTCCCAGGCGCCGCCGACGGTGCCGGCCAGGCGGGGGTGGCAGGCCTCCCCGGCGAAGCGCAGCCGCCCGCCGGCCAGCGCCGCATCGCGCAGCGCCGCCCGGGCGCCATGCTGCCCGACCAGGGCATGCGAATAGGCGCCGCGGAACAGCGGATCCTCCGCCCAGCCGGTCGCCACCGCGCCGGGGGCGAGGCTGCGGGCGACCTCCGCCGCGCCGAAGAAGCGCGCCAGGTCCTCGCGCGCGAAGGCCTCGGCCGCGGCCGGGCCCTGCCGCGCCAATTCCCACGCCGCGTCGCCGCCGATGAAGCCCACCACATGGTCGCGGCCCCAGGGCCAGAGCATCCAGGACATCGGCGCATCGCCCGGCGCCGCCACCCGCCGCCCCAGCCGTGCGAAGGGGCCGAGGCCGAGCCGCCCGGGCCCGGAGGCCCGCAGCGCCACCTTGCTCAGCAGCCCCTGCGGGACACCGTGGATGGCTGACTGCACCTCGGCGGGCAGGTCCGGCGCGAAGCGGAGGCCGCCCGCAGCCAGCACGCCGGTCGAGACGGTGACGATCGCCGCCCGCGCCCGCAGCGCGCCCCAGTCGCCTTCGGCGGTCACGCCCGCGCCGTCCCAGCGCAGGCGCCGCACCGGCGCGCCCAGCCGCACCGGCAGCCCCTCGCCCAGCCGTGCGACCAGCGTGCCGAAGCCCTCCGCCACCTGCAGGTTCGCGCCGTCCAGCGCCGTGGCGACATAGTCCCGCAGGCTGAAGCGGTCGGCACCGACGCCCGAGATGATGTCGCTGAACCAGTGGGCGATGGTCGCGTCCCAGGGGCCGCCGCGCGGCACCGCCGCGGCCAGGGGGATGTCGGCGCCGCCCGCCGCGTCGCGCGCCTCCGCCGCCGCCTCCCAGGCCTCGGCCGCGTCGTCATGCGCCGCGCGCTCCGCCGGCGTCGCCGGGCGGCCCTCCGTCAGCAGGATGTCGCGCACCCGGCGGCGCTCGTCGCGCAGCGTGTACCCCAGCGCGCGGGCCACCGGCGTCAGCGGGTTGGTCTCCGCGACATGGATCCAGGAGGCGCCATGGTCGAAGGGCGCGCCGAGCGACGCGCCGTCCGTGTACGCCCGGCCGCCCAGGCGCCCGCCCGCTTCCAGCACCTGCACGGTCCGGCCAAGGGCCAGAAGCCGCCTTGCCGCCGCGATCCCCGCCGCGCCGGCGCCGATGACGACTGCGTCCATCACCCCAAAGAGGCAGGGGGAGAGAGAACTCTCCCCCCGCGCCCCCCCTCTCCTTCTTCTGTGGGTCTATGCGCGCGTGCGGAAGCGCAGGACCTCGCCCAGGGGCTCCGCCGCCACGCGGCCCTGGCGCTCCAGGCGGCGCAGATGCGCCAGCGTCTCGCCCACGGTGAAGCCCACCTGCGAAAGCTCGCCGCTGGCGCGCGGGAACAGCACCTGCGCGGCCTCGTAGGCGGTCAGCGGCTCCCGGCAGGATTCGGCCAGCGCATCCAGCCGCTCCGCATGATGCGCCGCCAGCTGGTCCAGGCGGCGATGCAGCGTGGTGAAGGGCTCGCCATGCGAAGGCAGCACCAGCGTCTCCTCCGGCAGGCCGCGGAAGCGCTCGTTGCTGGCCAGGAAGTCGCCCAGCGGGTCGGCCTCCGGCTCCCCCGGATGCAGGCCGATATAGGGCGAGATGCGCGGCAGGATCTGGTCCGCCGAGATCAGCACCCCGCGCTCGGCGCTGTACAGCGTCGCCATGTCCGGCGCATGTCCGGCGCCGGTCACCACGCGCCATTCGCTGCCGCCGATCGTCGTGGACCGGCCATCCTTCAGCGCATGGAAGCTGCGCGGCAATTCGCCGACCGCCCGCTGGTAGAGCGGCCCGCGCCCCTCGACGAAGGAGAGGTATTCCGCCGGGCAGCCGGCGCGCGTGTAGTGCGCGACCTGCTGCGCCATCATGTCCGGCCCGCTGTCGTACCACAGCGCGCGCGCCATCAGCCATTCGATGCGCGTCATCGTCGGGAACAGCCCGAAGCGTTCGCACAGCCAGCCGGTCAGGCCGATATGGTCGGGGTGGAAATGCGTGACGATCAGGCCGGTCAGGCCGCGCCCGCCCAGTTCCGGCTGCGCCAGCACCTGGTCCCACAATTCCCGCGTCGTGCGGCTGGACACGCTGGTGTCCACCGCCAGCCAGCCGCCGGCATGCTCCAGCAGCCAGATGTTCACATGGCCGGGAGGGAAGGGCAGCGGCATGCGGGCGCGCAGCAGGCCGGGCTGCAGCATCCGCACCTCGCCCGGCGCGGGCGCCTCCGGCGCAAGCGGACGCGGGGATTCGGGCATCGACAGGGTTCTCCGCCCGCCGCATCCTCGCACCGGGCTCCGCCGCCACGATACGGCCGATCGCCGGCTTGTCGATCCGCGCTGGCGGCGCGCCGCGGCGCCTGGACCCTGGGGCCGGATGCCCTTCACCGCCAAAGGTCGGATGCGCGCTTCACGCGATTTCGACATGCACATTTCGCCCATCGAGATCATTCTGCGGCCAGGAAGCGTCGGGCAAGGGGCCCACGCGGCAGCGACAGGCGCCCGCTATGGGCATCACCGCCACCTTGCAGTCGCCACGCCGCCGGGTTCGCTCGACAGGTCTGGCACCCGGCCGGCCGGGCCCGTCATGGCTTGCCCTCGGGCTGCTGCTGGCGGCGATCCTCGCCCCGCCCGCCCTCATCCTGATCGAACGCGCGGTGCCGCCGCCGCTCGCCGAGATCGATCGGCTCGGCCGCCTGGCGGCCAAGGCGGCGGACGCCGTCGCGGCGCTGCTGGCGCAGCAGGCGGCGACGCCCCGCCGGGCGGAGGACGCGCCGCGCAACCCGGCCGCCCCGCCGGCCACCGCCGATGCCGCGCCGCGCGAGCCGGCCGCCGTGCCGATGCCATGGACCCATCTGGCGCTGCAGGGGGTGGAGCCCGACCTTGCCTCCCTCGGCGCCGCCCTGGCGATGCTCGCGCCGCGCGATGGCATCCGCATCGCGCTGCTGGCCCCGGACGGCCAGGTGCTGCTGCGCAGCGGCGCGGGGACCGAGCCGGAGCAGGGCGTGCTGGTGGTCCGCCGCGCGGTGCCCGGCTGGCCGCTGCAGGTTGCGGCGCTGCAGGCCCCGCCCGCGACGCCTTCCGTCCTGCCCTTCCTGGCGGTCGCCGCCCTGGCCCTGCTGCTGCTGGCCGGCTTCGCCCTGCGCTGGGACCGGCGGATCCGCGCCACCGCGGCGGCCGCGCTGCGGGACGAGGCGCTGCGGCGCGCCAGCCTGGCCGAGAGCACGGCGCGGCAGCGCCTCGCGCTCGGCGCCGCCGGCCTCGGCTGCTGGTCCTGGGACGAGGCGGCGGACGAGGTCACCTGGGACGCCAGCGCGGCGGCCATCCTGGGCTGGCAGCCGGCCTGCCTGGCGCGCGGCGATGCGCTGCGGCAGCGGCTCGACCCCGCCGACGCCCCCCTGCTGCAGGCGGCGCTGGAGCAGGGCCGCCGCAGCGGCGAGCCGACGCAATGCACGCTGCGCCTGCGCGCCACGCCGGGGCTGCCGCAGCGCTGGATCGAGCTGCGCATCCAGGCCTGGCCCGGGCCGCGCGGCATCCTCTGGCATGGCGTGATCGGCGACGCGACCGCGCGGCGGGAAGCGGAGGAGGCGCAGCAGCGCCTGCTGCACGAGGTGGACCACCGCGCCCGCAACGCCCTGGCCGTGGTCCAGGCCCTGCTGCGGCTCAGCCGCGGGGAGCCGCCGGCCGGCCTGCTGCCGCGCGTCGAGGCCCGCATCGCCGCCCTGGCCCGCGCCCATACGCTGCTGGCGCAATCCCGCTGGGAGGGGGCCGACCTGCGACGCCTGGCGACGGCGGAGCTGAACCGGCAGGGCCCGTCCGGCCAGCGGGCGCAGCTGGCCGGGCCGCCGGTGCTGCTCTCGCCGCTCGCGGCGCAACCCATGGCGATGGTGCTGCACGAACTGGCCAGCAACGCGGCGCGCCATGGCGCCCTGGCGGCGCCGGGCGGCAGCCTCTCCCTCACCTGGCGATGGCTGCCGGAAGGCGGGCTCGACCTCGCCTGGCAGGAAACCCTGGCGGTGCCGCAGCCGCGCGGCCGCGCACCGGCCGGCTTCGGCACCCGCATCCTGGATGCGACGATCCGCGACCAGCTTGGCGGGCGGATCGCGCGGGAATGGCGGGCGGAAGGCCTGCGCTGCAGCATCGGGCTGCCGGCCGGCTGCCTGGTCGCCGCGCCGGCGCTTCTCGCGGCGGAATAGGGCTTAGCGCGGCGCGGCGTGACCGCCCGGGCGCGTGCATCCGCCGCCCGGCCAGGGGGCCCCCGGCCTCTCGCTCCCGGCCGCGCCTGGCCGGATGCCTGATCCGCCCTGCGGGCTGACCGTCGCGGCGGCGCGTCGTCCGGTCCGGGACGCGATCCGCCGCCGCGACGGTCAGCCCGCCAGCGACCAGGGATCCGCCCGGCAGCTGGCCGCCAGATGCCGGGCGATCTCGGCCGGCGAAGGCTCCCTTAGCGCCGCGAAGGGCTTCGTCCAGCGGCTCCAATGCGGGTTCCAGCCGGGGTCCAGCAGCAGCGCCTCGCCCCAACGCTCCCGCAGCCGGGCCTGCTCGGCCTCCGCCCGTTCCTGCTTCGCCGGGTCGGCATCGTCATGGCCGCGCGACTTGGATTCGTAGTGCAGCAGCGCGATCCGCGGCTCGTACAGCACCGCCAGGCCGGCGGCGCGCAGCTTCAGGCACAGGTCCACGTCGTTGAAGCTGACCGGCAGGGCCTGCGCGTCGAAGCCGCCCACCGCGTCGAAGGCGGCGCGCCGGCAGGCGAGGAAGGCGCCGGTCACCGCGCCGGCCTGGCGCGGCACCTGCCAGCGGCCGAGCGGCCCCGGCGCCTCCGCCGCCGCGCCGACGCCGTCATGCCCCACCAGCCCCTCCAGCCCGCAGAGCACGCCGGCATGCTGGATGGTCCGGTCCTCGTAGAGCAGCCGGGCGCCGACCGCGCCCACCTCCGGCTCGGCCAGCAGCCGCCGCAGGATGCGGTCCCAGCCATCGGTCAGCATGCGCGTGTCGTCGTTGAGGAACAGCAGGATGTCGCCCGTCGCCTGCCGCGCCGCCAGGGTGTTGAGGCGCGACCAGTTGAAGGGCTCGTCGCGCCGCAGCACGCGGAAGCGGCCCCGCGCCTCGCCCTCGGCCAGGATCGCCAGCGTCTCCGGCGCGGTGCTGCCATTGTCCACCACCAGCGCCTCCAGCAGCGCCGGCTCCGCCGCGCGGGCGGCGAGGGAGGACAGCGCGTCGCGCAGCAGCGCCCCGCCATCGCGGGTGCAGGCGATGACGCTGATGCGCGTCGGCGGCGCCTCCCAGGCCTCCGGCGCGTCCAGCAGCCAGGGATGCCGCAGCACGCCCCGCAGCGCCGCCGGCGGTGCCGTGGGCGCCGGTGCCTGCCCGTCGCGCAGCGCGGAGGCGAGCCGGCGCGGCACATGCCCGACCGGCCCCTGCCGCCGCAGCGCCGCCCAGAGCGCCCAG